>NZ_JBHWUE010000002.1:0-93956 GCF_042738615.1 Rhodococcus sp. NPDC059968
AAGGCGAAAGGATCGGCCGGGGGTCGACCGCCGGCGTTCGACAAGGACCGCTACCGCGAACGCAACACCGTCGAGCGTGGTTTCGGGCGTCTCAAGCAGTGGCGTGGCATCGCCACTCGCTACGACAAGTACGCCACCACCTACCTCGGTGGCGTACTCTTCGCTGCGCTCGTCATTCATCATCGTGTCCGTAAATAGCAGACACGCTCTAGTCCCTGGCGGTGTCCCAGGTGGTGACCGCCCAGATCACGACGACGTCGAGCGCGATGATCAGGATCGACCACAGCGGGTAGTAGGGCAGCCAGAGGAAGTTCGCGAGGATCGACAGCGCGGCGATGCAGACTGCCACGACACGGGCCCAGGTGGCGCCCGTCATGAGGCCGATCGCGCTGATGACCAGGATGACGCCCAGAAGGATGTGGATCCATCCCCACGCGGTGGTGTCGAACTGGTAGGTGTACTCGACGCCGATGACCAGCAGGTTGTCGGAGGCGACCGCGGCGATGCCCTGGAAGAAGGAGATCACGCCGACGGTCAGCAGCAATATCGCCGCTGCCAGCGACGTTCCTGCGGCAAAACCCTGTTTGACAGGGCTGGTGGTCCTGGACTCCGGAGTTGTCGTCATGTCCATGCCCTTCTCGAAAGGATGTACTCGAACAGTGGAATCGTGCGGCTTCTCGGGGCGTGTCGGCATCATCCGCGCCGGGTGATCCTCATCTGCAACGGATGATGTGTCGTCGTCGGCCGGGTGCGACAGTCGATTCGGGGCATCCCGGTTGGCCGATTGTTGCGAAGGGACACGCGATGACCGATCCGCAGGACGTATCCGGCGCGGCGCCGGATTCTCGGTGGTCGATGCCTCGGGGCCTGATCGTGATTCTCGGCCTGGCCGCGCTGGTCGTCACCGTCGCGGGGATCCAGGTGGCCGCGTCGATAGTCGGCCCGATCTTCCTCGCTCTCATGCTCACCGTCGCGGTTCACCCGCTGCCCGAATGGCTTCACCGGAAGGGTGTCCCGGCCTGGCTCGCGACGATCGTGGCGATCCTGGTCGTCAACAGCATCATTCTCGTCCTCGTGCTGTCGCTGGCCCTGTCGGTCGCCCAGCTCGCCACGCTTCTACCGGAGTACGCGGACGACTTCACCGCCCTCATCGACAGCGCCCAGAGTTTCCTGAACAGCAACGGTGTGAATTCCACCGACGCCCAGACCCTGCTCTCCCAGGTGGATTACAGCAAGGTGTTCGGTCTCGTGGAGGGGATCCTGCAGGCGATGCTGGGTGTCTTCTCGAATCTGCTGTTCGTCCTCGCCCTTCTGCTGTTCATGGCCGTCGACGGAAGCTCCTACGGTTCGCGGATGCGGATCGTCACTCAGATGCGCCCCGACATCGCCACCGCTCTCTCCGCCTTTTCCGTCGGCACCCGCAAGTACCTGATCGTGTCCACGGTCTTCGGACTGATCGTCGCCGTCATCGACACCGGGGCACTGTGGGCGCTGGGGATTCCGCTGCCGATCCTGTGGGGACTGCTGTCGTTCATCACCAACTACATCCCGAACGTCGGCTTCGTCCTCGGGCTCGTTCCGCCCGCCCTGCTCGCGCTGCTCCAGGGTGGTCCGGGACTGATGCTGACGGTCATCGTCGTGTACAGCGTCATCAACGTCATCATCCAGTCCGTGATCCAGCCGAAGTTCGTCGGTGACGCGGTGGGCCTGTCCGTGACGTTCACGTTCCTGTCGCTGGTGTTCTGGACGTGGATCCTCGGGCCCCTCGGCGCGATCCTGGCCATCCCGCTGACCCTGATGGCGAAGGCGCTGCTGATCGACATCGACCCGTCCACGCGGTGGGTGAACACGATCCTCAGCAGCGCTCCCCCTCCCCCTCCACCGGTCACTGCCCCTGCCCCACCGAGACACGAAAAGGAAGAATCATGACACCCGATTTCTCGGACACCACCGATTTCGAGGACGCCGACCGCGGTTTCGTCGATCGCCTCGACCCCTGCACCGTCACGGACGGGGACGGTCGCGTGGTGTGGGACATGCAGGAGTATTCGTTCCTGAACGGTGACTGTCCGGACACCGCCCACCCGAGCCTCTGGCGTCAGTCGCAACTGTGCGCGAAGGACGGTCTGTACGAGGTCACCGAGGGCATCTACCAGCTACGCGGTATCGACCTGTCCAACATGACGATCGTCGAGGGCGAGACGGGTGTCCTGGTCATCGACCCGCTGATTTCGCAGGACACCGCGGCCGCCGCGCTCGCGCTGTACCGGAAGAACCGTGGCGATCGGCCCGTCACCGGAGTGATCTACACGCACTCCCACATCGATCACTTCGGCGGTGTCGTCGGCGTACTCCCGGACGGTCGCGGCGACGTCCCGATCCTCGCCCCCGAGGGGTTCCTCGAACACGCGGTCTCCGAAAACATCTATGCCGGAACTGCAATGGGCCGGCGCGCCACCTACATGTACGGACCGCTGCTCCCCAAGGGTCCGCGCGGGCACCTCGGGGCGGGGCTCGGAACGAACACCTCGACGGGTCGGCCCGGACTGATCCCACCGACCGTCGACATCACCCACACCGGTCAGGAGGAGACCGTCGACGGTATCCGGATCATCTTCCAGGTGACGCCGGGAACCGAGGCCCCCGCCGAGATGAACTTCCTGTTCCCGGACCACCGGGCACTGTGCATGGCCGAGAACGCCACCCACAATCTGCACAATCTCCTCACGTTGCGGGGCGCGCTGGTCCGGAATCCCCGCGCCTGGTCGCGATATCTCGATCAGGCGATCGAGATGTTCGACGGCGACTACGACGTCGCGTTCGCCTCCCATCACTGGCCGACGTGGGGTCGCGACCGGGTGGTGACATTCCTGTCGCAGCAGCGCGACCTGTACCAGTACCTGCACGACCAGACGCTGCGAATGCTCAACGCGGGGATGACGGGAATCGAGATCGCCGAGGACTTCCCGCTGCCACCCGCGCTCGAAAGCGCCTGGCACGCACGCGGCTACTACGGATCCGTCAGCCACAACGTGAAGGCGATCTACCAGCGGTACATGGGCTGGTTCGACGGCAACCCGACGTCGCTGTGGCAGCATCCGCCCGAGAACGCGGCCACACGCTACGTCCAGTGCATGGGCGGCCAGGAACAGGTCCGGTCGAAGGCGACGCAATACCTCGAGCGAGGCGATCTGCGGTTCGCCGCCGAACTGCTCAAGCACGCCGTTTTCGCCGACCCCTCCGACGGTGCAGCCAAGGACCTACTGGCCCGCACGTATGAGCAACTCGGGTTCGGTGCCGAGAACGCGACGTGGCGTAACTTCTACCTCACCGGGGCCCTCGAACTGCGCGGCGGAATCACCGCACCGCCACTCAGCGACCTCGGCGCAGACATGCTGAGCGCCCTGACGATCGAGCAAATATTCGACTCCGTCGCCCTCCGAATCAACGGCCCACGAGCCTGGGACAAGTCCCTCGTCGCGGAGTGGCACTTCACCGAACCCGAAGCGCACTACCGGACCACGCTGTCCAACGGTGCGCTCATCCAGACGCTCGCGCCGAAGACCACGACGCAACCGGACGTCTCGCTGACCCTCACGAAGATGCAATTGCTCGGACTGTTCGCCGGCAAGGGACTGGAGGGCATCGACGTGACGGGCGACCCGTCGAAGCTGCTGGTCCTCACCGAACTGCTCGACGCACCGGACAACACGTTCCCGATCGTCACGCCGTAGGCACTCCGCGCCCGTGCGCCGTTTTGGTAGCTGGGACAACCAGAACGGCGCACGGGCGCCGCAGCCGGAAAATACGTTCACCCACACAAGACAACGCATTCTCGCTAAAATACTCCCACCGGCCGACGGCGTCGGGGATTGGCGTTTGTCGAAGATCGTTTCTCGGTGCAGCGAGAATTGGGGGTCGGCGTGACGGCAGCACCTCTCGGGGAATTTCATCTGAGTACTCGAATACCTTCGAGTGCAGGGGGTCGGACGGTTACCCGGACCCGCCTGCACACCATGCTCACCGAAGCACTCACCGACGACGCCCACCCATGCCCAGTGGCGCTCGTCTGCGCACCGGCCGGGTCGGGTAAGACGCGCGCCGTGGCCGACTGGGCACGGGAGGTGCTCGCCGCCGACGACGCTCCGACCATTGCCTGGCTCACGATCGAGGAGCGGCACAACGACCTCGACGTCGTCCACCGGGCGATCCTCCGCTCACTCACCGACACCGGAAATCCTCGCCTGCAGAAGACATGCGCCGGGCTCGATTCCGAGTCACCGGACCTCGGCGCGCACTTGTCGGCCGCGTTGCACGAACTCGGCGAAAACATCTGGATGGTCATCGACGACGCCCACCTCCTCCGCGACACCGACGTCCTCACCGACCTCGAGTCGTTCATGCGCTGGCAACCTCCGATGCTGCGGACAGTCATCATCGGGCGGTTCGAGCCGCCCCTCGCGCTGCAGCGACTTCGCCTGGACGGCAAGCTGTTCACGCTCACGGCAAAGGATCTCGCGTTCACGTCCGACGAGGCGGCCGAGATGCTCGACGAGCACGACGTCGTACTGAGTCCGGACGATCTCGACGCGCTGATGGATCGCACGGAGGGCTGGGCGGCCGGAATTCGCCTGGCGGGAATGTCTTTGGAAGGCCACCCGGACCCGAGCCGATTGATCGCCGAGTTCACGGGCGACCGCCGGGCCGTCGCCGACTATCTCATCGAGGAGGTCCTCGCCGGCCAGACCGACGAGATGCGCGAGTTCCTGCTGCGCACGTCCGTACCTGTCTCGTTCACAGTCGAACTCGCGGAGAAGCTCACCGGCTGCACGGATGCGCACGGCAACATCGACTGGCTCGAGCACCACAATTTCCTGATCAGCCGAATCACCGACAGCCCCACGCACTATCGCTACCACCCGCTTCTGCGGAGTTATCTGCGGGCGGAGATCAGCCGGATCGGACACGTCGAAGTCGAGCATCTCGAATTGACGGCCGCCCATTGGCACGACGAATTCGGGGACGGGCTGCTCGCACTCGAACACGCGGTGAACTCCGGTGATCACGACGAGATCGTGGCGCTGCTCGCCCGGACTTCGTTGGCCCTGATCGTCGGAGGTCATGGGGAGGCCGTCGACCGGCTTCTCACGCGAGCACCTCGCTCTTCGCAGGACCACCCGTCTGCGCGGCTCATCCGCGCCGCCGCGGCGCTCGCATCGGGCAACATCCCGGTGGCCACGTCCACCCTCGAACTTCTCGACCGCAGGCGGTCGGGGTTGCTGGTGGACGGCGCCGCCGAGTCCCGGTTACACCTGCTGCTCCGCGAATCGCTCCGGGTGCAGACCGCGATCGGCACCGGCGGCATCGAGACCGCCCTGAACCGGCTGCGCAGCGTGGGTGTCGGATCGAGCGGAGATCCGGACCTCGACGCGTTCGTCCTGCTCCAGGAAGGGCGCGCGCTGCTGTTCCTGGGGCGGAACGACGAGTCGGAGGTCGTGCTCGGGAAGTCGCTGGCTCACGCTCGACTCGGCGATGCGTCGCTGGGCGTCATGTACTGCCTCGGGACTCTCGGCGGCATCGCGATGTCGCGGGGGGACGTGGTGCGGGCATCCGCACTGGCGGACGAGGCACTCACGATCGGCCGGACGCATTCGGCAACGAGCGATCCGACATTCCAGTTGACGAAGCTCATCGACTCCTGGTGCCGCTACATCCGGATGGACCCCGATGCCGCCCGTCTCGCCGCCGAGTCCGCCGAGGCGCTGCGGCGCGCGAACACCGGGACGGCGAGTTTCGCCGACGGCGCCGCCACGCTGTTCGGTCTCGACGAGTCCGGACACCGGCACAGTTCGGTGACGACGCTGCACGCGGAGAGCCCCGTGTCGTCCTCGTTGCCGGTACCACCCGGGATCCGGGCGGTGTTGCTGCCCGCCATCCAGTACGCGTATCTGTCCGCCGGTGAGACCGGGTGGGCGCACGAGCTGGCGACCGAGACGCATGCCCTCCTCGGACCCACCGGCGACACAGCGCTCGTCGAGGCGATCGTCCATCTGCACCTTCATCGCCTCGACCTGGCCCGTAAGACACTCCAACCCGTCCTGGACGGTGAACTGGAGTGCGCGGCGGGAACCAACCTGATCGCGGTGTGGCTCGTGGACGCATCGATCGCGCTTGCCCGCAAACATGATTCACGTGCCCACAGCGCGCTCACCGAGGCGTTGCGTCTCGCGGAGCCACAGTCGGTGTTGCGCCCGTTCCACGACTGCGGACCACAGATCCGAGAACTGCTCGTGCGGAGCACCGGCCGGTTCGGTGTCCTCGAACCCTTCGCGGAGAGGCTCCGGGCGTCGTTCCCGCGGTCGGAGAGCGCCGCGTCCGACATGTTGACCCCCCGCGAACTGGAACTCCTCGTGGAGCTTCCGTCGTGGCGGACCGCCGAGCAGATCGCGGCAGATCTGTGCGTGTCGGTGAACACCGTGAAGACCCATTTGCGCGGGATCTACCGCAAACTCGGCGTCACGTCCCGCCGCGACGCCATCGCCGCCGCGCAACACAACGGCTTGCTCTGAGCCGGTTCACCACTTGCGGGTGAGGCGCGTTGCCGTTCCGTCGGTCACCCTGAAATCTACTCTGACCGAGTTCTGGAACGACGATGCGAATGAAGGAGCCCGCCGTGGTGCGTCCTGAATCGAACTGGCCCGGCAAGGTCAGGTACGCCTTCCTGATCAGCGGCGCCCTGTCCGATCGCGTGCTGGCCGCGTTCCCCGAGTTGGACGTCTCGGACGTCACGACCGGTGACACCACGCTCTACGGCCCGGTCGACAGCCCCACGGATCTCCGGGGCATGTTGGCGCGCTTCGACGCGCTGGGACTGACGGTCATCGAGATGCGGCGGCTACCGGACTGACCTGACGGCGGGGTTCAATGGTTGGAGGGTCCCGGGAGGCGGTGAAGCCGATGTGAGCGGCGAGTTCGAACCGGGAACGGTGTTTGCCGGCTATGTGATCGAACGGGTTCTGGGACGAGGCGGCATGGGCACCGTCTACCTCGCCCAGCATCCCAACCTGCCGCGCAAGATCGCCCTCAAGCTGCTCGACACGTCGTGGACGAACGACGACTACGTCCGGTCACGATTCGAGTCGGAAGCAGACCACGCCGCACATCTCGACCATCCCAACATCGTCACTGTCCACGACCGCGGACGCGAAGGCGGCAGATTGTGGATCGCGATGCAGTACGTTCCCGGCACCGACGCCAGGAAAGCGCTCGGATCCGGTGCGCTGGATGTCGAGCGCGCCGTGCACATCGTGAACGAGACGGGGAAGGCACTCGACCACGCCCACGAGGCCGGGATTCTGCACCGTGACGTGAAGCCGGCGAACATCCTGCTCGCGCCGGGCGACCCCGAACGGGTGCTGCTCACCGATTTCGGCACCGCCAAGGCACTGGACGAAACGCATCAGCTGACCCGCACCGGGATGTTGGTGGCGACCCTGCACTACGCCGCGCCCGAGCAGATCGAGGGCGAGAAACTCGACCATCGCGTCGACATCTACGCGTTGGGCTGCACCTTCTTCCACCTGCTCACCAACGAACCACCGTATCCCGGTAACACGGCGTCCTCGGTGATGCACGGGCATCTGAACGGACCGATCCCCCGGCCGAGCGTGGTGCGCCCCGGGCTGCCCGCCGGTGTCGATGCGGTCGTCGCGCGCGCCATGGCCAAGAACCGCGAGGGGCGCTACTCGACCTGTCGTGAGTTCAGCGATGCCGTCCGCGCGATCGAGTGGACCGAGCCCGCCTACGTGACACGGCCTGCTGCCCTGGCCGACCCCGCCTCGACCACCCGCGCGAGCAGTCCGGACGTGACCCGTCCCGACACCGAGGCGGGGGCGGCGCCCACCAAACCGACGACGGTTGCGGGGCGGCGGACGCGCTGGTTGCTCGCCGTTCTGCTGGCGGGCGTCCTCGTTGCCGCCGCCGTCGCCTATGTCGCCTGGCCGGGCGAGGAGTCGACGAGCGCGCAGGTCGTGCTCCCGCTGACCGGTCTACAGGGTCCGGCCGGGCTCGCGGTCTCGGGCACCGGGGACCTGTACATCGCGGACAGCGCGGCCAAACAGGTCCTGAAAGTGAGCGCCGGGACGTACGAGCAGACAGTTCTTCCCTTCACCGGACTCGAGGTTCCGCAGGGAGTCGCGGTCGGTGCGTCCGGCGACGTGTACGTCTCCGATCTCGTGACCAACACCGTGACGATGCTGCACGGCAGCACCCAGGTACCGATGCCGTTCGGCGGCCTCGACCAGCCGTTCGGAATCGCACTCGGACCGGACGCCACGCTGTATGTCGCCGACACGCTGAACAATCGGGTGATGGCCCTGCACGACGTCACCGCGGCGCCCGTCGCGGTGCCGCTGACGGTGATCGGCCCGTTCGCCGTCGCCGTCAGTGAACACGGGGATCTCTACGTCGGCACGCCCAACAAGGTTCTCGCGTGGAACGCCGCCACCCACGCCCAGAGCTTTCTGCCGTTCACCGACCTCCAGAGCGTCGGTGGTGTCGCGGTCAACGACGAGGGAACCGTGTACGCCATCGATCAGAACCACAATCGCATTCTGCGGCTGGCCGCCGGTTCGGACGAGCAGCAGGTTCTCCCGTTCTCCGGGCTGGACCAGCCGGAGGGGATCGCCGTGTCGAGCCGAGGCGACGTGTACGTCGCGGACACCGACAACAGCCGAGTGGTCATGCTGCCTGCCGGAAGCTGACCGCTCGCGCTCAGGCCTGGCGCGCCAGATCGAATCCGAAGGATTCCGCGACGGCCTCGTCCACCCGGCCGTGGTGATTGGCGAGCAGCTCTTCGCGCTCGTTCGCGGAGAGCCCGCCCCAGATGCCGTACGGTTCACCGACACTGAGCGCATGCTCCCGGCACTGTACTAGCACGGGGCATCCGCGGCAGATCATCTTGGCGCGGAAGTCCCGCATCTCGCGTGCCCGGCCACGTTCGCGGTCGGGGTGGAAGAACGTGGACGACTCGTAGCCGCGGCACGCGGCGTCCCTCTGCCAGTCCCACACCTCGGCGACCGGAATGGGAAGACTCAACCGATTGGACATTGCACTCCTCCAGATACTCGTGAGCCGTTGTGTGCGAGCCCGAGAACTCGTTCCCGGGCCAGATCGGCGGCGCCGACGATGCCGACGTTCGCGCCGAGTTCAGCCAGTCGCACCTCGGCGACCGGTCGGTGTCCGCGTCCGGTGAGACGGTTCTCGAACGCGGCGGCGGCGGGACCGCGCAGCAGTTCGCCCGCCTCGCAGACTCCCCCGCCGATGATGAACAGGTCGGGGTCGAAGAACGCCGCGATGTCCGCCATGCCGTGACCCAGCCAGGAACCGATCACCCGGAAACACTCGAGCGCGGCGGGGTCACCGTCCTGCGCCGCCGCGGTGATGTGCAGACCTGTGATGGCGTCCGCCCGTCCGCCGGCGCGGGCGAGAAGGTCGGCGGCGAAACCGGGCGACACGTTCGCGAGATCCTGCGCTTCGCGTACGAGTGCCCGCCCGCTGGCGTAACGCTCCCAGCAGCCGTGGTTGCCGCAACCGCAGCGGCGGCCGTGCGGTTCGACGTTGAGATGCCCGAATTCCGCGGCCACACCGAACTTGCCGCGATGGAGGACGCCGTCGATGACGATGCCGCCGCCGATCCCGGTTCCCACGGTGAGCACGACGACGGTCTGCCCTGTCCGCCCGGCCCCGAAGCGTGCCTCGCCCCACGCCGCGGCGTTGGCGTCGTTCTCCACCACCGTCGGCAGTCCGCACGCCGCCTCGACCACCGCGCCCAGAGGCTCGTTACGCCAGGCCAGATTGGGGGCGAAGAGCACGGTGCTGAGGTCCGCGGCGACGAAGCCGGCCGCGCCGATGCCGACTGCCTGCACCGCGTGGGTATCCGCCAGCTCGCGGACGAGTTCGGCGATGACATTCTCGACACAGCGCGCATCGTGGGACGGGGTGTCACGACGCACCATCCGGTGGATGACTCCGTCGGTGTCGACCACGCCGGCTGCGATCTTCGTGCCACCCACGTCGATGCCAATTGTCAGAGCCATGTCTCGTGTCCTCTTCAAATCTCCGAGTGAGCGGTGTCACGCTGACACTAGAGGACCTTTAGCTCGTTATCAATACGTACTTTGGTTTTTCTGAGAACAAAGTGGTGGGTATGTCAGCCCCCGATCAGCCGCTTCGCGATCGGACGAACGGGACGCTCGTTCGATCTGACGCAACGAGCGTCCCGTTCGTCCGGAGTGGCAGTGGGGCGACGGCGACGCGGTGACGGAAACCCGCCGGCCGCCGCACGCCCGAGTGGACAAGCCCTGTGATCTGCGCCATAGTTCTCTCCCGTCGGCACAAGCCGACTCGCCCCTGACACTCGGATCGTCCGGCACGTTCCTGCCGGTGGAGGGATTCATTTCTCATGGCAACAATCACCTTTGACCGCGCGACCAGGCTCTTCCCGGGCTCGGACGTCCCGGCGGTCGATCAACTCGACCTGCACATCGAGGACGGCGAATTCCTCGTCCTCGTCGGCCCGTCCGGCTGCGGGAAATCCACGTCCCTGCGGATGCTCGCGGGACTCGAGGACGTCGACGGCGGCCAGATCCTGATCGGCGGCCGCGACGTCACGCACGCCGAACCCAAGGACCGCGACATCGCGATGGTCTTCCAGAACTACGCGCTCTACCCGCACATGACCGTCGCCGAGAACATGGGTTTCGCCCTCAAACTCGCCGGCAACGACAAAGCCGAGATCCGCAAGCGTGTGGGGGACGCCGCCGACATGCTCGACCTCGGCGCCTATCTCGACCGCAAACCCAAGGCCCTCTCCGGCGGCCAGCGGCAACGTGTGGCGATGGGCCGCGCCATCGTCCGGCAACCACAGGTGTTCCTGATGGACGAGCCGCTGTCGAACCTCGACGCGAAACTCCGTGTGCAGACCCGCACCCAGATCGCCCAGCTCCAGCGCCGCCTCGGCACCACCACCGTCTACGTCACCCACGACCAGGTCGAGGCCATGACGATGGGCGACCGGGTCGCCGTCCTCAAGGGCGGGGTGCTGCAGCAGTGCGCGTCCCCGCGCGAGCTCTACCGCCGGCCCGCGAACGTCTTCGTCGCCGGATTCATGGGTTCGCCGTCGATGAACCTGTTCACCGTGCCCGTCACCGACGGCGGGGTGCAGATCGGTGACCAGCTGGTTCCCGTCCCCCGCGAGGCCCTCACCGCGGCGGGCGGGCGTGAAGTGATCTTCGGGATCCGTCCCGAGCACGTCGAGATCGCCGACTCCGGCGGACTGAAACTCGAGATCGACGTCGTCGAGGAACTCGGCTCCGAGGCGTTCGTGTTCGGCCGCACCACCGTCAACGGCCGGACCGAGAACCTGGTCGCACGAGTCGACTGGCGCAACCCACCCGAGAAGGGCCAGGTCGTGCACGTCCGCGTCGACGAGGCCCACTCGCACATCTTCGCCACCGACGCGGCGGGCGAGCGTCTCGTGCGCTGACGTCAGAGTTCCGCAGGGCGGGCGGTCGAGCCCCGAACCACCAGGTGGGTCGGGAGCACGACCGCCCGTTCTGCCGGTTCCCGTCCACTGAGCAGTTCCACGACCACCCGGCCGGCAGCCGCCCCCTGCTCGCCGACCGGCTGCCGCACCGTGGTCAGATCTGCCAGCTCGGCCGTCGGGTGATCATCGATCCCGATCACCGACATCCCGGCCGGAACGGGAATCCCCGCACGTCGCAGCGTGCGCAACGCTCCGACGGCGACCTCGTCGGAATGACAGAACACCGCGGTGGGCACCTCGGCACGGCTGAGCAGCAGCTCCATGCCGCGCTCGCCGCCCTCGATTCCCCAGGGAACGGTCACGGTGCAGTCGTCGCCGAGTCCGGCGTCGGCGAGCGCGGCGTGGAAACCCGCCACCCGGGCGATGTCGCCCTCCCAGGACAGACCTTCCGGGTCCACGGTGCGGATCATTCCGATCCGGCTGTGGCCGATCCTGATCAGGTGCCCGACGGCCTGTCGCGCGGCCAGTTCGTCGTCGATCCGGACGGACGGGAACCCACCGGCGTGCGCGCCGATGACGACCACGGTCACATCCATCTCCTCGAGCCGCGCCCGCTCCGGCCCGGTCAGCGGAAACGCCACGGCGATGACGGCATCGACCTTGCGGCGCAAGGGAAGCCGTTCGAAGAACGATTCGCGCTGGGACGACTCCTCGAGGCAGTACAGCATCACGTCCAGGTCGGCGGCGCGGAGTTCGTGTTCGATTCCGGCGAGAATCCGCGAATAGAACCAGGCGTCGATCCACGGCACCACGACGGCCACCCGGCCCGTCGCGCCGCCCGACAGCTTCGACGCCTCGGGTGAGATGACGTACGCCAACTCGTCGGCGACCCGCTGAATTCGCAGTCGCGTCGCTTCGGAGACGCCGCGTTCGCCGCGCAGCGCGCGCGAGACGGTGGCGATCGAGACTCCGGTGCGACGCGCGACGTCGGCCATGTTGACGGACTGCTTGGGGATCACGTTCTTACAGTAAGCGAGCAACGCAAATATTTGCGTAGATTCCTCACAGAATCCCTGGCGCTGTAGTGCGGAAAAGAAATCACCCTGTTCGAGTTGACAGCCCCCTGTGACGTGCCTCACGCTATTTACGCAAACGTTTACGCATCACATTCACCCATCCCATCCCCGCACCGAGGAGATTCGATGACCCAGTCCGTGGAGTCGACCGCAACCACCGTCGCGAGCCGGCACCCCGAAGCCTGGTGGAAGACGGCCGTCGTCTACCAGGTCTACATCCGCAGCTTCGCCGACGGGAACGGCGACGGCATCGGCGACCTCGCCGGCTTGCGTTCCAAGCTGCCCTACCTCGCCGACCTCGGCGTCGACGCCGTGTGGATCAATCCCTGGTACCCGTCGCCGATGGCGGACGCCGGCTACGACGTGGCCGACTTCCGCGACATCGAGCCGTCGTACGGCACGCTCGCGGAGGGTGAGGCGTTCATCGCCGAGGCCCATGAGCTGGGGATCCGCGTGATTCTCGACATCGTGCCCAACCACACGTCCAGCGAGCACCGCTGGTTCGAGGCCGCCCTCCGCGACGAGCCCGGGGCACGCGACCGCTACATCTTCCGCCCGGGCCGCGGCCGTGCAGGCGACGAGCCGCCCAACGACTGGCAGAGCGCGTTCGGTGGTCCCGCGTGGAGCCGCCTGGACACGGGCGAGTGGTACCTGCACCTGTTCGCTCCCGCCCAGCCCGACCTCAACTGGGAGCATCCCGAGGTCCGTGCGGAGTTCGAGGACATCCTGCGCTTCTGGTTCGACAAGGGCGTCGACGGCTTCCGGATCGACGTCGCCCACGGCCTGGCCAAGGATCCCGCACTCCCCGATGCCGGTGAGCGCCTTCCCGGTTCGCAGCACACGGACCCCCACCCCGCCTGGGATCAGGATGCCGTCCACGAGGTGTACCGGGGCTGGCGGGCCGTTGCCAACGCCTACGCCGACCGCGTCTTCGTCGCCGAGGCCTGGGTACCCGGCAACGACCGGCTGGCCCGCTACCTGCGCCCCGACGAGCTGCACACCGCGTTCCAGTTCGACTTCCTGCGCGCCCCTTGGCGTTCCACGAGCATCCGCGCCGTGATCGACGACGCACTCGAGCAGGCGGCCACCGTCGGCGCACCCGCCACGTGGGTGCTCTCCAACCACGACGTTCCCCGCACCGTCACCCGCTACTCCCGCTCACAGCCCGACCACCTGGTCGAAACCGATTGGGAGCGCGCCCGCTGGGCGCTCGAGGAACCGAACCACGAACTGGGCAGGCGTCGCGCCCGTGCGGCCGCGCTGCTGCAGCTGGCGTTGCCGGGCACCGCATACATCTACCAGGGCGAGGAACTCGGACTGGAAGAGGTCGAGGACCTTCCCGACGACGTCCGCCAGGATCCGACGTGGTTCCAGACCGGTTTCACCGACTGCGGCCGGGACGGCTGCCGGGTCCCGATCCCGTGGTCGAACGACGCAGTGCCGTACGGCTTCTCCCCGTTCGACGCGGAGGAAGACACGTGGCTTCCGCAGCCGGGGCACTGGGCCCCGCACACCGCGGAAGCGCAGGCCGGCCACCCCGAGTCCTTCCTCACGCTGTACCGCGAGGCGCTGAAACTGCGACGCGAGTTCTTCGACACCCCGCATGCCGTCGAGTGGCTCGACACTCCCCCGGATGTGCTCGCGTTCGCGCGCGGCGCAGTGCAGTGCTGGGTGAACACCGGCACCGAGCCGGTCGCACTTCCCACGGGGTCGACCGTGGTGCTCGGTTCGGTCGCCGGCATCACCGGCGGAGCGCTCCCGTCCGACGCCGCGGTGTGGCTGTCGGAACCGGGAACGGGTGAATCGCGATGAAGCGCGTCGCCGCCGCGGCGGTGGCCGTCGGTGTCCTGTTCGCGGCGACGTCCTGCGCCGATCAGGGCATCGACGCCGCCGCGCAGGCGGAGAAGCAGAACCTGGACGGCCGCGGGCCCATCACCTACGTGCAGGGCAAGGACAACTCGAACGTCGTCCGGCCGCTGATCGACGAGTGGAACGCCACCCATCCCGGTGAGGAGGTGACGTTCAAGGAGCAGTCCGACCAGGCCGACCAGCAGCACGAGGACCTGGTGCAGCACTTCCAGTCCCGCGACTCCGGGTACGACGTCGCTGTCGTCGACGTCGTGTGGACCGCCGAGTTCGCGGCCCGCGGATGGCTGCAACCGCTCGAGGGCCCGATGGCGATCGACACATCCGGCCTGCTTCCCGCGACGGTCGCGGGGGCCACGTACGGGGACGTCCTGTACGCGGCTCCGCAGACCAGCGACGGCGCCCTGCTCTACTACCGCACCGACCTGGTGGGTCATCCACCCGCGACCTGGGACGAGCTCCTCGGCGCGTGCGGGACGGCGCAGCAGGCCGGAATCGGCTGCTACGCCGGGCAGTACGCCAAGTACGAGGGGCTCACCGTCAACGCGTCCGAGGCCATCAACACCGCGGGCGGGTCGATTCTCGGACCGGACGGCGTGACCCCGACGATGAACACCCCGGAAGCCAAGGCGGGGCTCCAATCGCTCGTCGACGCCTACCGTTCGGGTGCCATCCCCCGCGAGTCCGTCACGTTCCAGGAAGAGCAGGCACGGCAGGCGTTCCAGAGCGGCGACCTGCTGTTCATGCGCAACTGGCCGTATGCGTACAGCCTGATGGACGGTCAGGGCAGTTCCGCCGTGTCGGGCAAGTTCGCGGTGGCGCCGCTGCCGGGGAAGAGCGGACCCGGTCACTCGACACTCGGCGGGCACAGCGCCGCGATCAACGTGTACTCCGAGCACAAGGCGACCGCCTCGGACTTCCTGAAGTTCTTCCTGGAGAAGAAGTCACAGGCATTCTTCCTCTCGCAGGGATCGCTCGCCCCCGTTCGCGCCGACGTCTACGACGACCCGGAACTGATCGAGCAGTACCCGTACCTCCCCACGTTGAAGACGTCGATCGAGAACGCCGTGACCCGTCCGGTCACCCCGTTCTATCCCGCGGTCACCCGGGCCGTGCAGAACAACGCCTACGCCGCGATCAAAGGCGAGAAGACGGTGGACCAGGCCGCCGCCGACATCCAGTCCGCGATCGCCGCGGCCGGGTCCTAGAGGAGACAGCCGATGACCGTTCACGAACTCTCACTCGAGAAGACGCCCGCTCCCCCACGTCGGGGCGGCGCGAGGTCCGGCGCACCGGAGCCCGCGCAACCGCGGAAGGGGCCCAGCAAGGCGGCGATGTTCCTGATCCTGCCGACCATGATCCTGCTGGGCATCGTCGTTCTGTACCCGGTGGTCAGCGCCATGGTGATGTCGCTGTTCAAGGACCCGACGATCGACCCCGCCACCGGCAAGTTCGTCGACCAGGGCTTCGCGGGTCTGTCGAACTACACGCACTGGCTGTTCCAGCGGTGCACCGACACGACCGGAGCGTCCGTGTCCTGCCCCGGCGGTACGCTGGGATCGCTGTTCTGGCAGTCGATGTGGGTCACCGTGTTCTTCACCGTCGCCACGGTCGCCGTCGAGGTCGCGCTGGGACTGTGGTTCGCCACCATCATGAACCGGGCGTTCCGCGGTCGGGCACTGCTGCGCACCAGCATCCTCGTCGCGTGGGCCATCCCGACCGCCGTCACCGCGAAGCTGTGGTACTTCGTCTTCGCCTACGACGGCATCGCCAACAAACTGCTCGGCACGGAGATCCTGTGGACCGGTGACACGTGGCCGGCCCGGTTCGCCGTCGTGATCGCCGACGCGTGGAAGACCACACCGTTCGTGGCGTTGCTGATCCTCGCCGGACTGCAGATGGTGCCCGCCGAGGTCTACGAGGCGGCGCGGATGGACGGCGCCAATGCGTGGCAGCGGTTCCGGTCGATCACGTTGCCGCTCATCAAGCCGGCCGTTCTGGTGGCGGTCCTCTTCCGGGTGCTCGACGTGCTGCGGATCTACGACCTCCCGGCGATCCTCACCGGCGGCGGTGGCGGTGACGGCACGGCCACCACCACACTGTCGATCCTGGTGATCGACCAGATGCGCCAGGGTTTCAACAGCGCGTCCGCCCTCTCCACGATCACGTTCCTGTTCATCTTCGCCGTCGCCTACGTACTGGTGAAGGTGATGGGAGTCAACGTGATCGACACCCAAGAGCAGCAGCGAAAGGCCTGATCCATGTCCACAGCAGTCGTCACACCGGGGATTCCCCGGGCCACGGTGGCACGCCGGCGCCGGGGACCGTCGCTCGCCTCCATCCGCACCTACCTGGGCCTGGCGGTGATCGTCGTCTGGGGTCTGGCCCCCGTCTACTGGATGGTGGTCACCGCCTTCCGCCACTCCGACTACACGTTCGACACCACCCCGTGGCCCACCCACGTCACGCTGGAGAATTTCGCGAGCGTGTTCTCGACGGAGGCGGGCAACCACTTCGCCAGGGCACTCGTCAACAGCACGATCATCGGCGCCGTCACCACCGCGATCGGTCTGGTCGTCGGTGTCGGCACCGCGTACGCGCTGGCGCGACTGCAGTTCCGGGGAAAGCACGTCGTTCTCGGAATCATCCTGGCCGCGTCGATGTTCCCGGGTGTCGCCGTCCTGACACCCCTGTTCCAGCTGTTCACGTCGATGGGCTGGTTCGGCACGTACCAGGCGCTGATCATCCCGAACATCTCGTTCGTGCTGCCCCTCACCATCTACACCCTCACCGCGTTCTTCAAGGAACTGCCGTGGGAACTCGAGGAGGCGGCCCGGATCGACGGGGCCAGCAGGCGGCAGGCGTTCCGAATGGTGTTGCTGCCCTTGGCCGCACCGGGACTGTTCACCACCGCGATCCTCGCGTTCATCGCGTCGTGGAACGAATACCTGATCTCCAGCCAGCTGTCGAACGACGTGACCCAGCCGGCCACCGTCGCGATCGCACAGTTCGCGGGAAGCAAGCCGCACGAGGAGCCGTTCACGTCCGTGATGGCAGCGGGAACGGTCGTGACCATCCCGCTCGTCATCATCGTGCTGCTGCTGCAGCGCCGCATCGTGTCCGGCCTGACCGCTGGTGGCGTCAAGTAGTGCGGCTTCGCCACCCGTGAGTACTTGTTAACCGCCCGCGGTTAACAAGTACTCACGGGTGCAGGTCGGCCCGGTACTGCCTCGGCGTCTTCCCGAACCACCGCCGGCACGAACGGTTGAGGGTGCTCTGCTCGGTGTACCCGAGCAGTCCGGCGATCTGGCTGAGATGAAATCTCGGTTCGGCGAGGTATCTCGCCGCCTGGTCGCGACGCTCCCGTTCGATGAGGTCCTGGCATCGCACACCTTCCTCGGCCAGGCGTCGTTGCAGCGTGCGCGGATGCATCGACAGTTGGTCGGCGATGGCCTCGGCGCTGCAGTGACCGGTGGGCAGTAGACGTCGGGCCAGCTCGGCCACCCGTTCGGACAGCGCCGCGGTGCTCGGCAGGTAGTGGGATTCCAGATATTTCGTGGCAATGCGCCGGGTCTCCGGATCTGCGCTGTCGATCCGGCGGTCGGCCAGGGCGCGGGGCATTTCGAACCCGCACCACGATTGTCCGAACAGGACAGGGCAGTCCAGCGCATCCCGGTAGGCGGCGTCCGACCCGAGTTGGTCGTGCACGAACGAGATCATCGAGGGACGCGCGTCCGGTCCGCCCAGCAGCCGCAGGATGCGGACGCCGTTGGCCATTGCCAGCTCGTACCCCTGAGGCAGATAGGGCATGGACGGTTCCGTCATCTCGTAGACGAACCGGACGTCGCCCCCTGCAGCGCGCGGCCCGACGGTCAGCTTCAGGGCGGGCGAATGCACGTAGAAGTAGCTCGCGATCGCCTCGAATGCACCGTGCACAGTCTGCGCGTTCCGCGCGATCACGGCGATGGGCCCGAGGATGTCCAAGCCCTGCCAGTGCGAGAGCCGGAGCCCGAAGTCCGGGCACCCCAGGTCGGCGGCGCTCGCGTCCAGCACGTGCACGACCGACTCGAACGACACGAACGCGTCCTCCTCGTGCTCGACTCCCGGTGGGATGTGGAAGCGCGCGAGGAACGACTCCGGGTCGGCGCCCAGCTCGCGCATCAGGTCGCCGTATCCCCAAAGGTTCGTGGCCCGGATCAGACTTCCCACGGGGTCAACTCCCCTCTCGCCGGGAAAGCGGTGTCGGGAAATGCTAAAAGCATGTCCGGAAGTGTCAAGACCTGTGACGTGGCCCACAGTCATTCTGTTTGTACCCCATCCTGCGAATCCAGCAGGCAGAAGCGCGAGGAAGCCATGACCACGACACATTTCGACGTTCTGATCATCGGTGCCGGACTGTCCGGCATCGGAACGGCCTGCCAGGTGACGGCCGAGTTCCCCCACAAGACCATCGCCGTGCTGGAGCGCCGCGAACGGCTGGGCGGGACATGGGATCTGTTCCGCTACCCCGGTATTCGTTCGGACTCCGACATGTTCACGTTCGGCTACAAGTTCCGGCCGTGGCACGACTCGAAGGTGCTCGCGGACGGTGCGTCGATCCGCCAGTACATCGCCGACACCGCGCGGGAGTTCGGCGTCGAGGACAAGATTCGTTACGGCCTGAAGATCGTCGGGGCGGACTGGTCGACCGCCGAGGAACGCTGGACCGTGACGGCCGAGCACGAGGCGACCGGCGATATTCGCACCTACACCTGCGGGTTCCTGGTCAGCTGCACCGGCTACTACGACTACGACGCCGGCCATCTGCCGGACTTCCCGGGCACGGACCGGTTCCAGGGCCGGTGCGTCCACCCACAGCAGTGGCCCGAGGACCTCGACTACACCGGGAAGAGGGTCGTCGTGATCGGAAGCGGCGCCACCGCCGTCACCCTCGTTCCGTCGATGGCCGGCGATGCAGAGCACGTGACCATGCTGCAGCGCTCGCC
Organism: Rhodococcus sp. NPDC059968; assembly: GCF_042738615.1. Lineage (NCBI taxonomy): Bacteria > Bacillati > Actinomycetota > Actinomycetes > Mycobacteriales > Nocardiaceae > Rhodococcus > Rhodococcus sp. NPDC059968. The sequence continues at coordinate 19,473 of NZ_JBHWUE010000002.1, forward strand.
GTCGTACATCTTCTCGATACCCGCCCTCGACAAGATCTCCGAGGTGCTGAGCCGATTCCTCCCCGCCAAGTGGGTGTACTCGTTCGGCCGCAAGCGCAACATCGCCCTCCAGCGCGGGCTCTACCTGGCATGCCGACGGTGGCCCCGGCAGATGCGCCGATTCCTGCTCTGGCAGGTACGACGACGCCTCGGCCCGGGATTCGACATGAGCCATTTCACGCCGAACTACATGCCGTGGGACGAGCGCCTCTGCGCGGTGCCGGACGCGGACCTCTTCACCGCGCTGTCGTCCGGCGACGCGTCGATCGTCACCGACCACATCGACACGTTCACCGAGAAGGGCATCCTGCTGAAGTCCGGACAGGAACTGGAGGCGGACGTCGTCGTCACCGCCACCGGCCTGAAGATCCAGATGCTCGGCGGAATGGAACTGTCCGTGGACGGGCAGCCCCGACCGCTGCACGGGCAGATGACCTACAAGGGCGTGCTCGTCGAGGGAATCCCGAACCTGGCATGGGTTTTCGGCTACACCAACGCGCCGTGGACCCTGAAGTCCGACATCGCAGGCGCCTACCTGTGCCGGCTGCTCCGGTACATGGACGAGGGCGGCCACACCGTCGCGACGCCCCGCGACGTTGAGAACTCCGCGATGGACATCGGCATGCTCGACCAGTTGCAGTCCGGGTACGTGCAGCGCGGCTAGGACGCCATGCCCCGCCAGGGGTCCAAGGAGCCGTGGAAGGTTCTCATGCACTACGAGAAGGACTCCACGATGCTCCTCGACGACCCCGTGCACGACGGGCTGCTGCAGTTCGGGGCGCCGGCATGAGGAACATCGACCGAGGTGTCATCCGGGCCTGTCTGCGCAGTTCACGACCCCTGCTTGCGTCCCACCGCGTGTCCGTCGGGGCGAAGCGCCTCATGGTCGAGATGGTGACGGCCGCCGCTCGCCCGCCCCGGGGCACCCGGTTCGAGCGCGACACGGTCGCCGGTGTCCCCGTCGTCCGGGTGCAGCCGGCGCACACCACCGGCGGGACGCTGATCTACCTCCACGGCGGCGGATACGCCCTCGGGAGCGCGAAGGGGTACCGCGGCCTGGTCGCGCACCTCGCCGCAGCCGCCGGGACGACCGCAGTGATCCCCGACTACTCACGCTCGCCGGAAGCCCGCTACCCGATTGCGCTCGAGGAGATGGTCGCGGTCTACTCCCGGCTACTCGACGACGGACTCGACCCGAACACCACTGTCGTCGCGGGTGATTCCGCCGGCGGCGGACTGACGCTGGCGCTCGCGACGGCATTGCGTGATCGTGGCCTCCCCGCCCCGGCTGCGCTCGGCCTGATCTGCCCGTGGGCCGACCTCGCGATCGACGTCGACAGGACGCGACCGGTGCTGCGCGATCCCCTCATCCTGCCGGCCATGACGGCGGAGTGGGCCCCGCGCTATGCCGGACACCACGACCCGAGGTCGCCCGGGATCTCTCCGGTGTACGGCGACATGACGGGTCTGCCGCCGATCGTCATGCACACCGCCGGCGACGATCCGATCTCTGTCGACGCGGACAAGATCGAAGCAGCCGTCGCCGCCGCGGCGGGCGTCCTCGACCACCGCCGGTTCGACGCCCTCTGGCACGACTTCCACCTCCAGGTCAGCATTCTCGCCGAGGCATGCGAGGCGGTCACCGACCTCGGCGCGGCACTGCGCCGGAACATCCTGAACGTTCACCCCGACACAGACAGGGTTGCATCCACATGAGCACGTTCGAAGGCAAAGTCGCCGTCATCACGGGAGCAGGATCCGGCATCGGCCGGGCCCTCGCCCTCGATCTCGCGAAGAAGGGCGCCAGGCTTGCGCTCTCCGACGTCGACACCGTGGGACTCGCCGACACCGTCCGCCGGACCGAAGCCCTCGGCGCGGAAGTCAAGTCCGATCGGCTCGACGTCGCCGAACGGGAAGCCGTGCTGGCCTACGCGGACGACGTCGTCGCGCAGTTCGGCACGGTCCACCAGATCTACAACAACGCCGGCATCGCCTACAACGGCACCGTCGAGAAGTCCGAGTTCAAGGACATCGAGCGGATCATGGACATCGACTTCTGGGGCGTCGTCAATGGCACCAAAGCCTTTCTGCCGCATCTGATCGCGTCGGGCGACGGACACGTCGTCAACATCTCCAGCGTGTTCGGGCTGATCGCCGTTCCGGGCCAGAGCGCGTACAACGCAGCGAAGTTCGCCGTGCGCGGTTTCACCGAGGCGCTGCGTCAGGAGATGCTGATCGCCGAGCACCCCGTCGAGGTGACGTGTGTGCATCCCGGTGGCATCAAGACCGCCGTTGCCCGGAACGCCACTGTCGCCGAGGACGAGGACGCGCAGACCTTTGCCGAATTCTTCGACAAGAGGCTGGCCCTCCACTCGCCGGAGATGGCCGCGAAGACGATCCTCGACGGAGTTCGCAAGGGTAGAGCCCGGGTGGTGATCGGCTGGGAGGCGAAGGCCCTCGACGTACTGGCCCGCATCATCGGGTCGTCGTATCAGCGGGTGGTCGCCACCGGTTTCGCGACCTTCATGCCGTGGATGAAGTAGGCGACTGCCGGGGTCGTCCTAGGACGCCAGGATCTTCGCCTTTTCGGCGACGAATTCGTCCTCGGTGAGCACACCTTGCGCTCTGAGTTCTCCGAGATCCTTCAGCGCGGCGATCCGGTCGACGCTCCCTCCTCCCTGGGAGGGGGCGGGAGCGGCCTGCGGCGGGGGTGCCTGAGCGTAGGCCGGGGCCTCGTTCTGTGGTCCTTGCGGTTGCTGTTGTGGTTGCTCTTGTGGTTGCTCTTTCGCCGCCCACCGCTGGCCCTGACGTCGAGACACTCGATTCGACACGGAGGTAGCGGTTCCGGCGATGACGGCGGTGCGGGCGATTCCGCGGAGGAGTCCGGGCATGATGTTGTCCTCGGTTTCAGTTTCTGGCTTCGAGCGCGTCGAGTGACGCCAGGATGCCCTGCACAGGGATGCGGCCCGAGGCCACGAGTTGCGCCCCGCTACGGCGCAGGGCGGTTGCGAACGGTGCGGCCCAACTGTTCTCGTAGACCAGTAACGCAGCCGAGGAACCCGGTTCGAGTACTGATCCGGCGTCTGCGATGTCCGCCAGGTCGAGCAGGCCGGTCGAGGCCTCGGCGAAGAGCGACGAATCGATACCGCCCTCGAGTCCGACGTCGACGATGTCGATCGCCACGACCGAACCGTCCGCTTCCTTGCGAAGGAAGACCAGGTCGAGCACTCGCACGGTGCCCTGCTCGACGAGGTCACGGAGGATCGTCAACGCTGATCCGTCCGGTCGTCGGTCGGCAGGGAACTCCACCACGAGATAATCGATGGGTCCGCTATCCTCCGGGTCGATTTCGTTCACCGGAAAACCTCTCTTCATGCATGCCGACCAGGTCCGCGGATATCACCCCGGATCAGGGCTCGGTCACAGTGATCCGGGATCTCCCACGAGATTCCGGCCATCTTTCGAGCATAATCCGGTTCGAGACCCTCTCACGGGCTTTCACCCTGTTCGGATGATTTTCGGTGACGCGCCTGCATGCGACGCTGAGGAAGATTGTCCCGGCGGCGGTCGCGTCGGATCTGGGCACCACGATCACCGGCATCCAGCCGGCCATCACGCTGTACACGCTCGTCATGGCGACGCTGATGATCACCGGCGGCAAGATCGGCACCATCATCGGTCGTCGCAGGGCGTTCGCCCTCGGCCTGGTCGTCTACGGTGCGGGACGGCGCTGATCGGATCGGTACTCGTCGCGACCCCGAGCACCTCGATCGTCGCGGGGATCCAAGCCGGTCCCGACGTTCCGCAGTCGGTACAACAGCGGGCGACCACCGAACTGGCGAGCGGTGTCCCGTTTCTCTCCGACACACAACTGGCGGCGGCGTTGGACGACGCGTCGGTCCCCGAAGCCACCGCCAAGGACATCCTCGACATCAATTCCGACGCGCGCCTCGAGGCACTCCAGGTGGCGTACGCCGTCACCGCGCTGCTCGCCATCACGGCGTTGTTCTCCACCGGGCGGATCCCCCGCACCCCCGTCCTCACCCCCGAGCGACAGGCTGCGCCCGACCCCGCGGATCGTCGCAGTTCGTAGGACTTTCCCGCGTCGCCGTCCGGTGGCAGCATTCTCCTCGTGACCTTCGCCCATCGTTTGCGTCCCCGTCTCGTCGAAGAGCGAGCGTCGGTGTCGCCGCTCGAGCTGTTCTTCGACCTCGTCTTCGTGTTCGCCCTCACCCGCGTCACCGATCTGATGGCCGAGGACCCCACCGGGGTGAATCTGCTGCGCGGCGCACTGGTGATGGCCGTCCTGTGGTGGAGCTGGGTGGGGTACGCCTGGCTCTGCAACCTCGTGCGCGCCGACGAGGGCATCGTGCGGGTGGTGATGTTCGGCGCGATGGGCGCTATGTTCATCACCGCCCTGACGATCCCCGAGGCGTTCGACGATCTGGCCGGCGGACTGGACGGCCCCGTCATCTTCGCCCTCGGTTACTTCGTCGTCCGCCTACTGCACCTGGTGATGTTCTGGGTCATCAGCCGCACCGACCCCCAACTGCGCGGTCAGGTGCTGCGCTTCGCGCCGAGCATGGTCACCGGCACCGTGTTCCTGCTCATCGCGTCGCAGCTCACCGGCACGGCGCAGACCGTGATGTGGATCCTCGCCCTCGCCGGCGACTACATCGGCACACTGATCGGCGGCACCGACTGGCGACTGCGGTCGGTGAGCCACTTCGCCGAACGACACGGCCTCATCATCATCGTCGCGCTCGGCGAGTCGATCGTGTCGATCGGCATCGGCGTCGCGAGCCTGCCGATCTCCTGGGCGATCATCGTCGCCTCGCTGCTGGGGCTCGCGGTGTCGGGACTGCTGTGGTGGTCGTACTTCGACGTCACGTCGCTGGCCGTCGAGCACGCCTTCGAGGAGGCGACCGGTGCACGTCAGATCAGGATCGCCCGGAACTGCTACAGCTTCCTGCACCTGCCGATGGTGATCGGGGTCGTGATGCTGTCGCTCGGCCTGAAGAAGATCCTGTCGTACGTCGGCGACGGCAACCATCACCGGCTCACCGACCCGCTGCACGGCTGGCCGCTGATCGCACTGTTCGGCGGCGCGGCGCTGTACCTCCTCGCGCTGGTCACGTTCAAGGCGTACGCGACGAGGTCGGTCACCGTGCCGCGCGTCGCGACGGCGGTCGTGCTGATCGCGCTGATTCCCGTCGTCTGGCACATCCCGGCCCTCGCCACCCTCGGCGTGCTCACCGCGGTCCTGCTCGCGATGATCGGATACGAGATGATCCGGTACGACCAGCCCCGCGACGAGATCCGCCACGGCGCCCACCCGTGAGTACTTGTTAACGTCCCGCGGTTAATAAGTACTCACGGGCGAAGCAGTCCGGCCCCGCGGCGGCACCGAATTACCTCAGAGGCTCGAGATGATCGAGCCGGAGGGATTGATACACCATGACCGACCACTCTCGCGGCCCCCGATTACGCAGTCCACTGCGCGGACCGTGGCTGACCTCCGTATTCGGCGTCGTCCTGCTGATCGGACTTCCGGTCGTCATAGTCACGGGACTGCTCTCGTACATCGCGTACGGTCCGCAGTTCGGGCAGGCTCGTCCCGGCGACGTCGGGTGGCTGCACCTTCCGTACTTCGCGTGGCCCACCCGGCCGTCGTGGTTGTACCGGCTCACGCAGGGGCTGCACGTCGGGCTCGGACTGATCCTGGTGCCGATCGTGCTCGCCAAGCTGTGGTCGGTGATCCCGAAACTGTTCGTGTTTCCGCCGGTGCGGTCGCCGGCGCAGGCGCTCGAACGTCTGTCGCTGATCGCCCTGGTCGGCGGTGCGCTGTTCGAGATCATCACCGGGGTCCTGAACATCCAGTACGACTACATCTTCGGCTTCGACTTCTACACGGCGCACTACTGGGGCGCGTGGGTCTTCATCGCCGGGTTCGTGACGCACACGATCCTGAAGGTGCCGTTGATGGTGAGGTCGCTGCGTTCGCGGTCGTTCCGGGACGTGCTGCGCACCTCCCGTGCGGACACGCGCCCCGAGCCTGCGGACGAGAACGGCCTCGTGGCCGAAGACCCCACCCCTCCCACGATCAGCCGCCGCGGCGCCCTCGCCCTCGTCGGTGGCGGCGCCGCGCTGGTCGCCGTCCTGTCGGTCGGGCAGACCACCGGCGGATTCCTGCGCAGCGCCGCGCTGCTCCTCCCGCGCGGTCGCTCGTACGGCGACGGTCCCAACGACTTTCAGATCAACCGCACCGCCGCGGCCGCGCAGATCACTCCGGAGCAGACCGGCGACACCTGGCGGCTTTCGGTGACGGGTGGCGCGGAACCCGTGCAGCTGAGCCGAAGTCAACTGCGCGCGATGCCGTCGCACACCGCGTCCCTCCCGATCGCGTGCGTCGAGGGGTGGTCCACCACCGAGACGTGGACGGGCGTGCGACTGCGTGACCTCGCGGACGCCGCCGGGGTCACGGACTTCGCGTCGGCGAAGGTGACGTCGCTGGAACGGTCCGGGGCGTTCAACCAGGCGGTGCTCACCTCGGATCAGGTGCGCGACGCCGACGCCCTGCTCGCCCTCGACGTCAACGGCACGGACCTGTCCCTCGACCACGGCTACCCCGCCCGGATCATCGTTCCCGCCCTGCCCGGCGTTCACAACACCAAATGGGTGCAGGCCATCGAATTCCGGGAGACGTGAGATGCGCCGATTCGCCCGCTTCTACGGAGCCAACCCGCTGCATCTACTGGCCGTCCTGTTCAGCTTCGCCCTCGCCGGATATGCGGTGGCGGTGGTCGGTCCGCAGAATCTGTGGAATCAGGACGTGTGGTGGAAGTCCATCGCCGTGTGGTTCCTCGGCGCGGTGATCGCCCACGACCTCGTGCTGTTCCCGCTGTATGCGCTCGCGGACCGGTCCCTGACGTCCGGGCTGAAGGCCATGCGAGGCAGGATAACTCCACGACCCCGGTCGGTTTCGGCGCTCAACTACATCCGCGTGCCGGCACTCGCGTCGGGGCTGACGCTGCTACTGTTCCTGCCCGGGATCATCGAGCAGGGCGCCGACGCGTATCTCGCTGCGACGGGGCTGACGCAGGAACCATTCCTCGACCGCTGGCTACTGCTCACCGCGGCGTTCTTCGCGGTGTCCGCCGTCGCCTACGCCCTCCGACTCGCACTGTCCCGCAAGGCTGGTGACACGATGAGCAGTTCATGAGGACCGACGTCTCCACGGACCTCCTGATGCGACGCGCGTCGGTGGGACTCCCGTGCTGGGTGCGCGACGCACGGGGAACGCGCCGCCCCTTGCCGGTGGGCCGGTGGATGGGCGGTGACGCATCCTCCCTCTCCGATCGAATCGCGGACCGGGTGATGCTCACCGGCTGTCACGGCGCCACCGTGGACCTCGGGTGCGGTCCGGGCCGCCTCACCGCGGCGCTCGTCTCGGCCGGCGTCGCGGCGCTGGGTGTCGACTCGTCTTTCACAGCAGTGCAACTCACGATCCGTCGCGGTGGTCTCGCGCTCCACCGGGACATCTTCGCGCCGCTTCCGCGGTCCGGACACTGGGACAGGGTACTGCTCGCCGATGGCAACATCGGCATCGGCGGGGAACCGGTGCGGATCCTGCGCCGCGCGCGAGAATTGTTGCAACCACGGGGAATTGTGATCGCCGAGGTGGATCCGCCGACCACGACAGGAGTTCGTCACGAACTACTGCGCTGGGAGACGGAGCATCTCGCCGGAGAGTGGTTCGCATGGGCGAGTGTGGGTGTCGCGGCGATGTCCGGGGTCGCGCGCGCTGCCGGACTGAGCGTGATCGATGTTCTGCAGCACGCCAATCGGTATTTCGTGCGGATGGAATGGGCGTAAGAGCTCCCATCCGCCGGCTGAGTCGCACCGAATACCTAGTGAACATCCACCCACCCCCCTTCCTCCGGAAAGGTTGTTTGATCATCATGTCGAACTATCGAAAAGCACTCGTAGCAGCGGCCATCGGCACCCTTGCCCTGACCCCGCTGGCGGCGTGCTCGAGCAACGATTCGAGCACGTCGTCGAATGTGAGCGCAGCAGCAGTATCCACGCAACCCGCACCCGTCGCCCAGGTCGACAACCTGACCGGGGTGAGTACCGCCGTCGCACTGGATCCCGGTTTCACCGGAGCCCTGACGACGCTCGGCCTCACCCCCGGAGTGGTCGGTACGGCGGCCCTCGCCGACGGATCGGTCAGCTTCCCGATCACCGGCGGCAACGTGAAGTACTGGGAGCCGGGCACGGTCGACCCCTATGTCCAGGGCGAGATCATGCACGACGGCAGCGGATTGTCGCTGGCGGCGCCCGGCACGGTCGTCGAACTCACCGATTTCACGATCGATCCGGGCACGTCGCTACTCACCGGCGACGTGAGCGTCAACGGTGCGTCCGCGGCCACCGATGCGGTGCTGTTCGATCTCAACGGCCGCACGTTGAAGCCGCTGCAGACAGGACCGAACGACACCGCGATCCTGCAGGGTACCGAGGTCAAGATCTCGGCGGACGCGGCCGGACTGCTGAACCAGACGTTCAAGACCGACGCCGTGAAGCCGGGGCTGCTGGTCGGAATCGCCACCATCACGATCGCGACCAAGTGACCGTCTGCCCCCGAACGGCAACTCGGATGCGCCGGCCGTCACCAATTCGTGAACAGCACATGGTTGACGGCCAGCGCACCGGCGGCCTGCACCGCGAGCCAGAACCGATGGCTTCCGCGCGGCAGGAGTGCGGGGGCGGCGAGAAGCCACATCTCGAACGGCAACCAGATCCGTTCGGTCTCCGCCTTGCTCAACGCGCTCAGATCGGCGATCACCACCGCCGCCAGCGCGGAGAGCACGAGGACGGGAACCGGAGACAGCGCCCGCACCCGCGACCAGGCGAACGCCCGGGGCAGCGCGGCGGGCACCGCCAACCCCACCGCGCAGACGAGCGACGCGAAGTTGGCCCAGCCCCAGTAGGCGAAGGGACGATCCGACGCGATGCCCTGGTAATACCGTTCCTGCACCAGCTGGTAGCCGTCGAACCACCAGAATCCGGACAGCGTGAACACGGCCGCCACCGCGAGCGCGCCGACCAGAGCGCCCACCAGCGGGCGGGCAGTGCGAGCGATCACCAGGACGGCGACCGCCGGAATCGCCATCAACGTGAGCCCGTAGCTGAGGTAGACACCGAAGCCGAGCAACACGCCCGCGCCCACCGCGACGAGCGCGGGAACCGGGACGGAACGCGTCGCCGACAATGCCATCAGGGCGATCCCCCACGCGACCACGCCGGCAAACAGCGCGTCGGCCGATACCGCCACCCAGATCGCGGCGGGTGCGAGGACGAGGAACGGGGCCGCGCGACGAGCCTTGGCCTCGTCACCGAGCGCACGGACGGCGACGATCACGGCGGCACCGGCGCTCGACCCGACCGCGACGCACAACGCGGACGCCCAGGCACCGCCGTCGAGACCGATCCGGTCGAGCCAGACGAACGTCAGGAGCGCGCCGGGCGGATGCCCGGACACGTGGGTGGTCCACGAATCGGGCTGCAGGTCCAGGATCCGGTCCGCGAAACCGCGCAGCGTCGCCGGGATGTCCGTGACACGAGGGACCTCGTGGAGATACTCGTCGGTGGAGGTCAGGCGCCCGGCGAATCCACGCTGCCAGCCGTCGACCAGCGCGAGCGCCATCGCCCACAGGGCGGACCCGAGCCACACTCCCACCGTGAGGCGGCGCCACCCGAGCGCCTGCGCAAGGCCCGGCCCCCACATCACGACCGCCGCCGCGACGGCGACGGCGACCGGCGTCCCCCACCCGAAGTGCACGTCGCGGAACCCGAACAGCGGCGCGGCGTCCGCGAAATCCCGCACACTCTCCGCGGTGCGGTTGACGATGGGGGTGATCGTCTCGTTTCCCAGGTGCGGGACGACGAACGCGACCACCACCAGGATCAGGGCGAGTGCGGCGCCCACGACGTCGCGGTACGGAAAATTCCGCTCCTCGGCGCGCTGCGGGGATCCGATGACGTCATCTCCTTCGGCGAAAGTCGCACTCGCGCCCAGCATAACGACGGAGGATTGACTGCATGACCGCAATGAGTGCACGCGAACCGGCCCGCGCGGACGTTGCCGTGATCGGTGGAAGCGGCTTCTACTCGTTCTTCGACGAGGACGCCGCGGAAGTCACGATCGACACTCCGTACGGCAGCCCCAGCGCCCCGATCACCGTCGGCGACGTGGAGGGCAGGCGGGTGGCGTTCCTCCCCCGCCACGGCGCCCGGCACGAATTCGCGCCCCACACCATCCCGTACCGCGCGAACCTGTGGGCGCTGCGCACGCTGGGCGTGCGGCAGGTGTTCGCACCCTGCGCCGCCGGCAGCCTCACCCCCGACCTGGGACCGGGCTCGATGGTCGTGCCGGACCAGTTGGTCGATCGAACCAGCGGCCGCACACAGACGTACTTCGACGGAGGCGGCGTCCACGTCCAGTTCGCCGACCCGTACTGCGCCGACCTGCGCAAGGCTGCCGCGCGACCGGGCACCGTGGAGGGCGGTGTACTGGTGGTGGTCGAGGGGCCACGTTTCTCGACGAGGGCGGAAAGCCTGTGGTTCGCCCGACAGGGCTGGACGCTCGTCAATATGACGGGCCACCCCGAGGCGGTCCTCGCCCGGGAACTCGAGATGTGCTACGCCACCATCGCTTTGGTCACCGATCTCGATGCGGGGATCGAGTCCGGCGACGGAGTACGCGCCGTGGACGTGTTCGCCGAGTTCCAGCGCAATCTCGGATCCCTGAAGACGCTCGTGCGGTCCGCGATCGCCGCCGCCCCCGAGGGCCCCTGCGAAGCCTGCCGCGTCCACGAGGGTGTGACACTGCCGATCGAGCTTCCATGACGGGAACACGCGTACTGCTCACGGGTGCAGCCGGATTCATCGGTAGCCACGTCCGCGCCGCGCTGATCGATGCCGGCCACGACGTCGTGGCCATGGATGCACTGCTCCCGTCCGCGCACGGTGCCGACGTCGAGTCGCCGGACGGTGTGCGACGCGCCGACGTCCGCGACCTTCCCGCCCTGACAAAGCTGCTGCGGGGTGTGGACGTCGTGTGCCATCAGGCCGCCGTCGTCGGTGCCGGTGTAAATGTGAGCGACGCCCCGGCCTACGCCAGCCACAACGATCTCGGCACGGCGACGTTGCTCGCCGCGATGCACGAGTCGGGTTGCGAGAAGCTGATACTCGCGTCGTCGATGGTCGTCTACGGGGAAGGCCGGTATCGCAATGGGCGGGGCGAGTTCGTGGAACCGGTCGCTCGCCGGGCCGACGACCTGGCGGCGGGGTTCTTCGACGAGACGGACCCCGACACCGGCGATCCCCTGGAGTGGGCACTCGTGGAGGAAAACTCGCCGCTGCGGCCGCGGAGTCTCTACGCCGCCGGCAAGGTCGCCCAGGAGAACTACGCGCTCGCCTGGGCACTGGCCACCGGCGGTTCCGTGACGGCTCTGCGCTATCACAACGTGTACGGCGATCGCATGCCGCGTAACACCCCGTACTCGGGGGTGGCCGCGATGTTCCGCTCCGCGCTCGAGAACGGCGACCCACCGCGCGTGTTCGAGGACGGCAGGCAGACGCGGGACTTCGTGCACGTCCACGACGTCGCGGCGGCGAACGTAACCGCAGTCGAGGCGGCGCTGCCGGGATTCTCGGCATTCAATGTGTGCTCGGGACAACCGATCACGATCGGCGACGTCGCCGCGACGCTCGCCCGTTCCTACGGCGGCCCCGAACCAGTCGTCACCGGCGAGTACCGTCCCGGCGACGTGCGGCACATCGTCGCCGACCCCAGGCTGGCCCGGGAGCGGCTGGGCTTCCGGGCGCAGATCATGCCTGCCGAGGGGATCGCGGCGTTCGCGCACGCACCCCTGAGGAACGCCGCGCCGGCGGGACCTCCCCGTGTCTGAGCGCGCACCGATCTCTCCGCGGGACGTCACCGTCGTGATCCCGTGCATGAACGAGGCCGGTTCCCTGCCCGGAGTGCTGGCCGCGGTGCCACCCGATTACCGGACGGTGGTGGTGGACAACAACTCCACCGACGACACTGCCGCAGTCGCGGGCGCGCACGGTGTGTCGGTGGTGCGGGAGCACGTCCCGGGATACGGTTCGGCCGTGCACGCCGGGGTGCTGGCGGCGCAGACTCAGGTGGTCTGCGTGCTGGACGGCGACGGCTCGATGGACCCGGGTGAACTCCCCCGACTGGTTGCCGCGCTGGACTCGGGCGCCGACCTCGCCGTGGGGCGGCGCCGGGCCGATCGGCGTGGAACGTGGCCGCTGCACAGCAGGATCGGCAACGCAGTCCTCGCCGCACGTCTCCGGCGCCGGTACGGGTTGCCGATCCACGACCTCGGGGCGATGCGAGCCGTCCGCAGGCAGGACCTTCTCGCGCTGGGCGTCGACGACCGCAGGTCGGGCTACCCGCTGCAACTTCTCGTGCTCGCCGGCCGCGCCCACTGGCGGGTCGTGGAGCGCGACATAACCTACCGTCCGCGCACCGCGGGCACGTCGAAGGTGTCGGGTTCGCTGAAGGGCACCGTCGTCGCCGTCCACGACTTCTGGAAGGTGATCGGGTGACCCTCGACGTCGCAGTACTCGTGGTCGCGAAGGCACCGGTGCCCGGGTTCGCGAAGACCCGGCTCGCACGGGTGGTCGGCGACGCCCGGGCCGCCGACCTCGCCGCCGCCTCGCTGCTGGACACTCTGGACGCCGTCACCGGTGCCCGCGTCGCGCGGCGGGTGGTGGCAATGACCGGCGACCTGGGCCGGGCGGTCCGGGGCACCGACATCGCGGCGGCGCTGGACTGCTTCACGGTGCTGCCGCAACGAGGTGTGGGCTTCGCGGAGCGATTGGTGAACGCCCACGCCGACACGTTCGACGCGTTCGGCCTGCCGATTCTCCAGATCGGAATGGACACACCGCAGGTGACGGCGGGACTGCTCGGGGAATCGGCGGACCTGCTCACCGAGCGGAAGGGCCGATGCGTCCTCGGACTCGCGGAGGACGGCGGGTGGTGGATCCTCGGCGTGCCCGACGCGGTCGCGGCGGAGGCGATCCGCCCGGTTCCCACGTCGAGTCCCGACACCGGACGCCTCACCCGGGAGGCCCTCCTCGCGGCCGGCACCGAGGTTCTGTCGCTGCCGACGCTCCGCGACGTCGACTACGCGGCCGACGTCGCGCCCGTCGCCGCCCTCTGCCCGGAGTCCAGCCACTTCCGCCGTGAGTACTTATTAACCACGGGCGGTTAACAAGTACTCACGGGCCCCTCTGCTCCCGCGCGTACCATCGGAGTGGATGTCGGAGAGAATGACACGCCATCCGTCCACCGTGGCCGACTGGAGCAACGATCGCCGCAAGGCGCGTCTGCACGCGACACGGCTCGGGCACCAGTGGCAGAAATTCGGTCGCACCCGGCGCTTCCTCGCAGCGGTCGCGCTCGGGACCGTCCCCCTGCTCCTGACCGGAGGCCAGTACTGGGTTCACGACGTGCAACCCGAACGCGAGCGACTCGCGCTGACCCAGCCACAGATCCACGAGGTGTACGACGCGCAGTCGCCCGCCGACCACGACACCGCCGTCGTCGACCTGGTCGGGCTGGGCAACAAGGATGCCACCGACACCGCCCGCACACTGTCCTCGTACGACCGCATCGGGCGGGTATGGGCGGTCCAGTACGACAACGGCGGTATCGACACCAAGGTGATCAGCGAACTGATCGCCACCCGCGCGGCCGACGAGGGCATCGACAACATCGTCCTGTCCGGGCACAGCATGGGCGGCGTCGTCGCGCTGGAGGTCGCGCAGCACATCTACGAGGACACGGACGCCAACCTCATCGGAGTGGTACTCGATTGCACCCCGGTGGACCTGCACGCCGTCCGGGCCGGGAGCCGGGACAGCGGCGAGGACATGCTGCGGTGGATCGGCTGGCTCCCCGGAGCGCGGGAGAGCCGGACGATGCGCCTGCTGGTGGAGACCGCGGCCCGGCAGAGCAGGTTCCTCGACACGAAGTCGGACTGGTATCCGCACGTCGACGTCGACGAGTTCCGCGACGTCGTCGACGAGGTCCTCACCGAGAAGGTCCTGTCGGAGGACGTGGCGAGCAACGGGCTGATCGAATCGCAGTTCAAGACCATCGTCGCGTCCGGTGCGATCGACAACCTGAAGTCGCTGGCGGTGGAGACGGACGACAAGCCGCGGCCCGGGATCGTCTTCGTGCGTCCCCGCGCGGGGTGGAAGGACCCGGTGGTCGACGTCGACTACACGCAGAAGATCCTCGTCGAACAATCCGGCGGGACCGACGGCGCGCTGCTGGTGGCGAAGCTCGACGGGACCGGCCACGCGAATCCGAACCAGCAACCGGTCGCCTACAACGAGGCGATCGTCAATCGCGTCCTGCCGTTCCTCCAGCCCATTTTCGACGAGGTGTCGGTCACCAGCGACGTCGCGGGCGGCCGGCGGTGACGGCGCGGCCGGGCCACGCCGTCGTGCGGGACTCCCACGCCCGTGCCAGCAGGGTCGCCAAGCCCACGTACGCCCATCCCGCCAGCACGTCCACCACGTAGTGCTCGCCGCCGTAGACCAGCACGAACGCCATGGCGAGCGGGTAGGCGACCAGCAGCGCCCGCGACAACAGGTTCTGCGCGAACGGCCAGAGAGCGACGGCCACGAGCAGGGCGAATGCCGCATGCAGGGACGGCAGCGCGGCGACGGGGTTGCTCTGCGCCTCCAGCCACCGGGTGCCGACATCCGTGGGGACCACACCGAATCCGAAACCGGCGACGCGACCCACGCTGCCGGAGATCACGTCCCCCTCGGCGGCCAGCCACGGCGGAACGGACGGCAGCAGGATGTAGGTGACCAGGCCGAGATAGGACAACAGCAGCACCCGCCGCATGTACCCCGACCACAGGTCGCGGGAGTACACGTAGAAGACGGCCGCGACCACCCACGGAACGAAGAAGTGGCTGGTGTACACGATTCCCGTGAGCAGAGTCCACCACGGCAGCTCACCCGTCGGGGGCAGGAGAGTCTCCTGCAACCAGACCGTGGGGATCGTGCCGCCGAAGAGCCAGCTCTCCGCGGACACCAGTTCCTCCGCCCGCACCGGCATCCCGAGTTCGTGAGCGAAGCCCCGGCTGAGGTCGTAGACGACGAGAGCGGCGATGAGCGGCAACCAGTCCCACACGACGCGCAGATGGTCCTGCCACGGCCGATCGATCGTGAAGGCGACGACGCCGGCGACGATCCACGTCGCCTGGTAGATACGGTCGGTGGGGAGCCCCAGCGTGTAGATCGTGATGGCCAGCGCCAGCAGGTACGCACACCAGACCGCCCGCCGGAGATGCTGCCGCCCCCCGTGAGTACTTATTAACGGCGGGCGGTTAATAAGTACTCACGGGCGCAGCATCCCCGTGCCTGCCTGCCCCGGCGGCGAAGCGCGCGGCGCCCTCGATCATTCCGTCGGCCAGAGAGATTGCGCCGTGCCGGAATTCGTTCAGCAGGGCCTGATCCTCGGTGAGTCCCGACTGCTCCAGCAGCGACAACCGGTCCTGCCGCAGGCACACCTGGGGCAGGGCGGCGATCTCGGCGGCCAGCTGCCGGGCCGCGGTGAGTGCCTCCCCCGCCGCGACCTTCCGGTTGATCAGCCCCATACTCAGGGCCTCGTCGGCGTCGACGGGACGCCCGGTGAGGACGAGGTCCATCGCGCGACTCTCCCCGATGAGCCTCGGCAGGCGGACGGTCCCGCCGTCGATGAGCGGCACGCCCCAGCGGCGGCAGAACACTCCGAGGACGGCGCCCGCACCGGCGACCCTCAGGTCGGCCCACAGCGCCAGTTCGAGCCCGCCTGCCACCGCGTGCCCGTCGATCGCGGCGATCACCGGTTTGGACAACCGCATCCGGGAGATACCCATCGGTGCGTCACCGTCGGGCGCCACCCGGTTCCCGGTCCCGGAACTGATCGCCTTGAGATCCGCTCCGGCGCAGAATGTTCCACCCTCGCCGTGGAGTACCGCGACGGACGCGTCCTCGTCCGCGTCGAATGCACGGAAGGCGTCGGCGAGCGCCTCGGCGGTGGGCCGGTCGACGGCATTGCGGACTTCGGGCCGGTTCAGGCTGATCGTCGTGACCGGGCCGTCCTTGCGGACGAGTACCACGTCGGAAGTCATCGAGTGCGCCTTTCCTCGCTGGTGTAGCCGACGCTAGCACCCTTGACGGAAGAACGGAACGGGTGTTCACTCCTTGAATATGGCCTACCGCCGCACACCCGCCGTCCAGGAACGCCTGGACGCTCTCCGCACAACCCTCATCGATTCCGCGATCGGGCTGATCGCCCGCCACGGGTACGCCGGGTGCTCGATCTCCGCTGTCGCGGCCGAGGCGGGGGTCGGCACCGGCACCGTCTACCGGCACTTCGCGAACAAGGGCGAACTGTTCGCGGAAGTCTTCCGCATCGTCTGCAGTCGCGAGGTGAGCGCCGCCGTCGAATCCGGCAACGCCGCCCGTGGCGCCGAGGGTCGCTGCGTCGCCGCCGTATCCGCCTCCGTCCGCACGTTCGCCGAACGCGCGCTGCGCGCACCCACCCTGGCGTACGCGCTGCTCGTCGAGCCCGTCGACCCGCAGGTCGACACCGAGCGCCTCCTGTTCCGCGAATCGTTCCGCGACGCCCTCGCGGTCGCGATCGCCGCCGCCGTCGAGTCCGGGGAGATCCCGGAACAGGACGCGTCGGTGACCGCAGCGTGCATCGTCGGCGCCATCGGCGAGGCGCTGATTCTTCCCCTCGCCCGCGGTGCCGCCGACGGCGCGATCATCCCCGCCCTGCTCACCTTCACCCTTCGATCCCTCGGGAGCCCGACATGAGTGCCACACACGAGGTCTTCAACCAGGTGCCGCCGCTGATCAATTTCGACGCGGCCGATTACGCGCCGATCCTCGAAGCGCTGCAACGCGACGGCGCCCACGACGCGCTCGAGGAACTGCACGACGTCGGACGCCTCGCCGGAAGCGAGGAGGCGCAGCGCTGGGGCGATCTCGCCGAGGCGCACCCTCCCGTCCTGCGCACCCACGACCGCTACGGCAACCGCATCGACGAGGTGGAGTACGACCCCGCGTACCACCAGCTGATGACCACCGCCGTCGAGATGGGCCTGCACGGCGCACCATGGGCCGACCCGCACCCGCGCGCCCACCTGCTCCGGGCGGCGAAGATGGCGGTGTGGGGCCAGGTCGACGCCGGACACGGCTGCCCGATCTCCATGACATACGCCGTCGTTCCTGCTCTGCGCCACAACCGTGAGCTGGCGGAACAGTACGAACCGTTGCTCACCGCCCGGGTCTACGATCCGGTGCTGCACCCACCACTGACGAAAGCCGGGCTGATCGCCGGGATGTCGATGACGGAGAAGCAGGGCGGCTCCGACGTCCGCGCGGGCACCACCCGAGCCGTGCCGCAGTCCGACGGCAGCTATCTCCTGACCGGCCACAAGTGGTTCACGTCGGCGCCGATGTCCGACGTGTTCCTGGTGCTGGCCCAGGCGCCCGGCGGACTGTCGTGTTTCTTCCTCCCCCGGGTGCTGCCGGACGGCACCCGCAACCGGATGCACCTGCAGCGCCTCAAGGACAAGCTCGGCAACCACTCGAACGCCAGCAGCGAGGTCGAGTACGACGAGGCCGTGGCCTGGCTGGTCGGCGAGGAAGGCCGCGGCGTTCCGACGATCATCGAGATGGTCAACATGACCCGCCTCGACTGCACCATCGGCACGGCCACCGGCATGCGCGTCGGCACCGCGCAGGCCGCGCACCACGCCGTGCACCGCAGCGCGTTCGGCGCCCACCTGGTGGATCAGCCGCTGATGCGGAACGTGCTCGCCGACCTCGCCGTCGAGTCGGAGGCGGCCACGACCGTCGCCCTGTGGCTGGCCGCGCTCACCGACCGGGCGACCGCGGGCGACGAGCACGCGAACACCCTGCGTCGCATCGCGCTGGCGGTCAGCAAGTACTTCGTCTGCAAACGCGGTCCGATCCACGCAGCCGAGGCCCTGGAATGCCTGGGCGGCAACGGGTACGTGGAGGAATCGCGGATGCCGCGCCTGTACCGGGAGGCTCCACTGCTGTCGGTGTGGGAAGGCTCCGGCAACGTCGCCGCCCTGGACACCCTGCGCGCGATCGCGAAACAGCCGGAGACGCTTCAGGTCTTCTTCGACGAACTCGATTCCACCGCGGGCGTCGACGCGCGCCTCGATGCCGCGGTCGCGGACCTGAAGGCGAGTTTCGGCGATCTCGACACGCTCGAGCACCGGGCGCGGCGGGTCGTCGGCGACATGGCGCTCGCCCTGCAGGGTTCCCTGCTCGTCCGCCACGGGCACCCCGCGGTGGCCGACGCGTTCTGCGTCAGCCGGCTGTCCGGCGACTGGGGCACCGTGTTCGGGACGCTGCCGACCGGCGTCGACACCGCCGCCATCATCGACCGCGCCACTCCCAAGGTGGGATCGTGACCGGCCACGACGACCACGCCGGCACCCGCCCGGCGGCCTGGCGCGACGGCTGGGACGAGGGCGGCGACTCCCTGTTCTCGGATCGTGAACCGGACCGGGCGGACCACCCGGCGGAGTATCGGACCCTCACCTACGAGGTGACCGGGCGCATCGCCCGGATAGCGTTCAACCGTCCCGACCACGGCAACGCGATCACCGCCGACACTCCTCTCGAACTCGCCGCGACCGTGGAACGCGCCGACCTCGATCCCCGCGTGCACGTGATCCTGCTGTCGGGGCGCGGCAAGGGATTCTGCGGCGGATACGACCTGGGCATCTTCGCCGAGCACGGCGGCCACACCGACGAGGGAGCGGACCGCACGACCGGCACGGTGCTCGATCCGATCGTCCAGGCGCGCAACCACAATCCGTTCGGCAACTGGGATCCGATGGCCGACTACGCGATGATGAGCCGATTCAACCGCGGTTTCGCGAGCCTGCTCCACGCGAACAAGCCGACGGTCGCGAAGATCCACGGATTCTGCGTGGCCGGCGGCACCGACATCGCGCTGTACTGCGACCAGATCGTCGCCGCGGACGACACGAAGATCGGCTATCCCCCGACCCGGGTGTGGGGTGTGCCGGCGGCGGGCATGTGGGCGCACCGCCTCGGCGACCAGCGGGCGAAACGACTCCTCCTCACCGGCGACTGCATCACGGGGCGGCAGGCGGCCGAGTGGGGACTCGCGGTGGAGTCGGCGCCCGCGGAGGAACTCGACCGTCGCACCGAGGACCTCGTCGAGCGGATCGCGAGGATGCCCGTCAATCAGCTGATGATGGTCAAACTCGCACTGAACAGCGCGCTGCTGGCGCAGGGCGTCGCCAATTCGACGATGGTGAGCACCGTCTTCGACGGCATGTCCCGGCACACCCGTGAGGGGTACGCATTCCAATTACGCTCGGCCACCGTCGGATTCCGTGAGGCTGTCCGCGAACGCGATCAACCGTTCGGCGATCACAAGTCGCAGCAGTCGCAGCCGGGATCCTGACCGGCCGCGCGACCACCCACCGGCGCGGGGCAGCAGGTATCGCCCTTCCACGCATTCACGCCTTCCTTCACCGCGATGACCGCGATCACCAGGGCGGCGATCGGATCGGCCCACGACCAGCCGAGGGTGCTGTTGAGCAGCAACCCGACCAGCAGCACCGCGGACAGGTACGTGCACAACAGTGTCTGCTTGGAATCCGCGACCGCGGACAGGGAACCGAGTTCACGGCCGGCCCGGCGCTGCGCCCAGGACAGGACCGGCATCACGGCCAGACTCGCTGCGGCCAGGACGATTCCGACTGTCGAGTGTTGCGCTTCGCCGACGCCCAGCAGCGACCGCACCGCGTCGACGCTCACGTACGCGGCGAGCCCGAAGAACGAGAACGCGATGACGCGCAGCGCGACCTTCTCCCGCGACTCGGGATCGCGTCCCGCGAACTGCCACGCGACCGCGGCCGCCGACGACACCTCGATCACCGAATCCAGGCCGAACCCGATCAATGCCGTCGACGACACCCGCGCACCCTCGGTGAGTGCCACGATCGCTTCGATCACGTTGTAGGTGATCGTCGCGGCGACGAAGAACCTGATCCGGCGGGACAGGATCTGCCTGCGTTCGCCGGACGGTCGGGTGGGGATGCCGAGTTCGGACGCCATCAGCAGCAGCCTTCGGTCTCCGCGTCCGGGCAGCACGACGGATCGACGGCGAGCACCAGGCCGAGCAGGTCGTCGAGGGCACGTGCAATGCGCGGGTCGGCGAGTTCGTACCGGCTCCGCCTGCCCTCCGGCACCGCGACGACCAGACCGCAGCCACGCAGGCACGACAGGTGGTTCGACAGAATCTGCCGGGACACTCCGATCGTCTCGGCCAACTCCGACGGATACCCGGGCCCGGACCGCAGGCTCAGCAGAATCTGCGTGCGGGTGGTGTCCGACAGCGCGTACCCGAAACGTGCGAGAGCGTCCCGATGGACCAGAGTCTCCATGAGCCTGACTGTACATTGGTTTCTGTATTCAGGAAATCATGAATCAATGGTCGAGACTCACTGTTCGGCGTGCTCGGACGCGGCGGCCGCGCGGGCCATGAGGAGGTTCCGTTCCCGGCGGGTGGGTGCGGTCGCCGCGGCGTCCTCGAGGGTCCGGGCCGCCTCGTCGTAGCGGCCGAGGCGTTCGAGGACTTCGCCCCGCACGGCGCCGTAGAGGTGGTGGCGCGCCAGCCGAGGGTCGTCCCGCACGGCGTCGAGCGCAGCGAGCGCGGCCTCGGGCCCGTCCGAATGCAGCAATGCCACCGCACGATTGAGTTCCACCACCGGCGACGGCGCCACCTGCGCCAGCGCGTCGTACAGGGCGACGATCGCCTCCCAGTCGGTGTCCTCGAAACGTGGCGCCCTGGCATGACACCCGGCGATCGCGGCCTGCAGCGAGTAGGGGCCGAGCGGGCGGCCGAGCCCGACAGCCCGTTCCAGCGCCGCATTGCCGTGCGTCAGAAGAGTTCGATCCCACCGCGACCGGTCCTGATCCTGCAGCAGGACCGGCTCGCCGTCGGCACCCGCCCGGGCAGCGAACCGTGAAGCCTGCAACTCGGTGAGCGCCACCAGTCCGTGCACCTCCGGTTCCCCGGGCAGCAGGCCGGCGAGAACACGGGCGAGCCGCATCGCCTCCGACGCGAGGTCACGCCGGATCCAGTCCTCGCCCGACGTGGCGGAGTAGCCCTCGTTGAACACCAGATACACCACCTCGAGCACCGCCGACAACCGCGCCGGAAGTTCCTCGCGTGCGGGCACTTCGAACGGCACCTTCGCCTCCGACAGCGTCCGCTTGGCCCTGCTGATGCGCTGCCCCATCGTCGCCGAGGGGACGAGGAACGCCCGCGCGATCTCGTCGGTGCGCAAACCCCCGACCAGGCGAAGGGTCAATGCCACACGCGATTCCCGCGGAAGCACGGGATGACACGCCACGAAGACCAGAGCCAGCAGGTCGTCCTCCACGCCGTCGACGGCGTCCGGCGCGGGCATCGCGCTCGGCGGTTGCGCGGATGGGTCGGCGGCGATCTCCGTGTACTTCGACTGCCGCGACCGCTCACGGCGAATGCGATCGATCGCCTTGTGCTTAGCCGTGGCCGTCAGCCACGCACCCGGTTTGTCGGGAACGCCCTGCTCCGGCCACTGCTCGAGCGCGAGCACGAACGCGTCCTGAGCGATCTCCTCGGCGATCCCGACGTCACGGACGAGGCGGGTGAGCGACGCGATGAGGCGCGGGGACTCCATGCGCCACACCGCCTCCACCGTGCGCTGGACATCCACCGGACTCAGCCGTTCGGGTGCTGCTCACGGATCCTCGCCGCGAGTGCCTCTTCCTTTTCCCGCAGTTCCGGCGTGAACTCGTCGCCGAAATCCTCCGACTCGAAAATCGGCCGCACCTCGATCAGCTGGCGCAGTCCGGTGCCGGGGTCGGCGGGGCACTTCTTGACCCACTCGATCGCCTCTTCGAGGGATCGCACCTCCCAGATCCAGTATCCCGCGATGATCTCCTTCGACTCGGTGAACGGGCCGTCGACCACCGACGTCGTGCCGCCCTCGAACACCACCCGCGCCCCCGCGCTGGTCGGCTTCAGACCCTGGCCGTCGAGCATGATGCCCGCGTTCACCAATTCCTCGTTGTACGCACCCATCGCCGCCAGCATTTCCTCGGTCGGGGCGATCTTGTCTTCGTCGGCACCTGCACCCTCGATCATCACCATGACTCGCATGATTTCCTCCTCGATTGTGGTCGGTCCCGGCCTTCCTGCCGTGGACTCACACAGTACGTCGAACGGGCTACCACGGATTTCGACATTCGTGGCCCGTGAGTACTTATTAACCGCGGGACGTTAATAAGTACTCACGGGCGGGACTGCAACACGATGCAACGCTTGCCGCCCGCCCCACTCCGGAGTGTGCTGTATGTCACATACCAAGCGAAGGAGAGGTACATGACACAGACGGTCCAGCCGACTGCGGTGCAGACGTCCCTGACACCTCAGGAACGAGTCGACCTGTGGTTGGCGAGCTTCGAATCCGCTCTCGCCGCACGCGACGTCGAGCGTGCCGCGGGCATGTTCGCAGTCGACAGCTTCTGGCGCGACCTGGTGGCGTTCACCTGGAACCTCAAGACGGTCGAGGGACGCGACGCCGTCGCCGCGATGCTGCACGCACGCCTGGACGACACCGACCCCGTCAACTTCCGCACCACCGAGACACCGGACGAGGCCGACGGCGTCACCTCGGCGTGGATCGAGTTCGAGACCGCGACGGGCCGGGGCAAGGGACACCTGCGCCTGAAGGGCGACGAGGCGTGGACCTTCCTCACCACTATGCAGGAGTTGAAGGGTCATGAGGAACGCCGGGGACGGAACCGAGTCAAGGGTGCCGTTCACGGTTCCGGCGGCGACACCCTGAGCTGGGCGGAGAAGCGGGAGATCGAGGAGCGGGAACTCGGCTACACCCGCCAGCCGTACGTTCTCGTGATCGGCGGCGGCCAGGGCGGCATCGCGCTCGGCGCGCGGCTGCGCCAACTCGGAGTCCCGGCCATCGTCGTCGACAAGAACGAACGCCCCGGCGACCAGTGGCGCAACCGGTACAAGTCGCTGTGCCTGCACGACCCGGTCTGGTACGACCACCTGCCCTACATGCCGTTCCCGGACAACTGGCCGGTCTTCGCGCCGAAGGACAAGATCGGCGACTGGCTCGAGATGTACACGAAGGTGATGGAGATTCCGTACTGGTCGTCCACCACCTGCACGTCCGCGACGTTCGACGACGAGACCAAGGAGTGGACCGTCGTCCTCGACCGCGACGGCGAGGACGTGGTGCTCCACCCGAAGCAGCTGGTGCTCGCCACCGGCATGTCGGGCAAGCCGAACGTTCCGTCGTTCCCGGGCCAGGACGTCTTCCAGGGCGAGCAGCACCATTCGAGCCGGCACCCCGGTCCGGACGCCTACGTGGGTAAGCGCGTCGTCGTCGTGGGTGCCAACAACTCGGCTCACGACATCTGCAAGGCGCTCTTCGAGAACGGCGCCGACGTGACGATGCTGCAGCGGTCGTCCACGCACATCGTGAAGTCGGATTCCCTGATGGACCTCGGCCTCGGCGACCTCTACTCGGAGCGCGCCGTCGCAGCGGGCATGACGACGGAGAAGGCCGACCTCACGTTCGCGTCGCTGCCGTACAAGATCATGCACGAGTTCCAGATCCCGATCTATCAGAAGATCGCCGAACGGGACAGGGACTTCTACGACCGACTGGAAAAGGCCGGATTCAAGCTCGATTTCGGTGACGACGGGTCCGGTCTGTTCATGAAGTACCTGCGCCGAGGGTCCGGCTACTACATCGACGTCGGCGCATCCGAACTCGTCGCGGACGGCAGCATCCACCTCGTGTCCGGGCAGGTCGACCATCTCACCGAGGACGCTGTGGTTCTGACCGACGCGACGGAATTGCCGGCCGACCTCGTCGTCTACGCCACCGGCTACGGGTCCATGAACGGATGGGCCGCCGACCTCATGGGTCAGGAAGTGGCCGACAAGGTCGGAAAGTGCTGGGGCCTCGGCTCCGACACCACCAAGGATCCCGGACCGTGGGAGGGCGAGCAGCGCAACATGTGGAAGCCGACCCAGCAGGAAGCGTTGTGGTTCCACGGCGGCAACCTGCACCAGTCGCGGCACTACTCGCTGTACCTCGCATTGCAGCTCAAGGCCCGGCACGAGGAGATCCCGACACCGGTGTACGGGCTGCAGGAGGTGAATCACCTCAGCTGATCGGCCCCGACACGCAGCGGCGCCCTCACTCGTCGAGAGTGAGGGCGCTGTTGAAAAATCTGATACCGCTTACCTCGCTTCGAGGACCTCGGTCATCTGTTTGACGGTCTTGGCCGCGAGTACCTCGAACGCGAGGCGGGCGACGGGGTCGGCGAATCGCGCCAGGCCGGTGAATTCGAGATGCGCGCTGTAGGTGATCGACGTCGAGGCGTCGTCCACTTTCTCGAACGCCAGATCGTCCGACGTGGCTGCGGTCTCGTTGCGACCCTCGAAGACGATGTGATCGGGGTCGTCGCGGGTCATGCGGTAGGTGAGTTCGGTGGTGCGCCCGAAGAACGACGACACGTTGTGCCATTCCGTGCCCACCGCCACCGGACCGGGGGTGGTCTGCTCGCACTTGCCGGTCCCGGGATCCCAGGCCGTGGTGTTCGCGAAGTCGCGCAGGTACGCGACGACTTTCTCGAGCGGTGCGGCGACGGTGAACGTTCTACGGACCTCGGCCACTCTGGCCTCCTATGCGCAGTCGCGGCAAATCAGCTGTCCACCCTCTTCGGACGCGAGACGCGACCGATGATGGACCAGAAAGCAACTGCTGCAAGTGAATTCGTCGGCCCTCTTCGGAATGACGCGGACCGTGAGTTCCTCACCGGACAGGTCGGCGCCGGGCAGTTCGAAGGACTCCGCCGTGTCGGTCTCCTCGACGTCGACGACGGACGACTGCGAGTCGTTCCTCCGTGTCTTCAATTCTTCGAGCGAGTCCGCGGCGAGTTCGTCGTCGACGGTAACCCGTGGTGCGTCGTAGTCGGTTGCCATGACTTCCTCCCTTTGGCTCATGTTCCCCGTGTCGTGAAATTCCACACTTGCGGGGCACGGTTGCTAGACAACGCACCGATCCCGCGTTTTGTTCCCGGGCGGCCACAGCTCGCCCTGTGGTTGCGGGATGCCCGTTCCGGGTACCACTCAATCAGCCGATCGGAAGGTGGTCAGTTGATGACGAGTGCCCGCGACGAGCTCGGCAATCCCGTGCCGGACCCGGAGCCGGTGCCGCCGGATCCGGGCCCGCCTCCTGTGCCGCCGACGCCGACTCCGCCTCACCCGTTTCCTCCCGAGCCGGGCCCGGAACCTGCACCTCCAGAGCCCGGGCCGCAACCGGGGCCGCCGGGACCTCCGACGCCGCCGATTCCCGAGCCGACTCCCCCGTTTCCGCCGCAGATGCACGGCCGGGACCACTCCCTTTAGGTTAGCCTCACCTACAGGGAGGCATGTGGATGCGAACGCTCGACCGCCGCAAGTTCCTGACCGTGAGTGCCGGGGTCGGCCTGGCCGCCGTCGCCGCAGCGTGTTCCTCGGGAACCGCCGCGGACACCGAAGGCAGCACCCGGACGGTGACGCACAAGAAGGGAACGACCGAAGTCCCGGACAACCCCCGGCGGATCGTCACCATCGGCTACTCCGACCAGGACACGCTCCTCGCGTTCGGACGTCAGCCGGTCGGCGTCACCGACTGGTACGGCGACTATCCGGACGCCACCTAGCCCTGGGCCCAGGACGCGCTCGGTGGGACGCACCCCGAAGTCTTCAACCGCGGACAGTTCACCGGTGAGGCCAATTTCGCGTACGAGAACATCGCGAAACTCGATCCCGACCTGATTCTCGCGCTGTACATCGACGTCGACGACGACGCGTATCAGCGGCTCTCGGCCATCGCACCCACCGTGACGACGTCGCCGGACTACCCCGATTTCGGCATGCCGTGGCAGGACGCCGTCCGGATCGTCGGCACCACCCTGGGTGAGGACGAGAAGGCGAACCAACTCGTCGCCGGCGTGGAGGACCTGGTGGCGCAGCAGCGCGCCGCCCACCCCGAATTCGAGGGCAAGACCGTCGCGGTGGCCGAACTGGGCGACGCCGGCTCGTTCTACGTCCGGTCCCCGAACGACCCGCGTTCACGCCTGATGACGTCGCTCGGGTTCGTCGTCCCGGAGCAGATCGCGCAACTCGCAGGCGATCAGGACGCGTTCACCATCAGCAAGGAGCAGTTCGACATCGTCGACGTCGACGTCCTCGTCTGGAACGTGGGCAGCAGTCCCGGCGCCGAAGCGAAGATCGCCGCCGACCCCGTCTATCAGTCGCTACCGGTGGCGAAGGCCGGGCGAGCCGTGTTCGTCGACGACCCCACCGTCTCCGGCGCTATCACCTGGGGCACCGTCCTCAGCCTCCCGTACGCCGTCGAGGCACTCGTGCCGAAACTGGCGGATGCCGCCGCCAAACCGGCCTGACGCCGCGGTTACCCGGACTGGTCTTCGAGCCGGGTGAGCGCGACCAGCGTTCGGACCCCGTGGATCATGGCGCGTTCGTCGAGGTTGAAACCCGGCTGGTGAAGCTCCTGCCGGGTGCCGATGCCGTCCCACACGCCGAGTCTGGCCATCGCGCCCGGAACCTTCTCGAGGTACCACGCGAAATCCTCGCCGCCGCTGGACTGATGCGCCTCGGCCAGGTGGTCGAAGCCGACGACCGATTCGATCGCCTCCCGTAAGTCGGCGGTGCAGTCGGGATCGTTGACGACGGGCGGGACGCCCTGCAGGTAGGAGAGTTCGTACCGCACGTTGTACGGCGCGAGCAGATGACAGATCGCGTCCGTCACCAGCGGTTCGAGCGAGGCCCACGTCTCACGGGACGCGCTGCGCAGGGTGCCCACCAGTTCACCCGACTCGGGAACGGAGTTCGCGACCTGCCCGGCGGCCACCTTCCCCCAGGTGAGCACGGTCGCGGTGCGGGCGTCGATCCGGCGGTCGAGTACGGACGCCAATCCGGTCACCAGGACGGCTGTCGCGTGGATGAGATCGCCGGTCAGATGGGGTCGTGCGGTGTGCCCGCCCGCCGACCACAACCGCACGGTGACGGAGTCGTTGGACGACGTGATCGGCCCGGTCCGGGTGGACAGTTTGCCGACCTCGAGGTGCGGGTCGCAGTGCAGTGCAAAGATTTTCGCCACCCCGTCGAGTGCGCCCGCAGCGATCGTGTCGACCGAGCCGCCGGGGGTGGTCTCCTCCGCCGGCTGGAAGACGAGGCGGACGCGGGTCGGCGGCGGGTACTTCACGAGGACGGATGCCGCGCCCATCAGCATCGTGGTGTGGGCGTCGTGACCGCACGCGTGTGACACTCCGGGCACCCTCGACTCGAACGGGAGACCGGTCGTCTCGGCGACCGGCAGCGCGTCGAGGTCGGCCCGCAGCGCAATGCGCTCGCCCGTCTCCGGACCGAGGTCGCACCAGAGGCCGGTTCCGCCGGGCATCATGACGGGTTCGAGCCCGAGACCGACGAGATGATCGCGCACGACGCCGGTGGTCCTGCGTTCCTCGAACGACAGTTCCGGATGCGCGTGCAGGTCCCGGCGCCACTCGATGAGCTTCTTCTCGTCGAGCTCCGTCGACTCCGTCCAGGTCATGTCGGCGGTGTCGCCGCGGTCCCAGAACCTCGCGCTCCAATATCTCCGGGTCCGGCCGGCGCCGGTCGACTTCGGGCCGGGCTCGCGCGGCGGCGGCGCCTCCACCTCGGGGAGGTGCTCGGTGCGGCCCGCCGTCTCCGCGAGCAGCAGATCCACCACGTCGGTGAGCCGGCCTCGGCGACCGAGCGCGTGACGTTGCCGGGCGGCGGAGCTCCCGTGGGCGGTCGCCTCGGCGGACAGCGCCACCACGCGGTCCCAGTCGCCGGTCTCCTCGAGCTGCGGGCGCAGCGAATTCACGAAGTCGCCGACGAGATCCGACGCGGGACGTGCCTGCGGAACCGTCACGTCGACGAGCTCTTCCTCCAAACCCGACCGGGCCGCCCGCCACAGTGCCGCCCGCGTCAGGGTCGGGACGACCTCGACGCCCTTCGTCCCGGCGCGCAATCCCTGCACCTCGCGTTCCACGAGTGCCCGGAACAGGGCGGCGATGAGCAGGACCGTGTCCAGTCGCGGGCAGCTGTCGCACACCCGCAACTCGAGGGTCGGAAGTTTCACCGACGGCCGGACGTCGAAATATGCCATTCCGGGATCGCTGATCACCCCGCTGGCGACGAGGTCGTCGATCAGGGCGCCGTATTCGGCGGCCGACGAGACGGGTGCGGCCGGGCCGGTACTGGGCCAGCGCAGCCACAGAAGTGTCCGCGCGCTGGCATAGCCGGTGTCCGCGCCGTCGGACCGGAACGGGGAACTCGCGCTGAGCGCCAGGAGGATGGGCATGTGCGGAGCGACGCGGTGCGCGACCTGCACCGCCTCGTCGCGATCGGGCAGGTCGACGTGAACCTGCGTGCCGCAGATCAGCTGCTCGCGGGCGAGCACCTGGTAGTCGGCGAGCATGCGCCGGTAGCGCTGCGTCCCCGTGACGTGCATCTCGGCGGGCAGCGACAGCGGCATCGAGCCCGCGGCGGCCACGCCGATGCCGAGGCCCTCGGCCGCGTCGATGAGCAGCCTGCGGTGCCGCTGCAGATCGTTCCGCAGGCCGTCGAGGTCGGCGTACACACCGCTGTTGACCTCGACGACGCACTGCTGGAGTTCGTCGACGTACACGTCGTCGGGGAGTCGTGCCAGCAACTCCGGCGCGCGGGTGGTCAGGCGCCGGGTCTTCAGATCGATGAGGTGAAATTCCTCCTCGACGCCCACTTTCCGTGGGTCGCTGGCGAGCACGATGTGCCTCTATTTCTCCGTGGCGCCCTCGGTGTCGTCGAAGAACGCCCAGGTGCCGTCCAGGGGATCGATCACTCGGTATTTCGCCATGGTCGTCGGGTTCCCCGCCCACCCGGGTCTGAATCATCGGACGGAATATCCCGTCCGGCCGCGCAGTTATATCATCTAATTGATCCTTCAACTATCTGGAATCAGGGGTGTCGCATGGAACTCGGGTTGACGACGTTCGCGGAGGTCGGTTCCGGCGGGGTCGGGGCGGTGTCGCCGCGGCAGCGCCTGAAGGATCTGCTCGAAGAGGTCGTCCTGGCCGAGCAGGTCGGCCTCGACGTGTACGGCGTCGGTGAGCACCACCGGGCGGACTTCGCCGCGTCGGCGCCGGCGGTCGTGCTGTCGGCCGCCGCCGCCCGGACGTCCCGCATCGTATTGACCAGTGCGGTCACCGTCCTGAGCTCCGACGACCCGGTGCGGGTGTTCGAGGAATTCGCCACCCTCGACCTGATCTCCGACGGACGCGCCGAGGTGATGGCCGGTCGCGGCTCGTTCACCGAATCGTTCCCGCTCTTCGGTTACGACCTGGCCGACTACGACGACCTGTTCGTCGAGAAACTCGGCCTGCTGCTCGCCCTCCGCGACTCGGAGACCGTGAATTGGTCGGGCCGGCACCGGCCGGCGCTGACAGACCAGTCCGTCTACCCCCGCCCCGAACGGCCCCTTCCCATCTGGGTCGGGGTCGGCGGCAATCCCGAGTCGGTGGCCCGCGCCGGACTGCTCGGCCTGCCGATGGCGCTCGCGATCATCGGCGGACAACCCGCCCGCTTCGCACCGCTGGCCGACCTGCACCGCCGTGCGGTGTCGGAAGGCGGGCACGCACCGCAGCCCATCGCCGTCCACGCGCACGGTTACGTCGCGGACACCGAGGACCGGGCGGTTTCGGAGTTCTACCCGTCGTACGCCGCGGCCATGACCGGCCTCGGACGCGAACGCGGATGGGCGCCGATGAACCCGCAGGCATTCGACGGTCTGCGCGGACCCGGCGGTTCGCTCGTGCTCGGCAACCCCGAGCAGGTGGCGGAGAAGATCGCCGGTATGCGCGACACCCTGGGCATCGAGCGGTTCATGCTGCACCCCAGCGTCGGGCCGCTGCCCCACGACAAGGTGATGCGCGCGATCGAACTGCTCGGCACCAAGGTGGCCCCGCTCGTCGAGCAGGCGTGATTCGGGCGGTGGCGGTGCCTAACCCGTACCGTCACCCATCACCGCGCCCTCCCGTCGTGGGTCCGCGCCGCCGACCCACCCCGAGCCCTCGCGCTGCAGCGCACTGAGCCCGCTGGACTGCGGCGCGACCGACACCTGGTGTCCCATCGCCCGCAACTGCACGATCAACGGGTCGTCGGCGCCGTCGTTGGCCGCATTGATGTTCGGATGCTCCCCGCCGACGCCGGTGACCGGGGTGTTGGCCGCCCCGAAGTCGACCGCCGACACCGCCTGCTGCGGGTTCAGACCCCAATCCAGCATTCCCACGAGCGTTTTCACCACGAACTGGATGATCACCGAACCGCCCGGCGACCCCGTGACGTATTGGACGTCTCCCCGCGAACCGTCGCTGCCGCGGTCGAAGACGAGCGTCGGCGCCATCGAACTGCGGGGCCGCTTACCCGGTTCGACACGGTTGGCGAGCGGCGTCCCGTCCGGACCGACGGGCTGCGCCGAGAAGTCGGTGAGCTGATTGTTGAGCACGAAGCCGTCCGTCATGTGGAACGAGCCGAACGCCGATTCCACCGTCGTCGTCATCGACGCGACGTTCCCGTATTTGTCGGCGATCGAGATGTGGCTGGTGCCGTGTTCCTTGTCCTGCGGCTGGACACCGAGGGGGACCGGCCCGAAGTTGCCTGGTTGCGCGGTGCCCATGCTCTTACCGGGGTCGATGAGGACGGCCCGCTGCTTCAGGTAGTCGTCGTTCAGCAGCGTGTCGAGGGAATTTCCCGGCAGCGGAACGAAATCGGAGTCCGCGACGTACTTGTCCCGGTCGGCGTACGCCAGTCGCTCCGCCTCGGAGATGAGATGCACGGCCTCCGCCGTCGGCTTTCCGCCGTTGTCGTCGAGGTTCGTGGGCCCGTACTCCGACAGGTCGAAGTTCTCCAGGATGCCGAGCGTCGCCGCGACCGCCGTGCCGCCGGACGACGGGTTGGGCATGCCGCAGATCTCGTGGTCCCGATACGGCGTGCACAGCGCCGTCCGCTTCTTCCCCTGGTAGTTCGCGAGGTCGTCGAGAGTCATCTGTCCGGGGGTGCGCCCGCCCGTCGCCGTCGCCGTCGCATCGACGATGCCCTGGGCGATTGCCCCGGTGTAGAAGGCGTCGGCGCCGCCCGCCGCGATCGCACCGAGCGTCTTGGCCATGGCCGGGTTCGTCAGCTTCGTGCCTGCCGGCTTGGGGCTGCCGTCCGGATTGAGGAAGTACGCCTTCGACGGCTCGTCGAGCGCCAAATCGGGTGCGGACTCGGCGATCTGCCCGGCCATCCGGGGGCTGATCTCGAGTCCCTGGTCCGCGAGCGAGACGGCCGGGTCGAACAGTTCCCGCCACTCGTCCCGGCCGTGCTCGCGGTGCGCCAGTTCGAGCATCCGCACCACCCCGGGAACCCCGATGGACCGTCCGCTCGCCCGGGCGTCCGGCTTTGGCTCGGTGCGGTCGGTGTCGCTGATCCAGCGCAGGTAGTTCTCCGTCGCCGCCATCGGCGCGACCTCGCGCCCGTCGTACGCCTCGACACTCTTCTGCCCGGCGTCGTAGTAGAGCAGGAACGCCCCGCCCCCAATTCCGGAGGACTGCGGTTCGACGAGCCCTAGAACGGTCTGGGCCACGATCAGCGCGTCGGCAGCCGTGCCCCCGTCCCGCAACACCTCACACGCGGCCTGCGTCGACACGGGATTGGCGGTGGAGACCGCGTACGACGCGGTGTTCACCGGCACCATCCCGGAGCGGTAGACCGTTGCGATCTCGGGGTTGGTCGCGAGGTTCTGGGTGGTCGGCGCCGGGCCGGGAGGCGGTGGAGCCTTGGCGATCGGGGTGCCGTTGGGAACGTCCGCACACGTGGCCGCCGGATCGCTCTCCGGTTCCTCGTCCGACGCGCACGCGGCCAGCATGCCGACGCAGAGAGCCGCGGCCAACGAGGCCCGAATTGCAGTTCCGATTCCCGTCACAGGACCCATCAACGAACCCTAACAGCGGGGATCCGGTGCCGACCGGCTAAAGACGAGGTCCGAAGTGCCGGGTCAGGATTCGGTAACCGAGCTCGTGGAGGTGGTGGTGCTCGGGCCACCGGTCGCGGGTCCACGCCGGGTCGGTGTGGGCGGCGGTGATCGCGGCGGTGGTGGAACTGTGCAGATCGAACTCGAGATCCCGGCAGAGTTCCGCGACGGCGGCCGGTTCCCGCGCATCGCCGAGCCGCCCGATCGTCCCGGCCACCTGTTCGTCCGCGTCGCGCAGGATCCGCCGGTACGAACCCGGAAGCACGGTCCACAGCACGAGGATCGCCACCGCCACGCCCAGGACGGTCTCGAGAAGCCGGTCCCGGGTGACGACGACGAGGTCGACGTGGGTTCCGAGGCCGCCGAGAACCAGCGCGAGCGGGGTGATGAACACCATCGCCAGGCCGTAGTTGCGGACGAGGAAGGCCTCCGTCCCCGCCATCAGGAGCGCCACGACGAGTACCAGCGCGGCCGCCGGCAGGTCGAGCGTCGCCAGCGCGGCGAGCAGAACGAGTCCGAGCACCGTTCCGAAGAACCGGTGCAGCCCGCGGTACGTCCCCAGCACGCGGTCGGGGCCCTGGTGCAGGATCATCGCCGCGGTGATCACCGCCCAGTCGGGCCTGCCGACGCCGAGACCCAGCGCCAGGAGACCGGCGGCGGGGCACGCGACCAGCAGTCGCGCGACGATCGTCCAGGATCGGCCCCGCAGATGAGCCGCCCGCGCGAGCCGGTAGCGGATCGACGGCCTGGGCAGCGGGACCTGCGGCCGCAGGTCGTCGACGTCGGAGGCGTGATCCGCGCCCAGACCGTCGACCGCGGCCGCGCACCGCAGGTGAGCCGCACGCAACGTGCGGGTGAGCGGATGATCACGGCCGACGAGGGCGGCGTCGTGGAGGCACTGCCACGCGGCGTGCAGCGACCGCACCGCGTCCCGGCGGGAATTCGGTGCGAGCGTGTCGGAGAGTGCGGCCTCGACTGCCCCGACAGCGGCCGCGACCGCGGCACGCTCGGGGGTGCGTGGGCGCGCGAGCAGCCCCGACATCGACACGAGCAACGCCGACACCGCACCGACCGCCGCCCAGGACGTCACCTCCACCACGGAGACACCGAGGGCGGGCAGCGCGGACGAGATCTCCACCGTGAGCAGCGGAAGGAAAGCACCCGGCGCTCCCAGCCGCAGCCCGTCGACGACGAAGGCGCAGACGGCGACGACGACGGTCATCGCGAGGACGAGCGCCATCCCCCACAGCGGGGAACCGCCCGCCGCGGTCACGTCGTGCACGAACGCGCCGACCGCGGCGCCGACACCGGCCAGGAGGACCATCACAGCGGCGGCGATCGAGACCACCCGCCACCGCACCCGGTACGCCCTGCCCTCGCCGTAGACGACGGCGAAGGCTCCCAGCGTCGCCGTCGCGGCGACCGCAGAGTGTCCGAGCGCGACCCCCGCCAGCGCGGGCAGACACGCCGCCACCCCGGCGCGGACCACGCCCGGCCAGCGCCGGCCATGCTTGGGCACCCCCAGAAGCAACGACCGTGCCGGGGCCGGCGCAGGGATCGGCACACCGCTATCCCGCGACCCGGTTCCCTGGTCCTGCGCTCCTACCGACACGACCACACAGACTACGAGCGGTCGAGTCACTCGAAACAGTCGATGAGGTGCATCTCACGTCGGGTGCGCGGTACCGATCAGGTGTGGGGGTGGTGGAGCGGGCGCCCGTACTCCGCGGCGAGCAGGGCGAGGGCGACGGCACCGGCAAGCAACCCGAAGTCGCGCAGTGCGACGTCGTAGTACCCGGACAGCGTGACCAGGTTGACGATGATCCCGGCCAGCCAGGCCGCGACGACCCAGGCACCGATCCGCGGCGCCACGGCGACGAGGATTCCTGCGACCACTTCGATCACGCCGACGGCGTACATGCCCTGCTGCGCCGTTCCCGGCAGGATGCCGTCGATCCACGGCGCCAGGTAGTTCGGCCAGTCGGTGAGCCAGTTCGTGAACTTGTCCAGCCCGAACAGGATGGGCGCCACGGTGAAGACCGTGCGCAGCACGAGAAAGGCCTGATAGCCGGGGTCGGCCAGGGTGTGCGAACCGTGGCTGACCTCGTGGGGTGTGTTGGTAGTCATGACGACTCCTTCTAAAATCTATGTGTATTGACTATAGAATTCCCGGCAGAATTAAGTCAACGATTTTCGGTTTTACAATGGGTCCATGGATGACACTCCACGCTCGGACGTCTCCGCCGTCTCCTCCCTCGACGAGCCGGTGCGCAGGCGGGTGTACGACCACGTGCGCGCGCAGATGACGCCGGTCAGCCGCGACGACGTCGCCGAGGCGCTGGGCCTCGCCCGCTCGACGTCCGCGTTCCATCTCGAGAAGCTGGCCGACGAGGGGCTGCTGGCGGTCGAGTTCGCGCGGCGCGGGGGACGCTCGGGTCCGGGCGCGGGACGGCCCGCCAAGCTCTACCGACGATCCGACCGTGAGTTCTCCGTACACCTGCCCGAGCGTGCGTACGCGCTCGCCGGGGAGTTGTTCGCCCGGGCGATCGAGGACGCCGATGCCACCGGCACATCACCGCGGGCCGCCCTCGCGGCGCTTGCGCAGGACTTCGGCCGCGGCCTCGGCGCCGACACGGGATGCACGGACGCCGACCTGGTCGCGGCGCTCGCGACGTGCGGTTACGAACCGCGCCTCGCCGACGGCACCATCGTCCTGGTCAACTGCCCGTTCCACGCGCTCGCCCGGCAGCACACGGACATGGTGTGCGGAATGAACCTCGCGCTGCTGTCCGGACTCCTCGACGGCGCGGGATGCGAGGATCGCCGCGCCACATTGGCACCCGCCGAGGGGTACTGCTGCGTGCGGATCGAAGGCGGGGAGCCGGGCCGATCCGCACGTGAGTGACAATGCGTGCCCCGGGACGCTTCGGCACTCACGTGGGGTGGGCGCCGACGACGACGGTGGCGTCCATGTCGTCCGACGTCTCGATCCGGGTGGTCAACCCGGCATCCGCGAAAGCCTTCGCGGTGAGAGGGGCCTGACTCTCGCTGGTCTCGATCAGTAGATGACCACCGGGCGCGAGCCAGTCGCGCGCCGCGAGGGTCACCCGCCGCTGGATGTCGAGCCCGTCCACGCCACCGTCGAGTGAGACCCGTGGTTCGTGGAACCGCGCCTCCGGTGGCATCAACCGGATCGCGTCGGTGGGCACGTACGGGGCGTTGGCCACCAGGATGTCGATGCCTCCCCTCAGCGTGGTGGGCAAGGGTTCGTACAGGTCGCCCTCGAACACCCGGCCGGGGTCCGCGACGTTGCGTCGCGCGCAGCGGACGGCGGCGGGGTCGATGTCCACCGCGTACAACTCGATGCCGTCGAGCGTCTCGGCGAGCGCGGCCCCCACCGCGCCCGAACCGCAGCACAGGTCGACCACGACAGCGTGCGGGCACGCGAGGGCGGCGGCCTGCTCGACGAGGAACGCGGTACGACGACGCGGCACGAACACCCGCGGATCGACTGCGATCCGGAGCCCGCAGAACTCGGCCCAGCCGAGGACGTGTTCGAGGGGGACACCGGCGACGCGGCGGTCCAGCATCGACGCGAGTTCGTCGGACGTCCGGGCCGCGGAGACGATCAAGCGGGCCTCGTCCTCGGCGAACACACAGCCGGCGGCGCGAAGCCTCGTGACGAGAACGAATTCGAGGGACGGTGAGAGAGACACTGACATGGGAGAGCCTTCCGGAATGCCGAGGGGCGCTCTCCCGGTCACCTTATGTCGGTACGACCGCGCGGTCGCGAAGTGAGAGCACCCGACCTGAACGAACGGACACCGGTCTCACCTCCTCGATACGGATCCTGCTCGGAGTCGCCACACTACCTCCACGAGCGCTCGGCGGGCAGCCGAATAACCGGAAGTGGTGTGGACCGGAGCAAGGGCGGGTACCCCATGTGGCCTGGCCGAATTGACCAGGGAGATCGATCGAAGGTGATGCTCGGACCGCTGCCTCCGCATGGTGGTGGCGGATACAATCGAGGTTTCCGCGCTACGTACGGCGGATCTCGGATAGGACCCCCGATATGGCCGATCAGGCGAAGCTCCTCGACTATCTGAAGCGAGTCACCGCGGAGCTCTACCAAGCGCGGGAAAAGCTCCGCGAGGTCGAGGGCGTGAGCCGCGAACCGATCGCCGTCATCGGTATGGGCTGCCGGTACCCCGGCGGGGTGCGATCGCCGCAGGACCTGTGGCGCCTGGTGGAGTCGGGCACCGACACCGTCGCGGGGTTCCCCGACGACCGGGGCTGGGGCCTGGCGGACCTCTACGATCCGACGGCGGAGCAGGCCGGCAAGACCTACACGGTGCAGGGCAGCTTCCTCGACGACCCGGCGGGGTTCGACCCCGAGGTCTTCGGCATCTCGCCGCGCGAGGCGCTGGCGATGGACCCGCAGCAGCGACTTCTCCTCGAGACGAGCTGGGAGACGTTCGAACATGCCGGCATCGATCCGCGGTCGGTGCACGGCCGCCAGGTCGGCGTCTTCACCGGGCTGTCCGGCATCGACTACGCGGCGCGAGCGGGCGGCATGCCGCCCGAAGACCTCGAGGGGTACTTCATCACCGGCAACGCCATGAGCGTCGCGTCCGGCCGCGTGGCCTACAGCTTCGGCCTGAACGGGCCCGCGATCACGGTGGACACCGCGTGCTCGTCGTCGTTGGTGTCCATCCACCTCGCCATGCAGGCGCTGCGCAGCGGCGAGTGCGAGCTGGCGCTGGCGGGCGGGGCGACTGTCATGGCGACCCCCGCGGTGTTCGTGGAGTTCAGCCGCCAGCGCGGACTGGCCCGGGACGGCCGGTGCAAGGCATTCTCCGCCGCAGCGGACGGCACGGCGTGGGGCGAGGGCGCGGGGATGGTCGCGTTGGAACGACTGTCCGACGCAGAGCGCAAGGGTCGCCGGATACTGGCCGTCATCCGCGGCAGCGCGGTGAACCAGGACGGCGCCAGCAACGGCCTGACCGCCCCGAACCGGCAGGCTCAGGAGCGGGTGATCGCGCAGGCTCTGGCCAATGCGGGAATCGGCCCGGGCGATGTCGACGTGGTCGAGGCGCACGGCACCGGCACGAAACTGGGCGATCCGATCGAGGCGTCCGCCCTGCTGGCCGGTTACGGCCGCGACCGCCCCGCCGACCGGCCGCTGTGGCTCGGCTCGGTGAAGTCGAACCTCGGGCACACCCAGGCGGCCGCCGGCGTCGCCGGGGTGATCAAGATGATCATGGCGATGCGGCACGGCGTCCTGCCGAAGACACTGCACGTCGACCGGCCGACACCGCACGTCGACTGGTCCGCCGGTTCGGTCTCGTTGCTCACCGAGAATCGGGAGTGGCCGGGGTCCGCTCGGCCCCGGCGGGCGGCGGTCTCGTCGTTCGGCATCAGCGGCACCAACGCACACGTCGTCCTGGAGGAGTCCCCACCGGTCGAGCCACCGGCGGGTGAATCGTTTACTCCCCCGGACGAAGTCGTGGCCTGGTTCGTCTCGGGTCACACCGAGCTCGCACTGCGCGCCCAGGCCGAGCGGTTGCGCGACTACGTCACCGAGCACCCCGGCTTGACGCCCGCCGCGGTGGCAGGCGCACTGCTGGGTTCGCGTGCCACATTCGATCACCGCGCCGCGGTGATCGGCGCGCGCCCTCAGGGCCTGCTGAACGGCCTCGACGTACTCAGCCGAGGCGCGCCCAGCGCCGACGTCGTCACCGGCGTGGCGTTGGAAGCCGGCGACCGGCCGGTGTTCGTCTTCCCCGGCCAGGGTTCGCAGTGGGTGGGCATGGCCACCGAACTCCTGGACACGTCGCCGGTGTTCGCCGACACCGTGCGGGAGTGCGCCGACGCGCTGGCCCCGTACACCAACTTCTCGCTGCTGGACGTGTTGCGCGACCGCGATCCCGCGGCGCTGGACCGGGTCGACGTGGTGCAACCGGCGCTGTTCGCGATGATGGTCGGTCTCGCGGAACTGTGGCGTTCCCACGGCGTCGAACCGGCGGCCGTCGTCGGACATTCGCAGGGCGAGATCGCGGCCGCCTATGTCTCGGGCGCGCTGAGCCTTTCGGACGCAGCGCTCGTCGTGGCCGCGCGCAGCAGGGTGATCGGCGCGTCGGCCCGGCGGGGCGGCGGGATGGCCTCGGTGGCACTGCCGGCGGACACCGTGCGGGAGAAGATTCAGCCCTGGGCGGGCGCCGTCGAGGTCGCGGCGATGAACGGGCCGTCCGCGACGGTGATCTCCGGACCCGTCGACGCCCTCGACGCCCTGATCGGGCAGTTGCAGGGCGACGGCGTCCAGGCCAGGCGGATCGCGGTGGAGTACGCGTCGCACTGCGCGGACGTCTCCGTCCTGCGTGAACCCATTCTCGATGTCCTCGCGTCCATCACTCCCCGCCGGTCGCGAATTCCGTTCTACTCGTCGGTGACCGGTGGTGTGCTGGACGGCACCGCACTCGACGCGGACTACTGGTACCGCAATCTGCGACGGACGGTCCGGTTCGAACAGGCGACGAGATCGCTGGCCGCGGACGGGTATCGACTGTTCGTCGAGTCGTGCAGCCACCCCGTCCTGACCGTGCCGTTGCAGGAAACCCTCGACGCGGCGGGCGTCGCCGGCCGAGCCATCGGGACCATCCGGCGCGACCGCGCGGGCCTGCGCCAGTTCACCGCCGCACTCGCCGAGGCGCAGGTGTACGGACTGCATGTCGAGTGGGATCGGGTGAGCTGGGCTCGGCACGACGATCGGCAGCAGTGGGTGGACCTCCCCACGTACGCCTTCCAGCACCGCCGCTACTGGCTGGAAAGTCCGGTGCCGCAAGGCGATTTCGCGTCGACGGGAATGGAAACGGGGGGGCATCCGATGCTCGCCGCGTCGGTCGAGCTCGGTGACGGCCGGGGCGCGGTGTTCACGGGTCTGCTGTCGCCACAACGCCTTCCATGGCTGAGCGACCACGGTGTCAGCGGCACGGTCATTCTGCCGGGCACGGCTTTCGTGGAGCTCGCCCTGCACGCGGGGAACCGCGTGGGGTGCGGCCGGCTCGAAGAACTCACCATCGAAGCACCCCTGGTGATTCCCGCCGAGGGTGAGGCAGCATTGCAGGTGAGCGTGCTCGCCGACGGCGAATCGGGTCGATCCACGGTGTCGGTGCACTCCCGGCCTGCCGATGCCGCGCAGGACACCCCGTGGACCCGGCACGCCACCGGCACGCTCACGGTGGCCGTGGACACCGCCGACTTCCCCGAACAGCAATGGCCGCCTGCCGATTCGACGCCGATCGACGTCCGAGGTCTGTACGACGTGCTCGACGATGCCGGCTACGAGTACGGCCCGGCCTTCCGTGGTCTCCGGGCGGCCTGGCGGCGCGGCGACGACCTGTACGGCGAGGTGCGACTGAGCGGAGAGGACCCGGTTGCGGCGGTCGCGGGATACGGGATCCACCCGGCGGTGCTCGACGCGGCGCTGCACGTGATTGCGCTCGGAGCCGCAGACTCCGGTGTCCGGCTGCCGTTCGCCTGGGACAAGGTGCAACTGCACGCGGTGGGCGCCACCGCCTTGCGCGTTCACGTCACCACGACCGGACCCGAGCGCTACCGGGTCTCCGCGTACGACGCGGCAGGCAGACCGGTGCTGACCGCCGAATCGCTGGCGCTGCGGCCGCTCGGGGACGCGGGTGTGCCTGCCGCCCGGGTCCGGGACAGCCTCTACCGCGTGGACTGGATGCCGGTGGGTGCGTCCAGCACGGCTCCGGCGGACCTGATGCCGCTCGAGGAGGCGCTTGCCGGCGGTGATCCGGAAGGTCGCGTGCTGTGGCTCGACCGCGATCCGGGCGACGAACCGGACATCCCCGCTCGTGCGCACGCCGCCGCGGAGGCGACGTTGCGGGCGGTCCAGTCCTGGCTCCGCGAGGATCGCCTGGCCGAGACTCGCTTGCTGGTCACGACGAGGCTCGCGGTGGCGGTCCGCGACGACGAACCGGTCGACGACGTGTCTGCCGCCCCCGTGTGGGGGCTGATCGGCGCGGTGCAGAACGAGCACCCGGACCGCATCACGCTGGTCGACCTGGACGTGCCCGCCGGTGATCCTTCGTTGATCTCCATGGCCCTGGCCTGCAACGAGCCTCAGCTGGCCATCCGGGACGGTGTGTTGCTGGCGCCCATGCTCGCCGCGGTGACGCCCGCCGCGGCGGCGCCCGCCGCGGCGGCGCCCGAACCGGGACCCGCACTCTTCGGCCCGGACGGCACGGTCCTGATCACCGGCGGCACCGGGACCATCGGCAGACTGATCGCCCGTCACCTCGTCGCGCGGCACGGGGTGCGCCGACTGGTGCTGACCGGCCGGCACGCGCTCGATGCCGAGGGGGCGGCCGAACTGCGTGCCGACTTCGCCGAGTCGGGGGTGGAGGTCAGAGCTGCCGCCTGCGACGTGGCCGACCGCGCCGCGGTGGCCGCTCTCCTTGCCGGCATTCCCGACCTGTCCGGCGTGATCCACGCCGCCGGGGTGCTCGAGGACGCCACCGCCGCCAGCTTGACCGAGGACCAGTTGCACGCCGTCCTTCGTCCCAAGGTGGACGGTGCCTGGCATCTGCACGAACTCACCCGGGATCGCAACTTGTCGGCGTTCGTACTGTTCTCCTCCGCGGCGGGTGTGCTCGGCGGCGCAGGCCAGGCGAACTATGCGGCGGCGAATGTCTTCCTCGACGCACTCGCGCAGCACCGCCGCGCCCGCGGGCTGCCCGCGACGTCCATGGCCTGGGGACTGTGGGACCGGCCCAGCGGGATGACGTCCCATCTGAATGCGGCCGATCTCGACCGGTTGCAGCGCAGCGGCATCGACACCATCAGCCCGGAGTCGGGTCTGGCCCTGTTCGACGCTGCTCTCGCCGTGAACCGTCCGTTGATCGTGCCGATCCGGCTCTCGACGCGGGCCTCTCGATCCGAGGGTGAGTCGCTGCCGCCGATCCTGCGCCGGGTGCTCGGGGTCCGTCGTCGCCGCACCGCTGCCGCCGATTCCCCGACCGGCCTGGCCGAGGAGTTGCGGGCACTGGACCCCGGCGAGCGGCACAGCCGGGTGCTGGACATCGTCACCACCCACGTGGCGGCCGTACTGGGTCACGAAGGCAAGGAGGCGATCGACCCGGAACGTGCCTTCAAGCAACTCGGTTTCGACTCGCTGACCGCCGTGCAACTGCGCAATCAGCTGGCGACCGCCACCGGTGTGCGACTGGCCGCGACGGTGGTGTTCGACCATCCCACCGCAGACGCGCTGACGCAGGAACTGGTGGCGCGCCTGCTCGGGGACGATGCGGCTCCGCAGCCGGCCGGTCCGACACGTGCCCGCAGGGACGACGATCCGATCGTGATTGTGGGAATGGCGTGCAGATACCCCGGCAAGGTGTACTGCCCGGAGGACCTGTGGCGGCTCGTCCGCGACGGCCGCAACGCCGTGGGCGCGTACCCTCACAACCGGGGCTGGAATCTCGACGAGGTGTACGACCCCGACCCGAACCGGGCCGGTACCACGTACATGAAGGAGGGCGGGTTCCTCTACGACGCAGACGAATTCGATGCCGCGTTCTTCGGCATCAGCCCGCGCGAGGCGATCGCGATGGACCCGCAGCACCGGCTGCTCCTCGAGAGCGCCTGGGAAGCCTTGGAGCAGGCAGGAATCCGGCCGACCGCTCCCGGCCTCACCGACACCGGCGTGTACGTCGGGCTGATGGGCGGCGACTACGGCTTCCATCTGATGACTCAGCGCAACGTCGACGCCGAGGGCTATCTGATGACCGGGACGAGCAACAGCGTGGCGTCCGGCCGGATCTCCTACTCCCTCGGCTTCACCGGTCCCGCGGTCACCGTGGACACGGCCTGCTCGTCGTCGCTGGTGGCCATGCATCTCGCGGCGCGGGCGCTCCGCGACGGGGAATGCACGCTGGCGCTGGCCGGTGGGGCGACGGTGATGGCCACACCCGGTGTGCTGATCGAGTTCAGCCGCCAGCGCGGGCTCGCCTCGGACGGACGCTGCAAGCCGTTCTCCGACCGGGCCGACGGCACCGGGCTCAGCGAGGGCGCGGGAATGGTGGTGCTGGAGCGGCTCAGCGACGCCCGGCGCAACGGCCACCGGGTGCTGGCGATCATCCGCGGATCGGCGGTCAACCAGGACGGGGCGTCCAACGGATTGACCGCCCCGAACGGGCCGTCCCAGGAACGGGTCATCCGCCAAGCGCTGGCCGACGCCGCGCTCGGCCCCACAGACATCGACGCCGTGGAGGCACACGGCACCGGCACGACGCTCGGCGACCCGATCGAGGCGCAGGCGCTGCTGGCCGCGTACGGGCAGGGCCGGGAGGGCCGGCCGCTCTGGCTCGGCTCCGTCAAGTCGAACATCGGCCACTCCCAGGCGGCGGCGGGCGTCGCAGGCGTGATCAAGATGGTGATGGCGATGCGGCACGGGGTGCTGCCACCGAGCCTGCACGGCGACGTCCCCACCCGGCACGTCGACTGGACCGCGGGCGAGGTCTCGCTGC
Organism: Rhodococcus sp. NPDC059968; assembly: GCF_042738615.1. NCBI lineage: Bacteria > Bacillati > Actinomycetota > Actinomycetes > Mycobacteriales > Nocardiaceae > Rhodococcus > Rhodococcus sp. NPDC059968. Next base: position 62,353 of record NZ_JBHWUE010000002.1, read on the forward strand.
TCGCCGAATCGGTTGCCTGGCCGGAGACCGGACGGCCCCGTCGGGCGGCCGTCTCGTCGTTCGGCATCAGCGGCACCAACTCACACATGATCCTCGAACAGCCGCCCGAGGACGCGGCGCCGGAGGTCTCGCCGCCGTCGGCGTCACCACTGGTCTGGGTGATCTCCGGAAAGACCGGGGATGCAATGCGGGCACAGGCCACCCGGCTGGCGGAGTTTCTCGACACGGACGAGTCCGAACTCCCGGATCCGGCCGACCTCGCCTACTCGCTGGCCACCACCCGATCCGGTTTCACCCACCGCGCCGCGGTGATCGGAGAAACACTGGCCGACCTGCGCGACGGCCTCGCCCGGATCGTCACGAGTCGACCCGGCGGCAACGTCGTCACCGGGACGAGCGCCCGCGGCAAGACGGCCTTCATGTTCACCGGCCAGGGTGCTCAACGCATCGGGATGGGCCGCGGCCTCTACGACGCCTACCCGGTGTTCGCGAGGGCACTGGACGAGGTGTGCTCCGCACTCGACGAGCACGTGGAAACCCCCGTACGGCAAGTAATCTGGGACGAGTCGGACGGTGGCGGCGCGAAGCTCGACAGCACCGAGTACACCCAACCGGCACTGTTCGCCATCGAGGTCGCGCTCTATCGGCTGCTGCGGGACTGGGGCATCACGCCCGACTATGTGATCGGCCATTCGATCGGCGAGATCACCGCGGCACACGTCGCGGGGGTGTTCAGCCTGCCCGATGCCGCCGCTCTGGTGGGTGACCGTGGGCGGTTGATGCAGTCGACCAAACCGGGTCTGATGATCGCCGTACGGGCACGCGAGGAGGACATCCTGCCGCGGATCGACGGCCGCGTCGATCTCGCGGCCGTCAACGGCGCCGAATCCGTCGTTCTCGCGGGCGCCGAACGCGACGTGCACGCCGTCGCATCCGAACTGTCCTCCGCCGGACTGAAGACCACGACCCTGCGGGTCGAGCGGGCCTTCCATTCGACCCTGATGGACCCCATCCTCGACCAGTTCGCCGCCGTGGTGGCGAGGCTGACGGTGCAGCCGCCGAAGATTCCGGTCGTCTCCAACGTCACCGGGCGCGTCGCCACCGCCGACGAACTCATGTCCCCGGAGTATTGGACCCGACACATCCGGCACGCGGTGCGTTTCCACGACGGCGTCTGCGCCCTCGACGAACTCGGCGTCACCCGCCTCGTCGAAGTCGGTCCCGGCGCGGCCCTGGCGGCACTGGCTGCCGAGGTCGTCCCGAACACGATCGCCACGCTGCCCGGGCGCGGGGACGAAACACACGGGATCATCGAGGCGGTCGCCGCCGCCTACGTGCAGGGCGCAACGATCGACTGGGACCGGGTACTGCCCGGTCGCCGCCGGGTGGCCCTGCCCACCTATGCATTCCAGCGCCGCTCCTACTGGCCGACGGCGTCCACCCGGCACACCGGCGATCCGACCGAACTGGGTCTGACCCCGGCCGATCATCCGCTGCTCGGTGCCGCGGTCACGCTCGACGACGACTCGACACTGTTCACCGGACAGCTGTCGCTGCACCGGGATCCATGGCTCGTGCCACCGACGATCGACGACGGCGACCAGCCGTCGACCGGCGACGCGAAGACGCTGTTGCCTGCGGTGCCGGTCGAACTCGCCTTGCACGCGGCCCACTATGTCGGTCTCGACCACATCGACGAACTCACCCTGCACCAGCCGCTCGTCCTCCCGCCATCGGGACTGGCCTCGATTCGCGTGCTCGTCTCTCCGCCCGGCACCGACGGCGCTCGCACCGTCACGATCTCGTCGAAGCCGGGAGACATCGACGGTCCGGACAGCTGGGTTCGGAACGCCTCGGCGACGATCGACGACGTCGTCGGCCCTGCCGCCGGAGTGCCGCACCAGGACCCGGGCGACACCGAGACCGAGGTGCGCCTCGACGAGGGCACCGACACGAGTGGATTCGGCATCCACCCGGAACTGCTGCAGGCGGCCATCGAACCGCTCCTCGGGTGGGACGGCTGGCCGCTGACCTGGTCGGGGATCCGTCTGCACACCGTCGGCGCAGAGGCGATGACCGCCCGGTTCACTCCCGACGAGGACGGACGGTACCGCGTTGCCGCCGTCGACCCCGCGGGCGAGCCGGTGCTGACCGTCGATGCGCTGCGGGTGGCCCAGCGGGCGGTCGACGGGCAGGACGCGGGCAGGTCGGCGTCTCTGCGACTGCACCGGGCGGCCTGGATCCCGGTGGAGGTGGCCTCGTCCGAACGGCCCCTCGGACCGGCGGTCGTCCTCGGCGCCGAGGGGTTCGGCGACCCGGGTGTGGGTTCGACGTTCCCGCGTTACCCCGACCTCGAGGCGTTGCGGACCGCGATGGAGTCCAGGCCGGACGACGACGACCTGCGTCCGTGGACGGTGCTGGTCGGGTGTGCGACCGAGGGTGACCACGGTCCGGACGCGGCCCACGACCTGTGCGCTCGGGTACTGCGACTGCTCCAGGAGTGGCTCGACGACGAGGCCGTCGCCGACAACCCGCTAGTGATCGTGACGCGCAACGCCATGGTCACCGACGACGGGCAGGACCACGACGCCCGTCCCGACCTCGCCGCCGCGGCGGTGTGGGGTCTCGTCGGCTCCGCACAGAACGAGAACCCGGACCGGTTCGTGCTGATCGACCTCGACGACGCATCCGACGCCGAGGCCGCGATCACGTCGGCATTGGCGAGCGGGGAACCGCAATCGGCGGCCCGGACCGGCACCTTGCGCGCACCTCGGTTGCGGCGCATGCCCGCCGTCGACGAATCGACAGCGTTCGATCCCGGCGGCACCGTTCTGGTCACCGGCGGCACCGGCACGGTCGGATCTCTCGTGGCCCGGCACCTGGTGACCGGGCACGGGGCACGGCACGTGCTGCTGACCAGCCGGCGCGGACCCGACGCCGAGGGCAGCGACCCACTGCGCCGCGAACTGAGCGGTCTGGGCGCCGAGGTGAGCATCGTCGCCTGCGACACCGCGGACGAGTCGGCGGTCGCCGCGCTGCTGGCCGGAATACCGCCCGAACACCCACTCACGGCGGTGATCCACGCGGCCGGCGTGATCGACGACGGCACCCTCGCGTCGCTCACCCCCGAGCGGCTCGACGCGGTCCTGCGGCCGAAGGTCGACGCGGCCTGGAACCTGCACCGGCTGACCGCGAACAGCGACGTTCGGGCGTTCGTCATGTTCTCGTCGCTCGCCGGCATCCTCGGCGCTCCCGGGCAGGCGAACTACGCGGCCGCGAACATGTTCCTCGACGCCCTCGCCCATCACCGTCACGCCCTCGGGCTGCCCGGGCTCTCGATCGCGTGGGGCATGTGGGCGACACCCAGCGCCATGACCGACAACCTCGGCGCGATCGACCTCGCCCGAGCCCGCCTCAGCGGAATGATTCCGATGCCCGCAGCCGACGGCCTGGCCCTCTTCGACAGCGCGCTGGCTGCCGGTGCACCCACGGTCGCGGCCGCACGGTTCGACCACTCCGGTTCGGCCGCACCGTACGTTCCCGCCCCGCTGCGTGGCCTGATCCGGGAATCGCGGCCGCACGCCGCGGGGTCGGACGCGGTCGTGACCGGAGCGAGCGGGTCCGGGCCGTCGGATTGGGCGCAGCGCCTCGCCGACCGGTCGATCCCCGAACAGCGGCACCTGATGCTCGATCTGGTGCGGGGCGGGGCAGCCACGGTGCTCGGCTACGACGCATCGGACTCGGTGGACCCCGACCAGGCGTTCAAGGAACTCGGCTTCGATTCACTGGCGGCCGTGGCGCTCCGCAATCATCTCGGTGCCGCCACGGGGCTGCGGTTGCCGCCGACAATGGTGTTCGACCACCCGAGTCCGCGTGCCGTCGCCGAGTTCCTGCGCTCGGAACTCGTCCCGGATCCGATGTCCGTCGCTCTCGCCGACGTCGACCGGCTTCGCGCGACCATCGCCGAACTCGGCGAGGACAGCGAGGCGCGGTCGGCCATCGCGCAGCGCCTCGGAAGTCTGCTGGCGGAGGTCGGCACGTCCGACGATGCACATGCGGCCGCGGTCGACAAGATTCACGCCGCGACGAGTGAGGAGATCCTCGACCTCATCGACCGCGGTCTCTGACCCGGAACAGTGCGGGTGATCGCCGCCGGGAACACCGGCCCCGCAGGCGATACGATCGTCGCCGTCACAGGCCTCGAAAGGAATCACACGCCCCATGCGCCGCACCCTTGCTCTGACCGCCCTCACCGTCTGCTCCGCGGCACTCCTCACCGCCTGCGGTGGCGACAGCGACACCGCCGCCGCCCCCGAGACGACGTCCGCCTCGGCTTCCGTTGCGGCGAGGACGACTGCCGCCACCGCCCCCGGCAGCCGCGTGTTCTCGGTCGCCGACGACCCGCAGACGGCCGCCGACTACCTGGCCTACCTGCGTGCGAACAACCAGACCGTCACCAACGACGACCTGGCGGTCCATCAGGCCGGTGAGATCTGCACCGCCCTCGACGCAGGCAAGCCCCTCGATCAGGTGCGTGAGGAGTGGACGCCGATGCTCACCAACGACGGCGTCTACCCGTACATCATCGGCGCGATCACGCGGTACTGCCCCGATCACGAGAACGTTCTCAACTAGTAGGCGCTTCGCGCCCGTGCGCCTTTCTGGTTGTCGGAGCTACCAAAAAGGCGCACGGGTGGCGGAGCCGCTGCCTTGGGAATACCTGGACGCAGCGGGTGTTACACACCATGAAGTAGTTGAACAATCAATTACCTGAGTACGAGGAGACACCCCATGCCTGCCGTGACGGTCGACAACATCCTTGCCCTGCCGCGTATCGACGCACCCGCTCCCGACGCCGTCGACCGCCCGGTCCGTTCGCTCACCACCGCTCCCGTCGGATACGAGGGCGAAGGCTTCCCCGTCCGCCGCGCGTTCGCAGGCATCGACCTGTCGGCCCTCGACCCGTTCATCCACATGGACCAGATGGGCGAGGTCGACTACGCACCCGGTGAACCCAAGGGGACACCGTGGCATCCGCACCGCGGCTTCGAGACCGTCACCTACATGATCGACGGCATCATGGAGCATCAGGATTCCAACGGCGGCGGCGGGACCATCGGTGGCGGCGACACCCAGTGGATGACCGCGGGCGGCGGCATCCTGCACATCGAGACCCCACCCGAGCACCTGGTGATGAGCGGTGGCCTGTTCCACGGCGTCCAGCTGTGGGTGAACCTGCCGCGCGACCACAAGATGGCCGCGCCCCGCTACCAGGACATCACCGGTCAAAAGGTGGCCCTGCTGTCCTCGACGGATGGCGGCGCGCTCGTTCGCGTGATCGCCGGCGACGTGGACGGACACCACGGACCCGGGTCCACGTACACGCCGATCAGCCTCGTCCACGCGACGATCGCACCGGGCGCCAGCCTGACGCTGCCGTGGAACCCCGAGTTCAACGCGCTCGCCTACGTCCTCGCGGGCGAGGGGCTCGTCGGGTCCGAGCGCCGTCCGATCCGCATGGGCCAGACGGCCGTCTACGGGCGCGGTGACACCCTGACGATCGCCGCGGCCGACACACAGGATTCGCGGACCAAGTCCTTCGAGGTGTTCCTCCTCGGCGGCAAGCCGATCCGCGAGCCCGTCGCGATGGCCGGACCGTTCGTCATGAACACCAAGGCCGAGGTGCTGCAGGCGTTCGAGGACTTCCAGGCCGGCCGCCTGGGTTCCGTTCCGGCAGCACACGAGACGCTCGACTGACCCCACGTGAGTGGCAAAGCGTGCCGGGGCACACAATGCCACTCACGTGCGGAAGGCCCTGCACGACAGACGGTTCGGCGCCCGATCAGGGGCGCCGGATCTTCGCGTCGATACGGTGGATACGCAGGTCGCCCTGCGGGATCCGGAACGTCTCGACCACCCGGACCGTCACGAGGGTGCGGCCGAACAGTCCGGCGTCGAGGAGGTAGTCGACGGTGACGTTTTCGCCGTCGACCGACCACACACAGTCGCGGATCGCCCGGATCACCCGGTACTGGGGACCGCCGGACAGGCTTCGGCGCAGGTGATTTCCGGAGAATGCCGTCTTCAGCCCCACCTCGTACCGCACAGCCCGCGGCTCGATGGGCACCGAGTTGCCGTCGTGGCTGAGCAACGCGTCCAGGTAGGCCCGGGCGACATCGACCTGTGTGTTCATGTCAGTAGTCGAACATTTCGGCCGCGGCGAGCACCAGCGTTTCCGCGTCGTCGCAGCTAGGCGCGGACGCCGCCACGGACGCCGTCAGCCGATTGCTGCGTTTGTCCCGTTCGCTCACCGGACTCGACGGCCGGTTCGTGTCGAACACCGCACCCGGGTAGAAGTAGTAGTGGCATTCGAGTGCGTCCCGGAAGTACGTGAACGTCTTGCCGTCGAGTTCGACCGATTCGGGGCCGCCGGTCTGCGACGGTTCGGGCGACAGCGCCAGTTGCACGGACGCCGCGTCGCCGCCGCGGAGGGTCAGAAGGCACTCGTAGGGACGGCTGCCGGGGGCGAATGTCTCTACTCCCCGTCCGGACATCTTCTCGATCGCCCGGCACGGATCCTGCTGTGCGAGAGGGATATCCGAACGCACCGGCACCGGGGTGCGCAGCCTGTCCGCGACCGATCCGAGCACGGTGCGGGCCTCCGCGCAGTCGTCGCCGGCGGCGGAGTCGCCCGTTCCGCCCGCCCCGTCGAGGTACGAGACGTGCCCCCACCGCCCAGCGGCGTCGTCCGGCACCCCCGGAACCGGGGGCAGCGAGAAGTAGAGGGTGCACGTGCCCGGGAGCGCGCCGACCGCGGGACGCACCTCGATTCCCGACGTCGCCTCGCCCGCACCGGTTTCTTCCGTGGGTTCGCGTTCGCCCACCGTCACCTCGACCCAGACGGGGTTGGCGGGCGTGCCGCGGGGAGGCACCAACTCCGCGTGGCACGTCGACAGATCGCCGACCGGCCCGAACGCGGTGACCTGCCCGAGCGAGGCGACCAGATTCTCGTCGAGCAGTCCGCACGGGGCGATGTCTCGGGCCGCGGCGGCGACGGCCAACTCGACGCGGCTGTGGTCGCTGACCGGCAGGCCGTAGATCGGCTCGCCGACCCCGGCGACGCTCGGCGCCCCCTCCACCACCCCGGCACACGACACCAGCAGCGTCGCAAAAAGCGCGGCCACCAGCGGTGATACCACCGTCGCGCTGCGGCCCACCGCTCTCTCCTCACTCGGACTTCGAACCCCGGCACGCGAACGATGGTGCCCGGAGTACAGTGCTGAGTATGCAGCGCGCACTACTCCTTGGTTGCCGCGACGGGGTCTGATCCAGACTGGCTTCCCGTCGCGGGGTTTCGCGTGCGCCGGTCGACACAGCCGTTGGACTCAGAAAGTCCACATCGAACCTGGAGATCAATCCCATGTCCCCCGCTGACGCCTTTACCTCCGGATCGCGCACCATCACGCCGCCTTCCAAGCCTGCTCCCTCCGATCAGCCGAACTGGAACACGCAGAAGAATTCGTCGATGCCGACGTTCCGCTACCGCTCCTTCTCCGAGGAAGTGGAGCCGGTGTCGCTGCCGGACCGCTCGTGGCCCGACAAGATCATCGACCGCGCGCCGCAGTGGTGCGCCGTCGATCTCCGTGACGGCAACCAGGCGCTGATCGACCCGATGAGCCCCGCCCGCAAGCGCCGCATGTTCGAACTGCTGGTGCGGATGGGCTACAAGGAGATCGAGGTCGGCTTCCCGTCGGCGAGCCAGACGGACTTCGACTTCGTCCGCGAGATCATCGAAGACGGCGCGATTCCGGACGACGTCACCATCCAGGTGCTCACGCAGTCCCGGCCGGAACTGATCAAGCGCACGTTCGAGGCCTGTGAAGGCGCGAACAAGGTGATCGTCCACTTCTACAACTCGACGTCCATCCTGCAGCGCCGGGTGGTGTTCAAGGCCGAGCGCGACGTGATCAAGAAAATCGCGACCGACGCGGCGACCCTGGCCCTCGAAGAGGCGAAGAACTACCCCGACACGCAGTGGCGCTGGGAGTACTCCCCCGAGTCGTACACCGGCACGGAACTCGCGTACGCCAAGGAGGTGTGCGACGCCGTCACCGAGGTGCTGCAGCCGACGCCGAAGAACCCGGTGATCCTGAACCTGCCCGCCACCGTCGAGATGGCGACGCCCAACGTGTACGCCGACTCCATCGAGTGGATGCACCGCAACCTGGCCCGCCGCGACTCGGTCATCCTGTCGCTGCACCCCCACAACGACCGCGGCACCGGCGTGGCCGCCGCTGAGCTGGGCTACCAGGCCGGCGCCGACCGCATCGAGGGCTGCCTGTTCGGTAACGGTGAGCGCACCGGCAACGTCTGCCTGGTCACGCTCGGACTCAACATGTTCACCCGGGGCGTCGACCCGCAGATCGACTTCTCGAACATCGACGAGATCCGCCGCACGGTCGAGTACTGCAACCAGCTGCCCGTCCACGAGCGTCACCCGTACGGCGGCGACCTCGTGTACACCGCGTTCTCCGGCAGCCACCAGGACGCGATCAACAAGGGTCTCGACGCCATGAAGTTCGACGCCGACTCGCAGGACTCGGACGTCGACGACATCCTGTGGGCGGTTCCCTACCTGCCGATCGACCCCAAGGACGTGGGCCGCACGTACGAGGCCGTGATCCGAGTCAACTCGCAGTCCGGCAAGGGCGGCGTCGCGTACATCATGAAGGCCGATCACGGGCTGGTGCTGCCGCGCCGCCTGCAGATCGAGTTCTCGCAAGCGGTCCAGCGGATCACCGACGGTGAGGGTGGCGAGGTGTCGCCCAAGGAGATGTGGGACGTCTTCCACGAGGAGTACCTGGCTCCGATCACGCCGCTCGAGCGGATGAAGCAGAAGGTGACGGCGTCCGAGGAGGACGGCGGCACCGACTCCATCACCGCGACTGTGAAGGTCGACGGCAAGGAGCACGAGATCTCGGGTTCGGGCAACGGCCCGCTCGCCGCGTTCGTCGACGCTCTCGCCACCGTCGACTTCGATGTGCGCGTTCTCGACTACTCCGAGCACGCCATGTCGGCCGGTGACGACGCCCAGGCGGCCGCGTACGTCGAGTGCGCCGTGACCGCTCCCGACGGACGGAACACCGTGGTCTGGGGTGTCGGCATCGCGACGTCGATCACCACCGCGTCGCTGCGCGCCGTCGTTTCGGCGGTCAACCGGGCGCACTGACCGCTTCCCGACCCTCGCTGCCGCAGGCGCGCACCACGCGCACCTGCGGCAGCGTCGTTTCCGCCCGCGGAAAGCGGCTCCCTCCGGCCGCCGGGTGACTACCCTGGTAACGGAGTCCACACCGGACCCGAACCGCCTCGGACCCTTCGGGGGGCGTCGTGAATCTGGCATTTCAACAGCATCGCCCGGTCCGTCCGTTTCCGGCCCGGCGCCGCTCCAAGGGCAGCTTCTTCTACAAGATGATCACGACGACGGATCCCAAGGACCTGGGGATTCTGTACCTGGTCACGTCGTTCGTCTTCTTCCTGGCCGGCGGTTTGATGGCCTTGCTGATCCGCGGCGAACTCGCCGTCCCGGGTTTGCAGTTCCTGTCGAACGAGCAGTACAACCAGCTGTTCACGATGCACGGCACGATCATGCTGCTGCTGTACGCGACGCCGATCGTGTTCGGGTTCGCGAACTACATCCTGCCGCTGCAGATCGGCGCCCCCGACGTCGCGTTCCCCCGTCTCAACGCGTTCAGTTACTGGGCGTTCCTGTTCGGCGGCACCATCGCGATCGCGGGCTTCATCACCCCTGGGGGCGCCGCGGACTTCGGCTGGACCGCGTACTCGCCGCTGACGAGCGCGCTGCACTCGCCGGGGGTCGGCGCCGATCTGTGGATCATGGGGCTGGCGCTGTCCGGCCTCGGCACCATCCTCGGCGGTGTCAACATGATCACCACCGTCATCTGCCTGCGAGCCCCGGGCATGATCATGTTCCGGATGCCGATCTTCACGTGGAACATCTTCGTCACCAGCATCCTGATCCTGGTGGCGTTCCCGATCCTCACCGCAGCGCTGATGGGCCTGTTCGTCGACCGGCATCTCGGCGGGAACCTGTACGACCCGGCCACCGGCGGTGTGCTGCTGTGGCAGCACCTGTTCTGGTTCTTCGGTCACCCCGAGGTGTACATCGTGGCGCTGCCGTTCTTCGGGATCGTCACGGAGATCTTCCCGGTCTTCAGCCGCAAGCCGGTGTTCGGGTACAGCGGGCTCGTCTACGCGACGATCGCCATCGCGGCCCTCTCGATCGCCGTGTGGGCGCACCACATGTACGCGACGGGCGCGGTGCTGTTGCCGTTCTTCTCGTTCATGACGTTCCTGATCGCGGTGCCCACCGGGGTGAAGATCTTCAACTGGATCGGCACCATGTGGAAGGGGCAGCTGACGTTCGAGACCCCCATGCTGTTCTCGCTCGGCTTCCTCATCACGTTCATCTTCGGCGGCCTCACCGGTGTCATCCTCGCGAGCCCGCCGCTGGACTTCCACGTCACCGACAGCTACTTCGTCATCGCCCACTTCCACTACGTGCTGTTCGGGACGATCGTCTTCGCCACGTACGCCGGCATCTACTTCTGGTTCCCGAAGATGACCGGACGCATGCTCGACGAGCGTCTCGGCAAATGGCATTTCTGGACCACGTTCACCGGTTTCCACGGCACGTTCCTCGTCCAGCACTGGCTCGGCGCCGAGGGGATGCCGCGCCGCTACGCCGACTACCTGCCCTCGGACGGCTTCACGGTCCTCAACTCGGTCTCCACGGTGTTCGCGTTCGTCCTGGGCGCGTCGACCGTGCCGTTCGTCTGGAACGTCTTCAAGAGCTACCGCTACGGCGAGGTGGTGACCGTGGACGACCCGTGGGGGTTCGGCAACTCCCTCGAGTGGGCGACGACGTGCCCCCCGCCGCGGCACAACTTCACCGAGCTGCCGCGGATCCGCTCCGAGCGTCCCGCGTTCGAACTGCACTATCCGCACATGGTCGACCGGATGCACCGCGAGGCACACGTCGGCGTGCGGGGCGCGGTGGCGCACGCGACCGAACCCGCGACCGCCGACCCGAAGATGAACCGCCAGTAACGTCCGCGTGAAAGTTCCCTTCCCCGAGAACTTCTCGAGGAACCGGACGAAACCGACTCTGTGACAACGGGTTGCAGATACATCTCCGGACGACGCCCAGTTCGCCCGAATTCCGGCCTCATTACTCTCTCGTAGGGTCGACACGCAAGTCCTTGAACGCTTGACAAGCCGATCGGGACCTCGCAGAAGTTACGCGCGGGTACATTTTTTCGACGTTATGCTCGCATTCCCCGAGCATCGGTCCCGCAATGGCGCAGGTCCGACGATCGCGTTCGGGGCGCCCCTGGAGGTAGTCAAGTGGGTTGTGCAGGGGTGCACTTGTCCGCGAAGGCGGCACCCAGTCCTCGGCGGACATGGCCTTGGCCATCGAAACACTCTGCGGATCAATGAGTTTTACGGAAACGGAGCGATAACAGATGTTCAAGCGAATAGCGATAGTCAACCGCGGCGAAGCGGCGGTCCGCCTGATTCGTGCGGTGCGCGAACTGAACGCCGAGCACAACTACGGCATCCGCACGATCGCCCTCCACACCGAGGCAGAACGCCGCGCGATGTTCGTTCGGCAGGCCGACGAGGGTGTGTGCTTGCGCACAGTCAAGACCGGCACGGCCTACCTCGATCACGCCGAGCTGGCCCGCGCGCTGCGCGAGAGCAAGGCCGACGCCGTGTGGGTCGGCTGGGGCTTCGTCGCCGAGGATCCCGCGTTCGTCGAGGTCTGCGAGCAGCTCGGCATCACGTTCATCGGCCCGCCCGCCGAATCGATGCGCCTGCTGGGCGACAAGGTGGAGGCCAAGCTCCTCGCCGAGAAGGTGGAGGTCCCGGTCGCGCCGTGGAGTGGCGGCCCCGTCGCCACCCGCGCCGACGCCCGCCGTCACGCCCAGGCCATCGGCTACCCGCTCATCATCAAGGCCCGCTCGGGTGGCGGTGGCCGCGGTATCCGCAAGGTGTGGTCGGAGGACGAACTCGAACTCGCGCTCGAGCGCACCCAGGGTGAGGCCCAGCGGTCCTTCGGCGACCCCGTCGTGTTCATCGAACGACTGGTCACCGACGCACGCCACGTCGAGGTACAGGTAATTGCCGACAACTTCGGCAACGTCTGGGCTCCCGGTGTGCGCGACTGCTCCATCCAGCGCAAGAACCAGAAGGTCATCGAGGAGTCCAGCTCGCCGCTCCTCACCACCGAGCAGGCGAACCATCTGCGCACCGTCTCCGCCGAGCTCGTGCGCGCCGCCGGCTACCGCGGCGCCGGCACGGTCGAGTACCTGTACCAGCCCGAGCAGAAGACGTTCACGTTCCTCGAGGTCAACACCCGCCTGCAGGTCGAGCACCCCATCACCGAGGCCACCACGGGCATCGACCTGGTGAAGCTGCAGATCCTCGTCGCCAGCGGTGAGCCGCTGGTCGGCGACTGCCCGCCCGAGTTCGGTCACGCCGTCGAGGCCCGCCTCAACGCGGAGGACGCCGCCAACGGCTTCGCTCCCGCGCCCGGCGCCGTGCAGCTGCTCAAGTTCCCGCTCGGCAGCGGTCTCCGCGTCGACACCGGCATCGCCCAGGGCGACATCATCCCGCCCGACTACGACTCGATGGTCGCCAAGGTCATCGCCTGGGGTCGCGACCGCTCCGAGGCGCTCGCGCGTCTGCGCACCGCTCTCCGCGAGACCACGGTCGTGCTGCAGGGCGGCACCACCACCAAGTCGTTCCTGCTGGATCTGCTGGACCGCGAAGAGGTCATCTCCGCGTCCGCCGACACCGGCTGGCTGGACCGCACCGACGCAGGCACCTCCAACGTCCCGTCCCGGACCGCGGATGTCGCACTGATCGCCGCCGCCATCGACGCCTACGACGCCGAGGAGAAGCTCGAGCGTGAGGCGTTCCTGTCGTCCGCTCGCGGTGGACGCCCCCGCGCCGGCCACGCCATCGGCCGCAAGGTGGAGCTCAGCTACCAGGGCCAGGCCTACGGACTCACCGTCACGCAGGTCGGCGCCCACACCTACCGCGTCGACGGGGACGCCCCCGAGACCGAGGTCGAGGTCGACCGCCTCAGCGAGTTCGAGAGCCGCCTGGTGATCGGCGACCGCCGCCACCACGTCGTCTCGGTCGCAGGCCGCGCCCAGTACCTCGTCGAGGTCGACGGCATCAGCCACCAGATCAGCCAGGACGAGGCCGGCGTCGTCCGCGCACCGGCTCCTGCAGTCGTGGTCGCGGTGCCCGTGTCCGTCGGCGACGAGGTCGAGGTCGGCGCCACGCTGGTCGTCCTCGAGAGCATGAAGATGGAGACCGCGGTCCGCGCCCCCGTCGCAGGCAGGGTGCGGGAAGTTCTCGCCATGGTCAACTCCCAGGTCGACGCCGGAACGGCACTGCTGCGCGTCGAGGAGAGCTCCGAGGAGTCCACCGCTCCGAAGTCGCCTCGCGTCGAGTTCGATCTCGGTGCTCCCGCTTCGCACGGGAACACCCGGGCCGACGCCCTCGAGCAGATCGACGCGCTCGCCGCGCTGCTCACGGGTTACGACGTCAGTGCGAAGCGGGCCGGAGTGCTCCTCGCCGAGTACGAGAAGCTGCGCGCCGAGATCGCGGGCGACCCGGATCTCGTGCAGGCGGAGCTCGCCCTGCTGAACACGTTCGCGGACATCTGCGAGATCGGACGTAACCGTCCGACCGCCGACGAGGAGGACGGTGACGAGCGCGTCCACAGCCCGCGCGAGCACTTCCACACCTACCTCCACACCCTCGACGTCGAGCTCGAAGGCCTGCCCGAGTCGTTCACGACCCGGCTGTCGCGGGCACTGCGCCACTACGACGTCACCGACCTCGAGCGCACCGCCGAGCTGGAGGAGGCGGTCTACCGCCTGTTCCTCGCGCAGCAGCGCATGGACAACCAGGTTCCCGTCATCGCCGCCCTGCTCGATCGGTGGCTGAACGAAAAGAACGCTCCCGGCCGCGCACCCAGCGGACTCGGTGAGGTCCTGGACCGGCTGATCATCGCCACCCAGGTCCGTTACCCGGTGATCGGCAACGTCGCCCGCAACGTGCGGTTCCGGTTCTTCGACGAGCCGCAGATCCGCAAGGCCCGCGAGCAGGTCTACGACGGCGTCCGCGGCAGCCTCGAGTACCTCGCCGAGCGTCCCGACGCCGCCGACTACCAGGAACGCCTCGAGGCACTGGTCGCCACCCCTCAGTCGCTGACCGAGCTCCTCGGGCAGCGGATCGCACGCAAGAGCACGACCGTCGGGCCGCTGCTCGAGGTCGTCACCCGTCGCTACTACGACATCCGCACGCTCGAGGACGTCACGTCCTTCGACCGCAACGGACGGCGTTTCGTCACCGGCAACTTCGATCTGCTCGGCGAGCGCCTGAACCTGGTGTCCGCCGTCGCCGAGTACGCCGAACTGCCCGGTGCGCTCGACGAGATCGGTGCCGTCGCCGCGGAGAACCCCGACAACCTCGTCCTCGACCTCTACCTGTCGTGGACCGCACCGCCCGCCGACCCGAACACCATGTCCGAGGACCTGCGGAAGGCGCTGGCTGCACTGCCCCTGGCCGCGACCTGCCGCCGGGTCACGGTGTCCGTCTTCGGCGGAACCGACATGGACGTCCGCAAGTTCACGTACCGCCCGGACGCAGGTGTCCTGGCGGAAGAGAAGCTGATCCGGGACATGCACCCGCTCACCGGCCAGCGACTCGACCTGTGGCGCCTGAAGAACTTCGACGGCACCCGCCTCCCCGCGGTCGCCGACACGTTCCTGTTCAACCTGGTCTCGCGCGACAATCCCACCGACGAACGCCTCATCGCGCTCGCCGAGGTCCGCGACATCACGCCGGTCCGCAACGAAGACGGCCAGGTCATCGGTGTTCCCGCCGCGGAACGCGTCCTGCAGTCGTGCCTCGACGGCATCCGCCGGGCGCAGGCCACCCGCGGCAGCAAGCGCAAGCTCGACGCCAACCGCGTCGTGCTGTACGTGTGGCCGAAGATCGACGTCCCGGTCGAGGACCTCGAGGCGTTCGCCCGGGTCGCGGCACCGCTCACCGCGGGCGCCGGACTCGAGGAGATCACCGTGATCGCCCGGCTCCAGGGCGAGCCCGGCACGGAGTCGCGGGAGAAGGCTCTGCGCTTCTCCTACCGCACCGGCGCCGGCGTGGTCGTCAAGGTCACCGAGCCGCCGACCGAGCCGCTGCAGCCGCTCGACGCGTACACGCAGAAGGTCCGCAGCTCACGTGCCCGCGGCACCGTCTACCCGTACGAGCTGATCCCGCTGCTCACCGGCCGCGACGGCAGCTTCGTCGAGCACGACCTGGACGAGTCGGGACAGCTGGTTCCCGTCGAGCGTCCGTACGGGCAGAACAAGGCCGGCCTCGTCGTCGGTCTGGTCACAGCCCGCACCGACCGGCATCCCGAGGGAATGACCCGCGTCGCGCTCTTCGGTGACCCGACGAAGGCACTGGGCACCGTCGCGGAAGCCGAGTGCGCCCGCCTCGTCGCCGGTGTGAACCTGGCCGAGAAGCTGGGGGTGCCGGTCGAGTGGTTCGCGCTGTCGTCCGGCGCGACGATCTCCATGGACAGCGGCACCGAGAACATGGACTGGGTGTCCCGCGGCCTGCGTCGCCTCATCACGTTCACGCAGAACGGTGGCGAGGTCAACGTGATCGTGGCCGGCATCAACGTGGGTGCGCAGCCCTACTGGAACGCCGAAGCCACGATGCTGATGCACACCAAGGGCATCCTCGTCATGACGCCGGACAGTGCCATGGTGCTCACCGGTAAGAACTCGCTCGACTACTCGGGTGGCGTCTCGGCCGAGGACAACTTCGGTATCGGCGGTTACGACCGCGTGATGGGCCCGAACGGTGAGGCGCAGTACTGGGCGCCGAACCTGCCCGCCGCGTGCGAGATCCTGTTCGCGCACTACGACCACGCATATGTCGTTGGCGGAGAACGCTTCCCGCGTCGGGCGCAGACCAGCGACCCGATCGGGCGCGACGTGCGGTCCTTCCCGCACATCCACCCGTCCAGCGACTTCACCACGGTCGGCGACATCTTCTCCGCGGAGACGAACCCGGAACGCAAGAAGCCGTTCGACATTCGCACGGTGATGCGTTCACTCGTCGACCAGGACCACACGGTGCTGGAGCGGTGGGCCGACATGGCGGACGCCGACACGTCCGTCGTGTTCGACGCACACCTCGGCGGTTACCCGGTGAGCGTCATCGGCATCGAGTCGCGGGCCATCGCCCGTAAGGGATGGTCGCCGGCCAACGGTCCCGACCAGTGGACCGCGGGAACGCTGTTCCCGCAGTCGTCGAAGAAGACGGCCCGGGCGATCAACGCCGCCAGCGGGAGCCGTCCGCTCGTGGTGCTGGCCAACCTGTCCGGCTTCGACGGTTCCCCGGACTCGCTGCGGCACATCCAGCTCGAGTACGGTGCCGAGATCGGCCGCGCCATCGTCAATTTCGACGGCCCGATCGTGTTCTGCGTCGTCTCCCGCTACCACGGTGGCGCGTTCGTGGTGTTCTCCGGAGCACTGAACGACAACATGGAGGTGCTGGCGGTCGAGGGTTCGTTCGCGTCGGTCCTCGGTGGTGCCCCCGCCGCGGCCGTGGTGTTCACCCGCGAGGTCAACTCTCGGGTGGCAGCCGACCCGTCGATCCGGGAGCTCGAGGCCAACCTGGCGGGCGCCCAGAACGACGCCCAGCAGGCTCACCTGCGGGTGGAGCTGGCGGCCCAGCAGGCTGCGGTGCGCAACGAGAAGCTCGGTGAGGTCGCGGCCGAGTTCGAGGCCGTGCACAACATCCAGCGGGCACAGCGGGTCGGCTCCGTCGACGCCGTCATCCCGGCCGTCGAGCTGCGTCCGTACATCATCGGTGCGGTCGAGCGCGGCATGCGCCGGGCGGTCGAAGCAGGCAAGTAGTCCCCACCCGAACGGCCGCGGCACCTACCGGGTGTCGCGGCCGTTCGGCGTTTCCGCGACCGTGGGCGGGAAGTCTGCACCGGCCGCATTTCACCTGTTTCGGATGACGCGGGTGCCCCGGCCCGGTGCGATAGTCAGCGCAGAGCGAATTCGACTGTGAATGGAGCGCTGCAATGGACTCTTTCTGGGACTTTCTCTGGGTGATCATCGTCACGTTCGGCTTCGTGGCCTACCTGATCCTGCTGTTCTCCATCATCACCGACCTGTTCCGCGACCATAAGACGTCGGGCTGGGCGAAGGCCATCTGGATCATCTTCCTGTTCTTCGTCCCGCTGCTGACCGCGCTCGTGTATCTGATCGTCAAGAGCGACGGCATGGCCCAGCGGTCGATGGCGGCCGCGCAGGAGGTGAAGCAGGCGCAGGACAGCTACATCCGTTCCGTGGCGGGCAAGTCCTCGGCCGAGCAGATCGCGGACGCGAAGGCCCTGCTCGATGCAGGCACCATCACTCAGGCGGAGTACGACACGCTGAAGGCGAAGGCGCTGAGCAGCTGAGCACCCGATCCACCGGAAGGCCCGCTCACCCGGCGGGCCTTCTTCCGTTTCCGGCCCGCTCAGTCCGCGATCCGTGCCGCGACGTCCCGGAACGCCTGCAGCACCGTGGCCACCGCGGGAACGTCGTCGGCTGCCGGCCGCCGGGCCAGCTCGTAGATGCGGGCCGCCCGCACACCCGAGAGCGGCAGCTGAACCACCGCGCGGCTGGTCACCGCATGACGGGCCAGCAGGGCCACCCCGTGACCGCCGGCGACGAGTTCCTCGATGACACGGAAGTCGTTGATGCGCATCACCACATGCGGCTGCACACCGGTCGCGGCGGCCACCGACATCAGCACGTCGTCGACGGGGAACCCGCCGCGCACACTGATCCACCGCTCGTCCGCCAACTGGTCCGGACGCACCGCATCCTGTCCGGCGAGCGGATGGCCGGGCGGCAGGATGAGGTCGATGGGTTCGCGCATCAGCGGTTCGGCCGTCACCCGCGGCGAGGACGTGTCCGGGGCCCGCTCGTCGCGATGCGTCAGCACCACGTCGTAATCGGCGAGCAGGGTGGGCACCGCGGCGGCGGGCAGGTCCTCGTCGCGCGCCTGCACGTCCACCCCACTGCCCGCGAGCGCGTCCAGCAGTCCGGGCAGCAGCAGCGCGGCACCGGACGGGAACAGCGCCACCCGCACCCGGCCGCGCGGCGAACCGCGGTAGGCGCTCATCTCCGCGGCCGCACGGTCCAGGGCGGCCACGACGTCGTCGGCGCGGACGACGAGGGCCTGACCGGCATCCGTCAGCCGCAGCCGGCGTCCGGCGGGTTCGAGCAGGATCACCCCGGCCTCCCGCGAGAGGATCTTGAGCTGTTGCGACACCGCCGACGGCGTCATCGACAACGCCTCCGCGGTCGCCGCCACCGTCCCGCGGTCCGCCAGCTCGCGCAGCACGCGCAACCGGGTCGCATCCATGTAGCAAAACTACATCGATGATGCACTTTAATGCGCTTGTCCTGATTGTTTCCGGCCCTCACGATGGAATGCATGACCTCCCGCGACCGGCTGCTCGGACTCACCGTCGTCGTCCTGTGGGGGCTCAACTTCCTCGCCATTCGCGCGGGCCTCGATCACTTCCCGCCGTTCTTCTTCGCCGCGCTGCGATTCTTCGTCATCGCGATCCCGGTGATCCTGTTCGTTCCCCGGCCGCAGGTCCCGCTGAAGTGGCTGCTGGTGTACGGCCTCGGGTTCGGCGTCGGCCAGTTCGCATTCCTGTTCTGGGCCATGCACGTCGGCATGCCCACCGGGCTGGCGTCGCTGGTCCTGCAGTCCTCGGCGCCGTTCACCGTGGTCCTCGGCGCGGTCCTGCTACGGGAGCGGCTGCGGCCGACGCAGGTGTGCGGACTGCTGGTGGCGATGGCCGGAATGACACTCATCGGCTGGGACCGCGCCCAGCACGCCGCGCTGCTGCCGGTGGCCCTGACGTTGCTCGCGGGACTGTCGTGGGCGCTGGGCAACATCGGCAACCGCAAGGCCGCGTCGGACCAGCCGATGCGGCTGATGCTGTGGATGTGCGTCATTCCGCCGCTGCCGATGCTGGCGCTGTCGCTGGGCGTCGAGGGTCCCTCGGCGGGCTGGGACTCCCTGACGTCGTCGCTGGAGGGCAACGGCCCGCTCGCGCTCGCAGGCCTCGCCTACATCGTGATTCTCGGCACGGTCGCGGGCTCGGGTCTGTGGACGGCCCTCCTCAGCCGCTACCCCGCCGGGATGGTCGCGCCGTTCTCCCTGCTGGTTCCCATCGTCGGGATCGGGGCGTCCTGGCTGGTGCTGCACGAGGAGCCGAGCGTCCTGTCGCTGATCGGCGGGGCCGTCGTCATCGCCGGCGCCGCCGCCACCCAGGTGCGCGGCAAGGTGCGTCCGAGCACACTTTCGCACTCACCTGCCCCTGCGCGAGTCGGCGTCTGACCGGACCCTGTGCAAAACTCGCGGAGTGAGTACTGGAACTGGGATCACGACGCGTGGCAAGGTCGCCCTGCGCGCAGCGGCGACGGCCTCCTGGGCGTCGCAGAAGGCGGGCCGCGGCAAGGGCTCGATGATCGGCGGCCTGATCGCCCTGAAGATCGACCCGACGCTGATGGAGCAGCTGGGCGCCGGCCGGCGCACCGCGGTGATCACCGGCACCAACGGTAAGTCCACCACCACCCGGATGACGGCGGCGGCGCTCTCCACGCTCGGTGAGGTCGCGACACAGGCCGACGGCGCCAACATGGACGCCGGCATCGTCGCGGCACTGAGCACCCGCGTCCACGCGCCCCTCGCCGCCCTCGAGGTCGACGAACTCCACGTCCCGCACGTCAGTGACGCCGTCAATCCCGAGGCCCTGGTTCTGCTCAACCTCAGCCGCGACCAGCTCGACCGCGTCGGCGAGATCAACATGATCGAACGCAAACTCCGCGCCTGCGTCGCCGCGCACCCGGAGTCCGTCGTGATCGCCAACTGCGATGACGTCCTCGTCACCTCGGTGGCCTACGACGCGAAGAACGTCATCTGGGTGGCCGCCGGCGGCGGGTGGGCCAGCGACGCCGCCAGCTGTCCGCGCACCGGCGAACCCATCGTCTGGGAGGGCTCGCACTGGCGCAGCACGGGTTCCGACTTCGCGCGCCCAACCCCCAACTGGTGGCTCGACGACGAAAACCTGTACGGGCCCGACGGTCTGAAGATCCCGATGACCCTCGCCCTGCCCGGGCGCGCCAACCGCGGCAACGCCGCGCAGGCCGTCGCCGCGGCGGTCGCGATGGGCGCGAAGGCGGACGACGCAGTCGCCGCGGCGTCCACCGTCCAGGAGGTCGCGGGCCGCTACAGCACCGTCGAGGTCGGGTCGCACTCCGTGCACATGCTGCTCGCCAAGAATCCCGCCGGCTGGCAGGAAGCGCTGTCGATGATCGACCCGACCGTCGACGGACTCGTGATCGCCGTCAACGGGCAGGTTCCCGACGGCGAGGACCTGTCCTGGCTGTGGGACGTGCGGTTCGAGCACTTCGAGGGCGTCAAGGTGGTGGCCGCCGGCGAACGCGGCACCGACCTGGCCGTCCGCCTCACCTACGCCGGCGTCGAGCACACGCTCGACCCGAACCCGTTGCGGGCCATCGCATCCTGCCCACCCGGCCGCGTCGAGGTGCTCGCCAACTACACCGCCTTCCGCGACCTGAACACCGCCATCGCGAAGGAGGCGCGCAATGCCTGACTCGACCGTACGCATCGGCCTGGTGCTGCCCGACGTGATGGGCACCTACGGCGACGGCGGCAACGCCCTGATCCTCCGGCAGCGACTGCGCATGCGCGGATACGACGCGGAGATCGTCGAGATCACGCTGAACGACCCGGTCCCGGAGTCCCTCGACGTCTACACGCTCGGTGGAGCCGAGGACTCGGCGCAGCGCCTCGCCACCCGGCACCTCGCCAAGCACCCCGGACTGCAGAAGGCCGCCGAACGCGGCGCCCCCGTCCTGGCGATCTGCGCCGCGATCCAGGTGCTCGGCAACTGGTACGAGACGTCGAGCGGCGAACGCGTCGACGGCGTCTCGATGCTCGACGTCACCACGTCCCCGCAGCCGACGCGTTCCATCGGTGAAGTGATCACGACACCACAGATGGACGGATTGACGCAGCCGCTCACGGGGTTCGAAAACCACCGCGGCGGAACCACACTCGGCGCCGACGCCCGCGGCCTCGCCCGGGTCACGCACGGCGTCGGCAACGGCGTCGGGGACGGACTCGAAGGCGTCGTCCAGGGTTCCGTGATCGGCACGTACATGCACGGACCCGCGCTCGCCCGCAACCCCGAACTCGCCGACCTGCTCCTGAAGCGGGCACTGGGCGTCGACGAACTCGCCCCCCTCGACCTGCCCGAGGTCGCACAGCTGCGCCGGGAGCGCCTGCGCGTCTAGGCATGTGAGTGGCAAAGCGTCGCCCCGCACTCTTTCTCACTCACCTGCGCACGTGAGTGAGAAAGAGTGGCCGGGCACTCTTTCTCACTCACGTGGGCAGGCCGGACAGCGACGCGACGCATCGGCCCAGCCTTCGCGGACCAACACCCGGCGCACTTCCTCGAATACCCCGCAGGGGTCGCGGGTCGTCTCCTCCCACCCATAGACCAGCCGTGGACGGTCGGCGAGCTCCGCCGCGTTGTCGCGCCGACGGTCACGGAAACGGGACTGTTGCGCGCTGTGATACTGCTGCCCGTCGAGCCGGACGATCAGCGGCACACCCCTGGGGCTGTAATCGACGTCCTCGTACAGAATCCGGCCGTCCACGACGTGCGGCATCTGACGTTTCCCGCTCGGCAGCCCGTGCGCCCGTTCGACGTCGACTGCGTAGCGATGTTCGAGGGCCGATTGAACGCCGTCGCCGAGCAGCATCACGGCGTCGGCGATGTCGGTCGCATACCGGTGTGGACGCCGGACCTCGAGTTTCCGCCGGAGCACCTCGACGTGGACCTTGCCACTGGTAGCGGCCTCGACGAATCGCAGGGCCGCCTCCCGCGGGGTGGCCTCGGACACCGCAAGGTCGATCACCGTGTCGGCCAACGATGTCCGTGGCCGGCGAAACGGGACCCAGATGTGCTCGAACGCGCGGGACCGATGGACCACGACGCCACCGTGAACGAGTGCGTTGCTTGCCGAGGTCGGGCGCGGACCTCCGGGTGCGCGGACCGTCGGCCTCTGATTCACGGCCGAGCAGTTGTAAGGGACGGTGATGTGGACCGGCGCCGACGGGTCGTCGACGCGGAGCATTCCCCACTCCTCGGCCGCGGTCCGGTGACTCAGGATCGCCCGGCCGCCGTACAGGAGTGCGGCGGAGAGGGCCATCGGGCGGGTGAGTGGACCGTTGGTGACCGCGATGGCGCGCGGCAGCACCCGCAACCACTGGCCGGACACCACACGATGCCGGAGTGCGGTGGCACTGACGCCGTGCGCCTGGAGCTGTGCCGTGGTGACGACGCCGTCCTGGGCGTCGAGAATGGCCTGCCATGAGTCGTGTTCCATGCCCGGAACGGTGTCGGCCCGCCCCGACAGGAACCGCCCCTTTCAACCACGTTTTCCACAGCCTGTGGATAACCCATGTGAGTGCCAATGTGCATTCGGGTACACATCGGCACTCACATGCCGGACGCAACCGAAGGGTTGCAGAACGACAGAAAGAGTGCAACCATGGAGTTGCACATCAACCGTCGTCGAAAAAGGTGGCCCACCATGGACGCATCGAGCAGCATCACCCGGACAGTTGTCGTGAACGCCCCGAGATCGGCGGTGTGGGCGGCGATCACGGATCCCGACAAGATCAGCCAGTGGTTCGGGCAGCGCACGTCGCTCGACCTCAGCGTCGGCGGCAAGGCCGCCTTCACCTGGGACGAGCACGGCACCGCCCGCGCCGTCGTCACGGAGGTCGACGAACCGAACGCCTTCGGCTTCCGCTGGGCCGCCGACATCGACGCCGACCCGGTGGTCGGCAACTCCACCCTGGTGCGGTTCACGCTGTCCGAGCACGCCGCCGGCACCGAACTGACCGTCGTCGAGACCGGGTTCGACACCCTCGACCGCGACGTCGCCGACCAGAAGCGGGCCCGCGAGGGCAACGTCCAGGGCTGGCACGCCGAACTCGACGAACTGGTCGCGTACCTGCACGGCGTGAAGGCATGACGGTGGGCACGTACGCCGAACTGGCCTCGGTGTTCGCGGCGCTGTCCGACGAGACCCGCTGGGAGATTCTGACCGAACTCGGCCGGGCCGACCAGTCGGCGTCGTCGCTCGCCACCCGGCTTCCGGTGTCGAGGCAGGCCATCGCGAAGCATCTGAATGCGCTGCAGGCCTGCGGGCTGGTGGAGTCGGTGAAGGTGGGCCGCGAGATCCGCTACCGCGCGCTGGGCGCAGAGCTCAACAAGACGGCGCGAACCCTGGAACGGATCGGCGCCGAGTGGGATCGCCGCCTGGCCGCCATCAAGCAGATCGCGGAATCGATGGAGGAGTAAAGCCCCCAGACAGGGGTTCGGCCGGGAATGCTTCTGCATTCTCGGCCGGATCTCTGCTTCTCGAGTTTTCTCTGCTCACAGGTACATTTCCTCGATCCGCATCACTGACGATACACGCGAGTGATCTACGTCACAAGAGGTTCCAGCGGAGTTTTCTTCGTCCGATCGTGTCCCGGCATCGCGAGGGAGACCGCGAACACCAGGACCGCAAGGACCGCGCACACCCCGTAGGCCAACGAGAATCCGGCAGCCGAGGCGACACCACCCACCATGCTCGCCGCCAGGACGGTCGCGACCACCGCGCTGCACATCGTGGTGCCCATCGTCCGCAAAAGCACGTTGACACCGTTGGCCGCAGCCATCTGCGTGGACGGCACGGCCCGGACGATCAGCATCGGCAGCGTGCTGTACACCAGGGCGGTGCCGACGGCCGCGACACCGAGCGCGGCGATCACCATCCACAACTCCTTGTGCGGCACGGTGTGCAGCGCGTAGCCGAGGACGAGACAGATCGCGCCCGACAGGATCGTCACCTTCGACCCGTAGCGTTCGGACACCCGGGCCCCTACCTGTGCGAAGACGATCATCGACAGGCTGGTCGGCAGCTGGCACACCGCGGCCTGGAGGATCGTCAGGCCGTAACCGGCGTCCCCGCGGGGCGCCTGAAGCAGCTGGGTGGTGATGAGGGCATTTCCGTAGAACGCGAAACCGACGAGCAGCGCCATGACGTGCGGCAGCAGCACCGACCGTCGCGCAGACACCCGCAGGTCCACCAGCGGGTTCCGGTTGCGTAGCTGCTGATATCCCCACAGCGCGAACAGGAACACCGCGGACGCGAACATGCCCAGCACAGCGGGACTACCCCAGCCCCACGAGCTGCCCTGGGTGATCGGGACGAGCAGGCAGACGAGGGCCGCGGTCAGACCGACGGCGCCGACCCCGTCGAATCGTCCGCCCGACCGCACCTCGGACTCGCGGATGAACAGCACCGCGGCCGTGGTGACCGCGAGCCCGATTCCCGCGATGACCCAGAAGAGGACGTGCCAGTTGGAGTACTCGGCGACGGAGGCCGCGAACGGCAGTCCGAGCGCTGTGCCGATCCCGAGGGTCGAGCTCATCATGGCGATCGCGCCGTTGACCTTCTCCCGCGGCAATTCGTCGCGGAGGATCGAGATTCCGACCGGGATGACGGCGGCGCCTGCCCCCTGCAGTCCCCGCGCGAAGATCAGGAACGCGATGTCGGACGTCACAGCGCAGATCAACGCTCCGAGCGTCATGAAGACGAAGGCGACGAGGAGCATCCGCTTCTTGCCGAACATGTCGGCAAGCCTGCCGAAGATCGGGGTGACGACCGCACCGACCAGGAGGGTGGTGGTGATCAGCCACGACACCGACGTCTGACTCGCGCCGGTGAACGTCGGCATGCTGGGCAGGAGGGGCACCATGACCGTCTGCAGGACGGCCTGGAACACGCCCGCGAACGCGAGAATCGGGAAGAGGTAACGCGATCCGCCGGCAGAGTCCGGCGGTGCGACCGGCTGATTGGCAAGCACCGACAGTGGGCGCGGCAACGAGATCGTCAAGCGTCACCCCTTGCACAGCTGGTAAATGGTTGTTCACCACATTAGGTGAACAATCATTTACCCCGCAAGCCGGACAATCCGCCCTCAGCCGTCGAGCAACTCCTGCACCAGCGGGGCGTAGTGCGCCACCACCTCTTCCGGGGTGCCCGTCGCG
Source organism: Rhodococcus sp. NPDC059968 (assembly GCF_042738615.1). Lineage (NCBI taxonomy): Bacteria > Bacillati > Actinomycetota > Actinomycetes > Mycobacteriales > Nocardiaceae > Rhodococcus > Rhodococcus sp. NPDC059968. The sequence goes on from NZ_JBHWUE010000002.1 coordinate 87,680, forward strand.
TGCTCCTGCATCATCTTGCGACGCATGACGGCGAGACCCGTCAGCATCGACATCACCAGTTCGGCGCGCAACCGGGCATCCGGACCGGGCAGTCGTTCGGCCAACGCGTCGATCATCTGCGTCGAATAGTTGGCGCGCAGCTTGCGGCTGCTCTCCTCGCTCGGCCCGCTCATGAACAGGATGTTCAGCGACAGCGGCTTGTACGGTTCGAGCGGCCGCGCGAACATCGACACCATCCGCTCACCGAGACCGTCCAGCGGACCGCTGAACACGACCTCCGCGGCCGCACGGAAATCGACGAGCGCATCGAACAACTGCTCCTTCGACCCGAAGTACTTGATGATCAGGGGTGCGCTGACCCCGGCGTCCTCGGCAATGTCCTTGAGCGTGATCTCCCGGTACGGACGCGTCGCGAACGCCCGGCCCGCAGCGTCGACGATCAGCGACCGCGACTGCTCGGCCGTCCGCTTCACCGGCGCGGCAGTACCCTGATCCGACGTCACAGCGTGCGTCTCCCCGACAACGCCCTGCCCAGCGTGAGCTCGTCGGCGAACTCGAGGTCGCCGCCCATCGGCAGACCCGACGCGAGCCGGCTGACCGTCAACCCGGGAAAGTCCCGAAGCATCCGCACCAGATACGTCGCGGTTGCCTCCCCCTCCGTGTTGGGGTCGGTCGCGATGATCACCTCGGAGACGTCGACGCCGTCCTCCTGATTGCCGATGCGCGCGAGCAACTCCCGGATACGGAGCTGATCGGGGCCCACTCCGGACAGCGGATCGAGCGCCCCGCCCAGCACGTGATAGCGGCCCTTGAACTCGCGTGTGCGCTCGACGGCCTGGACGTCTTTCGGCTCCTCGACCACACAGATCACCGTGCGGTCACGGCGCGGATCGGCACAGATGCGGCAGTGCTCCTTGTCGGAGACCGTGCCGCACACCACACAGAACTGGACGCCGTCGCGCACCCGCTGCAGCGCATTCTTGAGCCGGTCGATCTCCGGCGGTTCGACGCTGAGCAGGTGGAACGCGATGCGCTGTGCGCTCTTCGGCCCGACGCCGGGCAGCTTGCCGAGCTCGTCGATCAGATCCTGAACCGGACCTTCGTACACGCCGCGCCTCTAGAAACCGGGAAGACCGGGCAGGCCTCCCCCACCGAATCCACCGGCGAGCGGACCGAGCTTCTGCGCCGCGATCTCCTGCGCCTTGTTCGACGCGTCCTCGATCGCACCGATCACGAGGTCCTGCAGAGTCTCCACATCGTCGGGATCGACGACCTTCGGATCGATCTTCAGACCGACCACTTCACCTGTCCCCTTGACCGTCGCGGTCACGAGTCCGCCACCGGCCTGCCCGGTGACCTCGGCCTCGGCCATCTCCTGCTGAGCGGCCATCAGCTGCTGCTGCATCTGCTGTGCCTGCGCGAGGAGCTGCGACATGTCGGGTTGTCCACCTGGTTGCACTGACGTGGTCCTTTCTGCTGTTTCCCCTGCCAGAGTAGACCGTGACCGTCAGTGCGGTCCGGCGCCGACGCCGTCGTGGGACTCACGCCGACGGCGCCGGAGCGAACCGGCGTCGCGTCAGGCGAGTTCGCGCTCGAGGTTCGCCAGCACCTGCGCCTGAATCTTCTTCAGACCCAGCGGGGCGAACGTCTTCTCGAAGAAGCCGCCGATGCCGCCCGCGCCCTTCCACTCGCTGGACGTGGTGACCGTCGAACCGCTGCCGCTCGGGGCCACGACCCAGGTGGTGACGAGCGACGAGTTCGCGTCCGTCTCGGTGATCGTGTTGCCCGCCACGGTGACCGTGGCCTTGATGTCGCGGGACCGCTTCTCGGTGGCCTTCAACGTCCACTGCGCGACGGTGCCGCCGCCCTGCCCGCCCTCGAGGACGCGGTAGTCCAGGTACTGCTCCGAGAGGATGCGCGGACGCACCGTCTCGTAGTCCGTCAAAGCCGCGAGCGCCTTCTCCGGTGTGGCTGCGACGGTGATCGAACTGCTCGCGCTGACCTGGCCCACTGTTCTGACTCCTCTTGTACGATTTGTACGAAACTGCTTCCTCCTCCCATCCTGCCTTCCGTCCGCGAGTCCGGGCGATGACGTGGCAATCTATTGTGAGGTAGCTCACTTCGACGTGGTCACGACCCGCACATTGATGAGACATTTGTGTGAATCTTCGGTCGACCGCGCCGATATGCGTGGCCTGAACCCGCGGAGAGGGATAGCGTCAGGGTGTGGCTGCCTCTTCGGTTGAACTACTGAAAAGCATGCGGGAGGGTGGACGCCCCTTCCGTGCGCATCGCACTCTGCCCGTCACCGGGATCGACGCTCACCGCGCCGGCGTCGAACGGCTTCTCGCGTCCTACCGCGCGATTCCCACGGACGCCACCGTGCGACTCGCGAAGAAGACGTCCAACCTGTTCCGCGCGCGGGCCCAGACCAGCGCGCCCGGCCTCGACGTCTCCGGCCTCGGCGGAGTCATCTCGGTAGACCCCCAGGCCCGGACCGCGGATGTCGCCGGAATGTGCACGTACGAGGACCTGGTGGACGCCACCCTGCCGTACGGGCTGGCGCCGCTGGTGGTTCCGCAGCTCAAGACCATCACGCTCGGCGGCGCGGTCACCGGTCTCGGCATCGAGTCGACGTCGTTCCGCAACGGGCTCCCCCACGAATCGGTCCTCGAGATCGACGTCCTGACCGGCAGCGGCGACATCGTCACCGCGACACCGGAAGGCGAGAACTCCGACCTGTTCTGGGGATTCCCCAACTCCTACGGAACCCTCGGCTACTCCACACGACTGCGCATCCAGCTCGAGCCCGTCAAACGGTATGTGGCACTGCGCCATCTGCGTTTCGACTCCCTGGACGAGCTGCAGTCGGCGATGGATCGCATCGTCTCCGAACGCGTCCACGACGGCATCACCGTCGACTACCTGGACGGCGTCGTGTTCACCGCGAGCGAAAGTTATCTGACGCTGGGCCATCAGACCGACGAGGGCGGCCCCGTCAGCGACTACACCGGCCAGAACATCTTCTACCGGTCCATCCAGCACAGTTCCGTGAACCACCCCAAAACGGACAAACTCACCATCCGAGACTACCTGTGGCGCTGGGACACCGACTGGTTCTGGTGCTCGCGCGCCTTCGGCGCCCAGAACCCCACCATCCGCCGCCTGTGGCCGAAGAACCTCCTCCGCAGCAGCTTCTACTGGAAGCTCATCGCCCTCGACCACAAGTACGACATCGGCGACCGACTCGAGAAGCGCAAGGGCAACCCGCCGCGCGAACGCGTCGTGCAGGACGTCGAAGTGCCCATCGAGCGCACCGCGGACTTCGTCCGCTGGTTCCTCGACGAGATCCCGATCGAACCGCTGTGGCTGTGCCCGTTGCGGTTGCGTGAACCCGCCCCCGCCGGCGCGTCCGCACAACGCCCCTGGCCCCTGTACCCCCTCGAACCGAAACGCACGTACGTGAACATCGGATTCTGGTCGTCGGTGCCCATCGTCCCGGGCCGACCCGAGGGGGCAGCGAATCGGCTGATCGAGGACAAGGTCAGCGACTTCGACGGACACAAGTCCCTCTACTCCGATTCGTACTATTCACGAGAAGACTTCGAACGCCTCTACTACGGCGGCGATCGATACACGGAACTGAAAAAACGCTACGACCCGAAATCACGATTACTGGACCTTTTCTCCAAGGCGGTGCAACGTCGATGACAACCCTGAAAGCTTCACACTCCCAAGACCACAAGCTGACCATCGCAGAGATTCTCGAAATTCTGTCCGACGGCATGCTCCCCCTGCGGTTCTCCGCCTACGACGGCAGCGCCGCCGGCCCGGAGGACGCCCCCTACGGACTCCACCTCAAGACGACCCGGGGCACCACCTACCTGGCGACCGCCCCCGGCGACCTCGGCATGGCCCGGGCCTACGTGTCCGGCGACCTCGAGGCCCGCGGCGTCCACCCCGGCGACCCGTACGAGATCCTCCGCGTCATGGGCGACGAACTACACTTCCGTCGTCCGTCCGCACTTACGCTCGCCGCCATCACGCGCTCACTCGGCTGGGATCTGCTGCGCCCCATCGCCCCTCCCCCGCAGGAGCATCTCCCTCGGTGGCGTCGAGTCGCGGAAGGGTTGCGGCACTCCAAGTCCCGCGACGCCGAAGTCATCCACCACCACTACGACGTCTCGAACACCTTCTACGAGTACGTCCTCGGCCCGTCCATGACGTACACGTGCGCGTGCTACGACAACACCGAGCAGACCCTCGAAGAGGCGCAGGACAACAAGTACCGCCTCGTCTTCGAGAAGCTCGGCCTCCAGCCCGGCGACCGACTGCTCGACATCGGTTGCGGCTGGGGATCGATGGTCCGGTACGCCGCCCGCCGCGGCGTCAAGGTCATCGGCGCCACCCTGTCCCGCGAACAGGCCGAATGGGCACAGAAGGCCATCGCCGAAGAAGGACTGTCCGACCTCGCCGAGGTCCGGTTCTCCGACTACCGCGACGTCCCCGAGACCGGATTCGACGCCATCTCCTCGATCGGCCTGACCGAGCACATCGGCGTCGGCAACTACCCCGCCTACTTCGGCCTGCTGCAGAGCAAGCTCCGCGAGGGCGGCCGGCTGCTGAACCACTGCATCACCCGGCCCGACAACCAGAGTCAGGCGCGCGCAGGCGGCTTCATCGACCGGTACGTCTTCCCCGACGGCGAACTCACCGGCTCCGGACGCATCATCACCGAAATCCAGAACGTCGGACTCGAGGTGCGGCACGAGGAGAACCTGCGCGAGCACTACGCACTCACCCTCGCCGGATGGTGCCAGAACCTCGTCGACAACTGGGACGCCTGCGTCGCCGAGGTCGGCGAAGGTACCGCACGTGTGTGGGGTCTCTACATGGCCGGGTCGCGACTGGGCTTCGAACGCAACGTCGTTCAGCTGCACCAGGTCCTCGCCGTCAAGCTCGGCCCCAAGGGCGAGGCGCATGTCCCGCTGCGTCCGTGGTGGCAGTAGGCGGCTCCGCCGCCCGTGCGCCTTTTTGGTAGCTAGGACAACCAGAAAGGCGCACAGGCCCGGCAGGGGTTTTCGCCGGGCCTGATCCACCCCTCCCTCACCAGCACGGTCTCCACTTCGCCGGCCACCACGCAGGGGTTCTTCGTCACCTCGTCGAACCCGTAGACGAGTCGCGGACGCCCCTGCAGTTCCGCGGCGTTATCACGTCGACGGTCCCGGAACGCGACCTCCGCCATGGCATGCGCGCGGCGACCGTCGAGTCGCACGATGAGCGGCACACCGTGATCGGTGTAGTCGCAGTCCTCGAACAGGGTGCGCCCGTCCACGACCACCGGCGACTGCCGCCGAGCCCGGGGAAGCCCGTGCGCGTCCTCGACATCGATCGCGTAGCGGTATTCGAGCACCGACTGGACGCCGTCGGCGAGCAGTCGCACCGCATCCACAAGCGCCTTGCCGTAACGACGCGGTCGTCGCTCCTCCATGCGTCGCCGGATGTCGCGCAGTGGGATCCGGGCACTGGTCACGAGAGCGATGAGCCGGGTGTAGGCGTCCCGTGCCGTGGGCTCGGCGATCGCGAGGTCGAGTGCAGTGTCGGCTCGCGTCGTGCGAGGCGGATCCGTGTCGACGGCAATGTAATCGTGGGCCCTCGACCTGTGCACCACGACACCGGGATGCAGCGGTGAGGACAGAGCGATCGGATTACCCGGCTTACGCGACGGACGCATGCCCGTCTCACTCTGGCACCGCGACGACTTCCCGTAGGGCACCGTGATGTGGATCGGCTCGCCGTCGCGGCGAGGGACCATCCCCCATTCCTCCGCGGCGGTGATGTGGCTGAGCATCGAATGGCCGCCGCCGTAGAGGAGAGCGGCGGACAGGATCATGTCCCGGGTCAACGGGCCGTTGGTGACGGCATAGACGCCTTGGAGGACACGGCGCCACTGCCCCGAGTCCAGGAGATGACGAACCCTCCCCCGGGAGAAGCCGAACGGCTCGAGTTGGGACTGCGTGACGATCCCGAACTGGGTGTCGACTAGGCGCTGAAAGTCGTGGAGATCGATGTCGGTCATACGGCGCATCGTCCGATGCGCATCCGACTCCGATGCCGACAAAAACGCGGTTATCCACGATGCCTGTGGATAACCGCGAAGTTGTGGATAACCCGCCCCGTGGGCCGTTTTTGTTGTTTGAGCAAACAAAAAAGCGCACCGGCGGCGGGGCCCCCCAATTAATCCACCCCCGCCGGGGGTATGGCGCACCCGAAATAG
>NZ_JBHWUE010000002.1:93966-326470 GCF_042738615.1 Rhodococcus sp. NPDC059968
TTCATTTGTTTATAAGACACACCCTCTTTGCGTGTGTATACCGGCTATGTTTTGTATACCCCGCCCCGTGCGCCTTTTTGGTTGTTGCAGCAACCAAAAAGGCGCACGGGCGGCGGAGCCGCCTATTTCAGCGACGCCGGCGGGGTGAAGCGCTCACCGTACTTGGCGGCGAGTTCCTCAGCGCGCTCGACGAAGCCCGCCTGGCCGCCTTCGTAGCCCTGGATGTACTGCGACACACCGCCGGTCCAGGCGGGGAAGCCGATACCCATGATGGAGCCGATGTTGGCGTCGGCGGTGGTGAGGAGCACGCCTTCGTCGAAGCACTTCTGCGTCTCGATGGCCTCGATGAACAGCATGCGCTCGATGAGGTCCTGGAACGGGACCTCGAGTTCCTTGGAACCGAAGTTCTCCCGGAGACCGGACCACAGGCCGGTGCGCTTGCCGTCGGCGTAGTCGTAGAAGCCGGCGCCGCCGAGTTTGCCCTTGCGGTCGAACTTCTCCACGAGTGTGTTGATGACGTCGCCCGCCGGGTCGGCGGGCAGTTCCTTGCCCTCGGCGAGCAGCGCGTCCGCGGACTCCTTGCGGATCTTCTGCATGAGCGTGAGGTTCAGCTCGTCGGACAGCTGCAGTGGTGCCGCCGGGTAGCCGGCCTGCATGCCTGCCTGCTCGATGGTGGCGGGCTCGATGCCCTCCGCCAGCATGGCGATGGCCTCGTTGATGAACGTGCCGATGACGCGCGAGGTGAAGAAGCCACGCGAGTCGTTGACGACGATCGGCGTCTTGCGGATGGCCTGCACGTAGTCGAAGACGCGCGCGAGGGCTTCGTCGGACGTCTTCTCGCCGCGGATGATCTCGACGAGCGGCATCTTGTCGACGGGGGAGAAGAAGTGGATTCCGATGAAGTCCTCTTGGCGCTTCACGCCCGTCGCCAGGCCGGTGATCGGCAGGGTCGACGTGTTCGAGCCGAGCAGGGCCTTCGGGTCGACGATGTCCTCGATCTCCTGGAACACCTTGTGCTTCAGGTCCTGCGACTCGAACACGGCCTCGATGACGAAGTCGACACCGGCGAAGTCGGTGGGGTCGGCGGTCGGCGTGATGCGGTCGAGCAGCGTCTTCGACTTCTCCTCGGTGGTCTTGCCGCGCGAGAGTGCCTTGGCCTCGATGCCCTCGGAGTACGCCTTGCCCTTGTTGGCGGCCTCGATGGTGACGTCCTTGAGGACGACGTCGAAACCGGCCTTCGCGGACACGTAGGCGATGCCCGCGCCCATCATTCCGGCACCGAGCACACCGACCTTGGTGATCGGGGTCTTCTCGATGCCCTCGGGGCGGGAGGCGCCGGAGTTGATGGCCTGCAGGTCGAAGAAGAATGCCTGGATCATGTTCTTCGCGACCTGGCCGGTGACCAGCGACGTGAAGTAGCGGGCCTCGATGAGGAGCGCGTTGTCGATGTCGACCTGCGAACCCTCGACGGCGGCGGCCATGATGGCGCGCGGTGCCGGCATGGGAGCGCCCTTGAGCTGCTTGCGCAGGTTCGCGGGGAACGCGGGCAGGTTGGCTGCGAATGCCGGGGTGGACGGGGTGCCGCCGGGGATCCGGTAGCCCTTCTTGTCCCACGGCTGGACGCCGCCCTCGGGGTTGGCCTTGATCCACGCCTTCGCGGCGGGCACGAGCTCCTCGACCGAGGACACGACCTCGTCGACGAGCCCGACCTCCTTGGCCTGCACCGGTCCACGCTGCTGGCCCTGGAGCAGCACCTGCATGAGCGCGTTCTGCAGGCCGAGCATGCGGACGGTGCGCACGACGCCACCGCCGCCGGGCAGCAGGCCGAGGGTGACCTCGGGCAGGCCGATCTTGACGCCCTTCACGTCCGCGGCCACGCGATGATGCGTGGCCAGGGCGATCTCGAGTCCGCCACCGAGTGCGGCGCCGTTGATGGCGGCGACGACGGGCTTGCCGAGCGTCTCGAGGCGGCGCAGGTCCGACTTGATCGCGACGCTGTGGCTGTAGATCTCGTCGGCGTTCTCCGGACCGACCTTGATCATGTTCTTCAGGTCGCCGCCGGCGAAGAACGTCTTCTTACCGGACGTGATGACGACACCGGTGATGGAGTCCTTCTCGTCGACGAGGCGGTCGACGGTCGCCTTCATCGAGGAGATGTAGGCGTCGTTCATGGTGTTCGCGCCCTGGTTGGGATCGTCGATGGTGAGCACGACGATACCGTCGGCGTCCTGCTCCCAGTTGATGATGTTCTGCTCGCTCACTGCTTCAAGTCTCCTGATGGTCCGGGCGGTCAGACGCGCTCGATGATGGTGGCGACGCCCATACCGCCGCCGATGCACAAGGTGATGAGGGCGTACCGGGCGTTACGACGCTCGAGCTCGTCGATCATGGTGCCGGTGATCATGGCGCCGGTGGCTCCGAGCGGGTGACCCATCGCGATGGCACCGCCGTTGACGTTGAGCTTCTCGTCCGGGATGTTCAGGTCCTTCTGGAACTTGAGCACGACGGACGCGAACGCCTCGTTGATCTCGAACAGGTCGATGTCGTCGACGGTCAGACCGGCGGCGGCGAGGACCTTCTTCGAGGCCGGGGTCGGGCCGGTGAGCATGATCGTGGAGTCGGCACCGCTGGTGGCCGTCGCGACGACGCGGGCGCGGGGGGTCAGGCTCATGTCCTTGCCCGCCTGCTCGGATCCGACGAGGACCAGTGCGGCGCCGTCGACGATGCCGGAGCTGTTGCCGCCGTGGTGGACGTGGTTGATCTTCTCGACCCAGTGGTACTTCTGCAGCGCGACGGCGTCGAAGCCGCCCATCTCGCCGACACCGGCGAACGACGGGTTGAGGCCCGCGAGGTTCGCGAGTGTGGTGCCGGGACGCATGTGCTCGTCCTGGTCGAGGACGGTGAGGCCGTTGATGTCCTTGACCGGGACGACGGACTTGGCGAAGTAGCCGCCGGTCCACGCCTTCGCGGCGAGGTCCTGCGAGCGGACGGCGTACGCGTCGACGTCCTCGCGGGAGAAGCCCTCGATGGTGGCGATCAGGTCGGCGCCCACGCCCTGGGGAACGAAGTAGTTGTCGTAGTTGGTGGCCGGGTCGAGCGCCCACGGTCCACCGTCGGAGCCCATCGGCACGCGGGACATCGACTCGACGCCGCCGGCGATGACCAGTTCGTCCCAGCCGGAGCGCACCTTCTGCGCGGCGGTGTTGACGGCCTCGAGGCCGGACGCGCAGAACCGGTTCAGCTGGACGCCGCCGACGGTGTCGGGCAGTCCGGCGTCGTTGACCGCGACGCGGGCGATGTCCATGCCCTGGTCGCCGACGGGGGTGACGACGCCGAGGATCAGGTCCGAGATGCGATCCTCGTCAAGGTCGGGAAAGCGGGCGCGGAGCTCGTCGATCAGGCCGGTGACCAGCGCGATCGGCTTGACCGAGTGCAGCGAACCGGTCTTCTTTCCGCGGCCACGCGGGGTGCGGATGGCTTCATAAATGAATGCCTCTGTGGTCACTGTGGAGTGTTCCTTCCTTATCTGCGTCGACGCCGACCGTGCACACGGCGCTCTGCACGGGGCATACCCCGGCACGTCCACCTTAGAACGTGTTGCAAAACGGAAGGAAGGACCGAAGCGATCCTGGATCGTGACCCAGGCGATCACGCCCGGCCGATCGGCGCGCTGCCCGGCCCGCCTTTTCGTGCTGTAATGACGCCCACCCCCCGTTCGCAGCACCACTACCACCGGATGTTCGCCGAGCACCGGCTGGATGCGATTCTGCGTCCCGGCTCGCTCACCCACGGGGTGCGGCGCGACGCACTCCTGAAACTGCCGCGGCGGTGTGACTCCGCGCGGTCAGGCGTCGAGACCGAGACCCGCGTCCCGTGCCCGGACGATCGCGGTGGGACGGTCGGGCACACCGAGTTTGGCCAGCACGTTCGACACGTGATTGCGTACCGTCTTGGGGCTCAGCACGAGTCGCCGCGAAATGCTCGCGTTGTCGTAGCCGCGGGCGACGAGGTCGAGGACCTCACGCTCCCGGTCGGTCAGCTCGGGAAACACCGTGGGACCCACCCTGCGTGAGGCGGCCATGAAGCTCATCGCACGGGCCGCCACCGCGGCGCCGAGGATCGCCTCACCGTTGGCGACCGCCCGGACCGCCCGTTCGACCTCCCCCGGATCGGCCCCCTTCACCAGATAGCCGCGAGCCCCGGCGCGCACCGACGCGACCAGTGATTCGTCGTCCTCGTGCATGGTCACCACGAGCACCCGCAGTGCGGGATGCCGCTCGACGAGCCGCCGGGTGGCGTCCACCCCCGAGCCGTCCCCGAGTTCGAGGTCCATCAGCACCACGTCGACGTCCCCGTCGACGACGTCGAGCGCCTCGGCGACGGAGCTGGCCTGCGCGGCCACCTCCATGCCGTCCAGGGTCGACAGCAACGCGACCATGCCCAGCCGGAACACCGGGTGATCGTCGACGACGGCGACCCGGATGGACGAGGTGGTGGAATTCGTGGTGCCTGCGCTCATGATGCGGTCAACGGTAACCGGGCCGTGACCACCGTGCCTGTCGGACGGCCGGATTCGATGTGGAGCGTGCCGCCGAGTTCGTGGGCACGCTCCCGCATCGACCGGGTTCCGACGCCGCCGCCCCCGGCCGGATCGAACCCGCACCCGTCGTCGTGGATGACGACCGTCAGCATCTCCCGCGCGAACGTGGCGTCGACCCGGCAGCCGTCGGCGCCGCTGTGCCTGCGCGCGTTGGTGACGGCCTCGACGACGATCCCGTACGCCGCGGCGCTGATCTCGGCACCCAACCTCGGCGGCGGATCGGCTTGCACCCGCAGCTGGAAGCCGCTGCGAGACTGGTTGGCTGCCAGTTCGTGTAGCGCCGGGACCAATCCGAGCTCGTCGAGCACCGGCGGGAACATGCTGCGCGACAGCTGCCGGACCCCCTCCACCTGATGGTCGAGTTGCTCCTGCAGCGCGTCGATGAGTTCCGCGGCGGCGGCCGGATCCGAGCCGAGCAGGTTCCGGGCGCCCTGCAGGCCGAGTCGGATACCCGCGAGCGACGGACCGAGCCCGTCGTGCAGTTCGCGGCGAATCATCTGCCGCTCCTCCAGTCGCACGGACGCCAGCCGGCGTCGCGCCTCCTGCAGGTTCTCCGCCGATTGCAGCACGACGAGACCGGCCGTCACCACTGCCGACAGCTCGGTGAGCGACCGGCGGGTGCGCGCCCCCAGCGACTCCCCCGGCGGCGCCGTCACGACCATCGTCCCCAGCACCGCACCGCGGTGGACCAACTCCACCGACTCGGCGTGCCCCGTCGCCGAACCCCACACCGCGGCAACCCCGCTGGTGCGCCGCACGGACACGGACTCGAGCCGCAACGCGACGCCCACGCCTGCAGCCAGTCCCTCCAGGAGTTGTTCCGGGGTCTCGGCACTGCCGAACTGCCGGCCGAGCGTCCGGACGGCTCGCGCCGGATCCTCGCCCTCGCCGTAGACCAGACGATGCACCCTCCGCTGCAGCCACAACCGGACCGGCTGCACCGCGACGGCGACGACACCCGCCGCGACCACCTGCGCCCCCACCGAATCTCCCTCGGGCAGCAGCGCTGTCACGACCGTGGCCACCACCACGTAGAGCACCAGCAGCAGGACGGTCAGGGTGCCGGCCACCGTCGCGCGGCTGACAGCCAGATTCAGCCCCCACATGCGCTGGCGCAGGATGCACACCAGGATCGCGACCGGATAGAACGCCTGAACAGCCAAGTGCACCAACGGGTTGAGCACCCACAGTCCCGGCAGCGACGCGGGCAGCGCCAACGGTATGTACGCGGCCGTCATCAGCGCCGTGCCGAGGCACATCCATCCGAGCCCGACGCGCTCGTCGGGTGGGCCGTGCCGCCACCGCCACCCGCAGTCCGCTGCCGCCGCGAAGCCGACCACGAGGACGGGCATGATCACCCACACGGCGGGGATCCCGGTGAACGTGCGGGACCAGAAGTACCAGGCCGTCGCCGCGGTGCCCGCGAGGACGCCGAGTTTCGCGCCGACACCGAGCGGATGGTCGCGGATCAGCCACGGCACGATCAGGAACAGGCTGAGCGTCCCGGGAATCCACGCCGTGTTCTGCAGCGGCGACAGCACGTCGATCCACGGCAACCCCGGACGCACGAGCGCGAGTTGCGAACAGCTGTAGCTCAGCGCGGCGAGACCCACGCCGATCGCGGTGAGCCCCATCATGATCGGCACCGGGTGCACCCGCCGCGCGAGGACGACGCCGGCCACGGTCCCGTAGACCGCTGCCCCGACGACGTCCACCAGGAAGAACAGCTGGTTCGAATCGATGCCCGGATCGGCCCGGACGAACGCCACCACGGACAGGACGACCAGAATCCACGCGGACATCGCCATGACTGCAGCAGGTACGGGCGCACCGCCCGCACCTGCCGACCCCTCGGTCATTCGAGTGTCCTTCTGCTTCACCATGATGCGAACGAGTATCTCCTCTACTCGCGCACGGTGTCGGCGAAAGCGAAACCGATCGCGCTCACCAGCACCCACAGCGGTCCGGTGAACCCGGCGAGGTACTGCAGCGGCGAGACTCCGATGACGGCCGTCACCAGGCCCAGGACCAGGCTGACCCAGCCGATCCACCGCGGGCCCGCCTGCCCGCGAAGCAGTGCGACGGCCACCGCCAGCGCGCTGACCCCCGCACCCACCCACAACCACGGGATGGTGCCCATCCAGTGGCCGCCGACCACCGCGAACTCCGGCACCAGCTGGTCTGTGTCACCGAGACCGAACACCAGCTCGGTGGTCAGCCCGGTTCCCAGCAGGCACGCCGATGACGTCAGGACCAGACCGAACGCCGCGACCGACGGCAGGATGCTCTCGGCGGGCAACGCAGCTCGCAGTCGCTGGGAAAGACCGGCCGCGAAGACGAGGATCAGCAGCGCCGCCGTCATGATCGACACGTGCATGACGAGGATCCCGGTGCGCTGTCCGGCGAGGCCGTTCATGATGGCGACCGCGTCGCCGGCCGACGCCTCCGCGTAGACCGCGTCGATCGACATGCTCGCCTGGATGCCGACGATTCCGGCCACGCCGGCGAGGACCCCGATGTAGGCCCACCACCGGGCACTTCGCGGCCGCGCGGTCGCCGGGACCACGTTCTGCACGCCGTCTGGAACGTTCACTGTGTTCATGGGACGAGAATCGGCCACCCGGCGTCCCGGGCACCAGGGGCGGATGTCCCGATGTGGTGGGACCGGCGGCGCCGGCCCCTTCGGGTCAGCCCTCGAGCTTCTTGGCCCCGAGCATGTCCTTGAGCAGTTCGAACGCCACGTCTTCCGGGTCGCGGCGAGTCGCGGGGTCGGCGGGTTCCGCTGCCTCCGCGAACATCTCTTCCTCGTCCTCGGGTGTGGAGACGGGCGGTGTCGTCGCCGAGGCCTCGTAGTCGATCGGCCCGGGATCGTCCGGGTAGTCGGGTGCCTCCGGCGGCGGAATGTCGTCGTCCGGCTCGGACGACGGACGTGCCTGGCCCGCACCCGGACCCGCATCGGAGCGCCGCGTGTCGGACTGCTGCTGCGGCGGGCGCTGTGCGGTCTTCTCCTGGCTGGGCCGGGAGAACCGCGGGGCGCCTGCCGGCTTCGTCGACGCTGCAGCGGCTTTCGCGACCGGTGGGGGCGGGGCCGTCGGAGCACCGGCCTGATACTCCACTTCCCAGGTGCCGCCGAACATTTCGGCAAGCACCTCGGTGATCACCTGAGCGTTGTGCGGTGACGCGATGCGAGCGCCCAGGTTGGGGACGGGGTGCGCCAGAATCAGTCGGGTGCCTTGAACGTCGTGCACCGTGGCCGCCGACAACATGGCAGGCAGGATCTTGTTCCGCTGACTCACCTTCTCGCGCAGCGAATTCCAGGCCTCTCGCAGCGCAGCAACATCGGGACCGGCCGATGCGACGGGTTCCGTCTCCACCTCGGGGGCGAGCGGCGGCTCCGGCTCGGGAGTCGGCTCCGGAACAGGCGTCGGTTCCGGTACGGGAGTCGGCTCGGGCTCCGGCGCGGGAACAGGGGCCGGCTCGAGCTCCGGCGCGGGAACAGGGGTCGGCTCGGGCTCCGGAACAGGCGTCGGCTCGGGAACGGGCTGCGGCGTCGGCTCCGGAACAGGCGTCGGTTCGGGCTGCGGCTCCGGTTCGGGAACGGGTGTCGGTGCGGGCTCGGGAACCGGCCGCGGCATCGGTTCGGGTTCCGGCTCGGGCGGCGGGGGCACGGTGTCAGCCGCGGCCTGGCGCATCGACGGTCGCTGGAACTTCGGTTCCGCTTCCGGCTCGGCTGGCGGTTGCGGCGCACGTGCAGGAGCCGCCGCGGGCCGCTCGGCCGCGTCGACGGCCGGCGCGGACCCGGCGGGCGGAAGTCCGCGTTCGACGCGTTCGAGTCGCTGCAGCACAGCGGACTCCGCATCGGACGCCGCGGGCAGCAGCATCCGGGCGCACATCACTTCGAGCAGCAGGCGGGGGGCGGTGGCGCCGCGCATCTCACCGAGCCCTGCGTGCATCACCTCGGCGTAGCGGGTGAGCGTGGCGGGACCGATTCGCTGGACCTGGGCGCGCATGTGCTCGAGCACGTCGCCGGGCGCGTCGACCAGGCCACGTTCGGCGGCGTCGGGCACCGCCTGCATCAGGATGAGGTCGCGCATGCGCTCGAGCAGGTCGACGGCGAACCGGCGCGGATCGTGCCCGGCGTCCATCACGCGGTCGACCGTCCCGAACAGCGCTGCACCGTCGCCGGTGGCCAGCGCGTCCACGGCGTCGTCGATCAATGCGACGTCCGTGACGCCGAGCAGCGCGAGCGCGCGTGGGTAGGTGACGCCCTCGTCGCCCGCTCCGGCGAGCAGCTGATCGAGGATGCTCAGCGAGTCACGCGGCGAACCGCCGCCCGCGCGGATGACCAGCGGATACACCGGGTCGGCGACCGGCACGCTCTCCTGGTGGCAGATCTTCTCCAGCAGCCCGCGCATCGTGGTCGGCGCGAGCAACCGGAACGGGTAGTGATGGGTGCGCGAACGGATGGTCGGCAGCACCTTTTCGGGTTCGGTGGTGGCGAAGATGAAGATGAGGTGTTCCGGCGGCTCCTCGACGATCTTGAGGAGCGCGTTGAAACCGGCCGTGGTGACCATGTGGGCCTCGTCCACGATGAACACCCGGTACCGCGACTCGGCGGGCGCGTAGAACGCGCGGTCACGCAGCTCACGGGTGTCGTCGACGCCACCGTGGCTGGCCGCGTCGAGTTCGGTGACGTCGAGGTTGCCCGATCCGCCGGGGCCGAGCGCCACACACGAGGAGCACTGGCCGCACGGCGTCGAGGTCGGGCCCTCGACGCAGTTCAGCGATCGGGCCAGGATGCGGGCAGACGACGTCTTGCCACAGCCGCGGGGACCGGAGAACAGATACGCGTGGTTGATCCGTCCGGCGTCGAGAGCGGTGCTCAGTGGTTCGGTGACGTGCTCCTGCCCCACCACCTCGGCGAAGGATGCGGGTCGGTACTTCCGGTACAGGGCCACGCGGAAAGACTACCGGCGGTCCCCGACAGTCCGGTCCGGGTGGTCGAAGCGCCCGCTCGGCACCCGCTCGGGGCGCTACTCACAGGCAGAAATCCGAACGTGACCGCATTGCGTAACACGTTCGCAACGCAGCGGCATCACGGTCGAAACCGCTCGCGGTCATCGTGACTTTCCGCGCCGGGTTTCGTCCCGGGGTGTGAGGAGAATGTCGTGCCTGCAATCGACGCCGGAGCAACCGCCTGGCTTCTGATCAGTACCGCGCTGGTCCTTCTGATGACGCCGGGGCTCGCCCTGTTCTACGGCGGGATGGTCCGTTCCACCGGCGTACTGAACATGATCATGATGAGCTTCGTGTCGATCGCGCTGGTCACGGTCGCGTGGTTGGTGGCCGGATACTCCCTCATCTTCGGCGACGACATCGGCGGCGGACTGATCGGCGGGCTGGAGCACCTGGGGATGGTGGGCATCGACCCCACCACCGTCCACGGGCAGGTGCCCGAGATCCTGTTCGCCACGTTCCAGCTGACGTTCGCGATCATCACCGCCGCGCTGATCAGCGGTGCGATCGCCGACCGGGCCAAGTTCTCGGCCTGGATGATCTTCGTGCCCGTCTGGGCCCTCGTCGTCTACGCACCCGTCGCGCACTGGGTGTGGAACCCGCAGGGCTGGATCGCGCAGTTCGGTGCCCTCGACTACGCGGGCGGACTGGTCGTCGAGATCGTGTCCGGAGCGTCGGGCCTGGCGTTGGCGCTGGTGCTGGGCCCGCGTCTCGGTTTCCGGTCCGAGTCGATGCGTCCTCACAACCTTCCGCTGGTGTTGCTGGGCGTCGGCCTGCTGTGGTTCGGCTGGTTCGGTTTCAACGCCGGGTCCGCGCTCGCCGCCGACGGCACCGCCGCCGCGATCTTCCTGAACACCCTCGTCGCCGGGTGCACCGGTCTGCTCGGCTGGCTCCTCGTCGAACAGAAGCGGGACGGCCACCCCACCACCTTCGGTGCGGCCTCCGGCGTCGTCGCCGGCCTGGTCGCGATCACCCCCTCCTGCGGCACCGTGAGCATGGTCGGGGCACTCGTCGTCGGCGCCGTCGCCGGTGTGGTCTGCTCGTTCGCAGTCGGCTGGAAGTTCCGTCTCGGGTACGACGACTCGCTCGACGTCGTGGGAGTCCACCTGATGGGCGGCATCGTAGGCACCATCCTGATCGGCCTGCTGGCCACCGAGGTCATGACCGGCGGGCCGGAAGGCCTCTTCTACGGGGGCGGGTTCGCGCAACTCGGCAAGCAGATGCTGGCCGTCGTGGTCGTCGCCCTGTACGCGTTCGGCGTGACGTACGCGCTGGGCAAACTAATCGACCGGATCTTCGGGTTCCGGGTGAGCGCGGAGGACGAGTCGTCCGGCATCGACCTCGCGTTGCACGCCGAATCGGCCTACGAGCACGGTGTGCTCGGGCACGGACCCCACGGCGGCGGCCAGGGAAACAGCGTCTTCCCGTGGATGCACGAGGCCGAACGCCGGCGGCACCTGGACGCCGAACGGAACCAGAACCCGCCCGATTCCGAGTAGCCGCGGCTACTTCTTCTTCGCTGCCGCAGCCTTCTTCGCCTCGGCCTTCGCGGCCTTCTTGAACTCGCGGACCTCGTGAAGGCTCTTGTCGTCCACGACGTCCGCGATCGAACGCCGGGACCCCTCGGTGCCGTAGTCGCCTGCGGCCTCACGCCAGCCCTTCGGCTCCACACCGATCTGCTTGCCTAGCAGCGCCAGGAAGATGCGGGCCTTCTGGTCGCCGTAGCCCGGCAGCGCCTTCAGCCGCTTCAAGACCTCTCTGCCGTCGGGGTCGCCGCTGGTCCACAACCCCTCGACGCTGCCGTCGTAGTTCTCGACGAGGAACGCGCACAGCGACTGGATCCGAGTGGCCATCGATCCGGGAAACCGGTGGACCGCCGGTGTCTGCGAGCAGACGGCCGCGAACCCTTCCGGATCCATCTCCGCGATGCGGTGCACCTCGAGGCCGCCGAGCCGGTCGTCCAGCTTCTTCGGACCCGCGAACGCCGTCTCCATCGGAACCTGCTGATCGAGCAACATCCCGATGAGCAACGCCAGCGGATCACTCGCCAGGAGTGCGTCGGCGTCCGGATCCCCTACCAGATTCAGCGTGCGTGCCATGGTTCGATCCTGCCATCCCACGATCGGGCCGGTGCGCCCTTCACCTCGACGCGCGGTTTATTCACAGAGTTATCCACATCACTGCATTACTGCCGGGTAGGGCCGAGCATCGCCGCCATTCCGCCGATGAGACCGTCGCGCCAGTGCAGGACGTCGTGGCCTCCGCAGAACTCGCGATACCGCACGTCGTGGCCGGTCCCGGTCAACAGGTCGCGCACCTCGCGGTTGGGTTCGGCGAGCATCCATTCGAGTGTCCCGACCTCCACGCTGAATCGGCTGTTCGACGGTGACGTGCTGCGCACGCGGTCCTGGAACGGGACGCCCTCTCCCGAGCCTGGCCACCAGAACGATCCGGACAGGCTGACGGCACACCCGAACACCTGCGGGCACGTCAGCGCGAGGTAGCAGGCGGTCAGTCCGCCCAGGCTGCAGCCGGCTGCGATCGTCGACGCCGGGTCGTCGGTGACGTCCCATTCCCTCCGTAACCAGGGAAGCAGTTCGCCGGCGAGACCGGCAGCGAATGCGGGACTGCAGCCGAGCTCCTCGGATCGCAGTTCGGGTCCGACACTGTCGACCATCACGACGAGCGGAACCCGGTGCCCGGCATGTCCGAGCGCGTCGACGGCACCCGTGATCGGCAGGTCGACCGCCCATGTCCGGCCGTCCAGCAACACCACGACCGGTCGATTCCGAGCAGTGAGCCCGGGCGGTTCGTAGACCCACACCGACCGTCGCGTGCCCGACAGCGTGAACGTCGTCTCGTGGAGCGCGCCGCCGCCGGGCCGGTCCGTCCACCAGCGCTGCGCGGGCGCCGCCGGCATCACCACCTCGGAGCTGTCGCCGGTCTGCGCCACCCGCGTCGGGTGTGGGTTGAACGGGTCGGACTGCGCGTCGGCGAGCACACTCCGCCACCACTGGCAGCCCGGGACGTCGCCGGGAACCGTCAATGGTTCCGCGCGGGGGATGAATCGGTAAGCGCCCCGCCACTTCTCGGGGACCTCGACCGAGAGGGACCAGAGGTCGGTGCCGGGTAGCCGCGACAGCGCGGCACGTTCCAGGCGGGAGCGGTCGGTGATTCCGTTGGCGTCGAGGTAGACGTGCCGCGTGCGCGACGTGCGCTCGTCGCCTTCCGGATCGCGCCAGCAGAACGTCGCGACCACGCAGCCGGGGTCTGCCCCGTCCGGTTCGATCACGGGACTGCCCGCGGCGGCGAGACGGTCCCAGAACGCGGGGACGTCGTCGCGCGTCAGGTCGTCGATCGACCGTGCGCGCACGACGCGACGCTCGGGTCCCGGCACTCGTTGCAGCATCCACTTCCCCATTCGAATGTAGGTAACGCTAGCCTAAATTAGTTTCCTTACCCGTGCGAAAGAGAGCCTTACCGTGAAACTTCGTCGCTCACTGGCAGCCGTCGCTGTCCTCGCCGTCGGGATCGGCGCTGCCGCGTGCTCGTCCGATCCCGATTCCGACGCCGCGACCACCGACACCACCGCCGCGTCCGACCAGAGCTGGCCACGCACCGTCACCGACGAGACCGGCAGCGTCACCATCGAACAGAAGCCCGAGCGGATCGTGTCCACCAGCGTCACCCTCACCGGCTCGCTGCTCGCCCTCGACGCCCCGCTGATCGGCACCGGCGCGCAGCGACCGAGCGACGTGACCGACGAGAACGGTCTGTTCACGCAGTGGGCCGACATCGCCGCCGAGCGCGACGTCGAGACGCTGTACCAGGGGGAACCCAACGTCGAGAAGATCACCGCCGCCGATCCGGACCTCATCTTCGTGTCCTCCACCGGCGGCGACTCGGCACTCGACCGGGTGGACACGTTGAAGCAGATCGCACCCGTCGTGGTGCTGCGGTACGACGACAAGTCGTGGCAGGACCTCAGCGGACAGATCGCCGCGGCCATCGGGGCCGAGGAGCAGGCGGGCGCCCTCGTCGCGAAGTTCGACCAGCAGCTCGACGACGCCAAGTCGGCGCTGGGCGACAAGGGCGCTGCGGCGAACCCCGTGAATGTGCTCGCGTACAACTCGCCGGAGGAGTCGCGGATCTTCACCGCCGAATCGGCGCAGGGCATCCTGCTGGAACGCCTCGGATTCTCGCTCGCCGAGCTGCCCGCCGACCTCACCGCCTCCGACAAGGGCATCATGGCCGGCCGCAAGGACGTCGTGCCGGCCGGGCAGGAGAACCTGCCGCGAGCGGTGCCCGGCAACACCACGTTCATCGTGATCGGTGAAGCAGCGGACGCCGAGAGGTTCCTGGCGGATCCGACGTTGCGGGAGACGCCGTCCGTGGAGAAGAAGCAGGTGATCGGGCTCGGGAAGGACAGCTTCCGCCTCGACTACTACAGCGCGTCCAACCTGATCGACCGGGTCACGAACGCAGTGCGATAGCGCTCACCCCGTGTCGGCGCGGCCCATCCCGGGTACCTCTAGGTCAAGGGACTCCGGTCCGTTCGCACGACCCCGAAGGACACCCGATGGCCCAGAACGAAACGAATCGAGCCAGCGGGATGAGCCGCGCCGTGGACAAGGCAACCGACAGCACCACTTTCGAACGGATCGCGCGCGCGGGCCACGTGATGAGCGGTTTCGTCCACCTGCTGATCGCGTACATCATCGTTCAGCTGGCGTTCGGCACCGGCGGCAACGCCGATCAGTCCGGGGCCCTCGGCGCGCTGGCCGCCAAACCCGGTGGCCGGCTCGTGCTGTGGGTGGCGATGGTCGCGTTCATCGCCATGGCGCTGTGGCGGCTCGCCGAAACAGTTCTCGGACCCCACGCCACCGAGAATTCCGAAGCCGACGGCGACGACACGTCCCTGCTGGACCGCGCGAAGGCGTTCGGCCTGGCCGTCGTCTACTTCGCGTTCGCCTTCTCGGCCTACCAATTCGCGAGTGGCGGCGGGAAATCGAGCGGCCAGCAGAACGCCGGACTGAGTGCACGCCTCATGGAGTCCGGGGCAGGCAAGACTCTCCTCGTGGTGGTGGGCCTCGTCGCCATCGCGATCGGCGGGTACCACATCTACAAGGGGGCGGCGAAGAACTTCCTGGACGATCTGAAGGGCACCCCGTCGAGGCTCGTCGAGCCCCTGGGAGTGGTCGGCTACGTAGCCAAAGGCCTCGTCATCGCGGGTGCGGGAGTGCTGGTGATCGTGGCGGTCCTGAACTCCGACCCGTCCAAGGCCACCGGCATCGACGGCGCGGTGAAGACCCTGGGCTCGGCGCCGTTCGGACAGTTCCTCCTGGTCCTCGCCGCACTGGGCATCGCCGCGTACGGGCTGTACAGCTTCGTGATGGCGCGGTACGCCAGGATGTAGAGACACGTCCGGCCGCTCACCCGGCGAGGGTGAGCGGCCGGACGTCGTCTACTAGGACTTCGGCAGGTCCAGGCGTGATTCGGTGGCCGCGAGCAGCACGCACGTCGCGACACCGTTCATCGACTTGTCCAGATCCTCCGTCGAGGGGAAGCTCGGCGCGAGCCGAATGTTCTTGTCCTCGGGGTCGACGCCGTACGGGAACGCCGAACCGGCGGCGGTGAGCGCGATCCCCGCGTCCTTCGCCAGAGCGATGACGCGCTTCGCAGTGCCCTCGACGACGTCCAGGCTGATGAAGTACCCGCCCTTCGGCTCCGTCCACGACGCAACCTTCGACGCGCCGAGACGATCCTCGAGGATCTTCAGGACGAGCGCGAACTTCGGCGCCAGGATCTCGCGGTGCTTCTCCATGTGGGCGCGCACGCCCTCGGCGTCACCGAAGAACCGCAGGTGACGCAGCTGGTTCAGCTTGTCGGGACCGATGCTCTTCTTACCGAGGTACTTCTGGTACCAGGCGAGGTTCGCGGTCGAGGAACCGAAGAAGCTGACGCCCGCACCGGCGAACGTGATCTTCGACGTCGACGCGAACACGAGCGGCCGGTTCGGGTTACCCGCTTCCGCGGCCATCCCGAGGACGTCCAGCGACGGCGCCGTCTCGCCGACCAGCGGGTGGACGGCGTAGGCGTTGTCCCAGAACAGCCGGAAGTCGGGGGCGGCGGTCGGCATCGACGCCAACGCCCGCGTGACCTCTTCCGAGTACACCGCGCCCGTGGGGTTGGAGTAGTTGGGAACGGCCCACAAACCCTTGATCTGCGGATCGTTCGCCACCAGCTCGGAGATGACGCCGACGTCGGGGCCGTCCGGGCGCATCGGGACCGGGATCATCTCGATGCCGTAGGTCTCGGTGATCCCGAAGTGGCGGTCGTAACCGGGTGCGGGGCACAGGAACTTGACCTTCTCCTCCTGCGACCACGGGCGCGGGGAGTCGGGGGTGCCGTGCAGCAGGGCGAACACGACGTTGTCGTGCATGATCTCGAGGCTGGCGTTGTTGCCGGCGAGCAGGTTCTCGACGGGGATGCCGAGCAGTTCACCGAAGATGGCGCGCAGCTCGGGTAGACCGGTGAGCCCGCCGTAGTTGCGGGTGTCGGTGCCGTTGCCGTCACGGAAGTCGCCGTCACCGGGCAGTGTCAGCAGCGCCGCCGACAGATCCAGCTGCTCGGGCGAGGGCTTGCCGCGAGTGAGGTCGAGCGTGAGCTTCTCCGTCTTCAGCTGCGCGTAACTCGCAGTCTGGCGCTCGTGCTCCGAAAGTAGTTCCTCATGGCTCATCAACCCGATCTGGGTCTGGTTGGTCATCAGGAGCGGCCTCTCACCGACATCGTGGGTCGGGTATGCGAAAGATAGGGGACCCCGCGCACCCGGCAGAGCCCGTTGACCCTTGCTGCCTTCCGGCCCTGGGGGAGTTCACAGGATGCGCGCCGCGCGGGATCCACCACAGAGTGTAGACGGCCCCGAGCCGTGGTCGGGATCCACCCCGGCCCGGGCCCGACGCCGCACCTCTGACCTCGGCCAGTGCTACCGTCGCCCCGCATTCGGCCACCGTCGGCAAAGGATCGGGATGAAACTCAGAAGGACAGCACATGCGGTGACGCTCGCCGCCGTCGTGGCAGCACTGTCGGCGTGCGGCGGAGGCAGCGACGACGCAGCCACGTCGGACGCGGTGAGCTGGGACGCGGCCGAGCCGTGCACGCTCGCGGACGATGCGACGCTCGCACCGCTTCTCACGGCAGGTGCGGGCGAGGGCACTGCCACCGACAGTCCCGAACGTCGCGCCTGCACGTGGGGCAAGCCCGAGGCACTGAACACCGTGACGATCACCACTACGAGCGCGCCGGAACCGGTCGACCCGCTGCGCACGATCGACGTCGGCGGATTCGAGGCACGGGCGCTCGCCGAGAGCAAGTACCAGTGCATCCTCGAGGTCACCACCGATTCGGGCACCCTGTCGATCGAGACGAAATTCGGTCTCGACGCCACCGCGAACCCGGACACGTCCTGCGACCGGTCCGTCCCCCTCACCGAGCATGCCCTCACCCAGCTGAAGTGGGCCTAGAACGGGCGGCTACCTGGTCGTTTAACGGTGAGCCGCCGTCGTTGGGTATGCTCCTCCACGGAGGATTCGCCTAGTGGCCTATGGCGCTCGCCTGGAACGCGGGTTGGGTTAACGCCCTCAGGGGTTCAAATCCCCTATCCTCCGCCACAGGAACCCCTGTGAACTGCTGAGAAGCGGTTCACAGGGGTTCCTTTTTTGGTCCTCAGAGCGACGACCGACCGGCTGCCGGAGCCGAAAGTCCTGGCCACAGCGGGCGCAACCCGTTATCTTCCTGTTATCGTCTGCGGTGCAGCGTTCGCTGTGCTGTGTGTCGATTCGAGATAAAAGGACATTCGTATGGCGATTCGTCGCACCCGCGCACTGATCGTGGGCTTGGTCGCAGTGTTGGCATCGGGCCTCGTGTCCGTATTGGCCGGAACCGGCGTCGCCCACGCCGACTCGGCCCTGATCTCGGTGTATTCACCGTCGATGGGCAAGGACATTCCCGTCAAGGTGCTCAAGGCCGCGGGTGGTGGTCCCGCGCCGACCCTGTACCTGCTCGACGGTCTGCGAGCACCGGACGACAACAACGGCTGGCTGATCGAGACCGACGTGGAGAGTTTCTTCGCCGGCAAGCACGTCAACGTGGTCATCCCGTTCGGCGGCGGCGGCACCTTCTACTCCGACTGGCAGCGCGACGACCCGAAGCTCGGCCGTGTCAAGTGGGAGACGTTCCTGACCAATGAGCTGCCCCCGGTGATGGCTTCCCAGTTCGGCAGCGACGGGGTGAACAACGCGGTCGCGGGTCTGTCGATGAGCGGCACCTCCGCGTTGAACCTGGCCACTCACCGCCCGGACTTCTACAAGGCGGTCGCGTCGTACAGCGGTTACCCGACGGCCAGTTCGCCCGGCTTCGCGCAGGGCATCCAGGTGTCCGTCGCCCAGATGGGTGGCAACGCGCTGAACATGTGGGGCTTCTGGCCGTCGGGTGCGTGGCTTCGCAACGACCCGCTGCTCAACGTCGGCGCGCTGCGCGGCAAGTCCGTCTACATCTCGTCGGGCGCAGGCTCGACGGCCAGCGATCCGACCGTCGACCCGGACAGCGCCTCGTTCGACCCGGTGAAGTTCTCGCAGACGGTCCCCCTCGAGACCGCCTCCGGTCTGAGCAGCAAGGTTTTCGTGCCCGCGGCGCAGCGCGCAGGCGCCAAGCTGCAGACCCACATCACCGATGACGGTCTCCACACGTGGAACTACTGGCAGGACCGCTTGCACGAGTCCTGGGCCAACACGCTGGCGCCCGCCCTCGGGACCTCCTGAGCCAGGCGTTCGGATCGCCTGACCTACGCCCCAGTGGCCCCCGATCTCCGGATCGGGGGCCACTGTCGTCGGCTGCGGTGTTTGATGTGTGGTGTGCCGATCGACGACAGCAGGCAGATGCTCGCGCTGGCGGTGGCGCTGTCCACGCTGGCCGGCTACGTCGACGCGCTGGGGTTCATCACGCTCGGCGGGTTCTTCGTCGCGTTCATGAGCGGCAATCTCACCCGGTTCAGTGTCGGGTTCGCGGACGCCGCGTGGGCGCACGCGGCGACGGCTGCCGCGGTGATCGGCATGTTCGTCCTCGGCTGTGCCCTGGGAGCCGTGGTCGTGCACCTGTCCGATCGTCGGCACCTGCCCGTCCGGACGACGGTGCTCGCGGTCGTGTCGGGACTGCTGATCGTCGGCGCGGTGGCCGCGACCGTCGGCGCGAGCACCGTGGCCGTCGGCGCGATGCTGCTCGCGATGGGCGCCGAGAACTCCTTCTTCCAGCGCGACGGCGAGGTCACCATCGGTCTCACCTACATGACGGGCGCCCTCGTGAAGATGGGACATCGGCTGGCCGGGGCACTGTTCGGCGGGCCGCGGTGGGCGTGGCTACGACATTTCGCGTTGTGGGCCGGTCTGGTGGTGGGAGCGGTGGCGGGCGCTCTCGCGCACCATTGGATCGGGCTGGACGCCCTGTGGTTCGCTGCCGTGCTGTCGACAGCGCTGACCGTCACCGTCCATCTGAGGATCGACCGCGCTACTCGCCGCCCGCAGTTGTCGTGACCGGGTTGCCGGCGGAGTCGAGGGTCCACCACACGCTGCCGACCGCCTGCCCGTATGCGTCCCCGGGTTCGTTGTCGTCCTTGTAGCGGTACACGGGGCGACCGTTCACGGTGAGCTGATGGGTGCCGTCCGCCGCCGGGATGGTGTCGATGACGACTTCCTGCAACCCCTGGACCGTCGGGTTCTCGGTGACGGACGTGACCGGCGGCCACGACTGCAGGCACGTGTCCCGGCACGAACTGGCGCCGGAGCCGACCTCATCCTTGTCGTACACGTAGACCGTCATGCCACCGTCGTCGACCATTACCTCGCCGAGCGTCGTCGGTCCCATCTTCAGGATCGGTGTTCCGGGCGCGGCGGGCGGGGACGTCGGCGTCGCCGACACCGGGGCGTTGCCGCCCGTGTCGCCGGAATCGGTGCTGTCGTAGGCGCAACTCGAGAAGGTCAGGCTGACGGCGGCGATCGCTGCCAGCGCCCATGTTCGTCTCATGGAGTCCTCGTTCTCTGTGACGGCGAAGTGGCGGGCCTTCAGGGAACCTCTGCGGACCCGTGCATACAGTTCACCTCGAGTTGCGTGCCGGTGCGGGCACTTCGGGCGATTGACCGGCCCGCACGTGTCGGTATCCGTGATTAGGCTCCTGTGCATGGGCTGGTACACGCCGACCTCACCGTCGCCCGACCTCACCGACACCCTGGTGTGCGGGTGGTCCGCGCGCATTCAGGGCGAGCATCTGCTGGTGCCGGACGCGTGCATGGACCTCCTGTGGATCCGGGGTGTGGGAATCCGCGTGTGCGGTCCCGAAACCACGGCGTGGTCGTTCACGCTGCCGCCGGGCACCGAATCCGTCGGCGTCCGTTTCCGTCCCGGCGCCGCCTCGCATCTGCTGCGGACGTCGGCGGCCGAGGTTCGCAACATCCGCGTCGGACTCGGGGACGTGCTCGGGTCCGCGTGGGAACGGACACTGACCGACCGGCTCGACAACGCGCCCGGTTACGCGGAACGAATCGCCCTGTTCGAGAACGCCGTGCGCGCGTGGCGGAACCGCGGACCGGAGGCCGACCCGCTGATCGGCACCGTCCGGCAGGCTCTCGCCCGGCACTCGTGGAACGTGGGCGCGCTCGCCGACGCCGCCTCCGTCACGGAGCGGCAACTGCAGCGGCGATGCAACGACGCGTTCGGATACGGGCCCGCGACCCTCCGCGGAATCCTGCGGCTGCAACGGTTCATGGCGCTGGCGCAGTCGGGGACGCGGACCGGACTCGCCGAACTCGCCGCCACCGTCGGCTACAGCGACCAGGCGCACCTGTCGCGGGAATGCCGGCGGATCTCCTCGCTCACCCCGTCCGACCTCCTCGCCAGTGAGGCCCCCGACTGGCACGGGACGGAATCCGTCGTCGATGTCGGAAATGTTCAAGCCCTCGGGCCCCGGACGGGGGAAGAATCGGCAGCATGACCTCGACAACCGAAACCCCCGCAGCCCACTACCGCGACCTCGCCGCGAAGTTCACGAAGCGAGTCGAATCCGTGCCCGCCGAACGCTGGGACGACGCGTCCCCGTGTGACGGCTGGACGGCCCGCGACGTCGTGCGGCACGTGATCGACACGCAGCGCTACATCGTCACCGTCGTCGATCTGGAACTGCCGGAGCCGCCGTCCGTCGACGAAGACCCGGTTGCCGCGTGGGCGGCCACGCGCGACGGCATGCAGGAGATCCTGAACGACCCGGCTCTCGTGAGTCGCGAGTACGACGGGCACTTCGGCCGCACCGACCTCGGCAAGACCATCGACAGCTTCTACTGCTTCGACCTGGTGGTCCACGGCTGGGACCTCGCCCGGGCCACCGGCCTCGACGAGACCATCCCCGCCGATGACCTCACCTGGGTGAGTGGGGTGGCGGAGCAGCTGGGCGAAAGCATCCGGACGGCCGGGGTGTGCGGCCCCGCCGTAAACGTCCCCGCGGACGCCGACGAGCAGACCAGGGTCCTGGCCTTCCTCGGCCGCAAGGCCTGACCCGAGCGCCTGCCCGGTCGCGCTTGTAACCTCGGGTCATGAGCGTGCCGGGCAGGATTGCCGCGCTGACGGCGGTGTCACTCGCCGCGGTGCTGCTCGGCGGTGACGTGGTCGCGGTGGCCGATCCCGAACCCCGGGGCGCGTCCGGGCTGCCGGCGCGTGGCCTCGTCACCTCGGCGCCCCTCACATCCGCGGTCATGTTCGCCGGGGCCACCGGCGAGGCCGCTCCCTCACAGCGGGTTCCGGGTGAGGAGTCGGACGGGATGTCGGCCACGAGCCACCGCTTCGACGAGTACCCGTACATGCGGTACGAGGTCCGGTTCGGCCCGGAGTCCGCAGGCACGGACGTGACCTGGCACGGGCGTTCGGTGAATCTCGACGACCTCGCGATGCACGTGTGGGACGACGAGAAGGAGAGCTGGGGTGAGCCGGTCGCGACGGCGCAACCGTCCGATCCGGGCGCTCCGGTCACTCTGACCACCCGGATCGAGGGCGAGGACTCCGCGCAGATCCTCGTCATCGACGGTCCGCGACGGGACCGGAGTTTCCGCGAGGCCAACGCGACAGCCGATCAGCAGTTCGCCGACCCGAACGCGTACGACTTCGCGCTGCAGCACATCACCGACACCCAGTACGTGTCGCGGGACCGGCCGCAGGTGTACTTCGACATGACCCGCTGGACCGCCGAGAACGCCGCCGAACGCAAGATCGCGTATTCCATGCACACCGGCGACCTCGTCCAGAGTTGGATTCGTCCGGGAGCACCCGAGTCCCGCGCCCGGCCCGAGTTCGAGGTCGCGGACAAGGCGATGGCGACGCTCGAAGAGGCCGGCATTCCCTACGGCGTCCTGCCCGGCAACCACGACAACCTGTGGAACGTCGGCGGACGGCTCATTCCCGGCGAGCACGAGAAGAACCACGCCCTCTACAACGAGTTCTTCGGGCCGTGGCGGTACCGCGACCAGCCGTACTGGGGCGAATCCGTCACGGACACGGACAATTCGGCGCACTACGACCTGCTCGACATCGCCGGCGCGAAGTTCCTGATGCTCTACATCGGCTACAACCCGCCCGAGCACGTGCTGCAGTGGGCGGAGGACGTGCTCGCCGACCACCCGGACCGCAATGTGGTGATCGGCAGCCACTACTACCTGGACGAGGACGGCTCGCTGCGGATGAGCGGATTCGGCGACATCGGTAGCAGTGCGGGACAGCAGATCTGGAACCGGCTCGTCGTTCCGTTCGACACGGTGTTCCTTGTCCTCGCGGGACACGTCGACGGGCAGACGACGGTCGCCGATCGGAAGGTGGGCGACACGGACCGGAAGGTCGTGGAGTTGCTCGCCGACTACCAGTACTTCACGGTGGACAGCCGCCGGGAGACCGGGTTCCAGCGACTCCTGCAGTTCGATCTCGACGGCGGAACGCTCGCCGTCACGACGCACTCTCCAACGCTGGACAGCTTCCGGGTGGAGGACTTCGATCCGCAGCGTCGCTACCAGCCCGGTGACGGGGACTTCGTCACCGATGTGGAGCTGCGGGCCGACCTCCCGCGCGCCGTCATGCCCACGCCCTGAGATGTAGGTCGATCAGCTGCGCGACGAAACTTTCCACGTCGAAGTCGCCGACGATCACGTCGATGCTGCGGGTGACGCGGAGGGTCGCCACCCCGTGCAGCTGGGTCCACAGGTTCAACGCGACCAGATGCGGGTCCGCGGCGCCTGCGTCCGCGACGAGTGCGACGACCGTCTCGAACAGGGGTTTCGAGTGTTGCCGCAGGTCCTCTCCCGACCCCTCGAGCAGGTCGTGCCGGAACATCAATTCGAACAAGGTGCGGTGGGTGTCGGCGAAGGAGAGGTACTGCCGTGCCGTCCGCCGCACGCGTGCGCGGGGATCGGCCTCGGACGCGATCGCCGACCGGAGTTCATCGGACAGCGCGGCGAATCCCGATGCGGCGATCGCGGCGACCAGCGCCTTGTGGGTGGGAAAATACCGTCGCGGCGCGCCGTGCGAGACACCCGCGTGCCGGGCGACGGCGCGCAGCCCGACGGCGTCGATGCCGCCCTCGTCCAGCAATTCGCGGCCGCAGTCGATCAGCCGCACGCGCAGGGGTTGTGCTTCTCCACTCATGTAGACAGTGTCTATCATTGCGGTAGTAGACAATGTCTACTCCACTTTGGCGCCCGAGTCAGGAGTTCACCGTGTGGTACTGGATCTTCAAGTACGTGCTGATCGGACCGGTGCTGCGGATCTTCGGGCGGCCCACGATCGACGGCACGCACCACATTCCGGCGTCGGGTCCGGTGATCCTGGCGAGCAACCACCTCACCGTCGTCGACTCGTTCTTCCTCGTCCTGATGGTGCGCAGGCGCATCACGTTCGTGGCCAAGAGCGAGTACTTCACCGAGGGCGGCGCGAAGGGCCGGGCAAAACGCTGGTTCTTCACCGCGGCCGGCCAGGTGCCGATCGACCGGTCCGGGGCCTCCGCGGCGGAATCCGCGCTGAACACCGCGAAAAAGATCCTGGGCGACGGCAAGGTCTGGGGAATCTACCCCGAGGGCACCCGGTCGCCCGACGGCCGACTCCACAAGGGCAAGACCGGAATCGCCCGGGTCGCGCTCGCAACGGGCGCCCCGGTCGTGCCCGTCGCCATGCACGGCACCCGGCAGGTCAACCCCGTCGGATCGCGGATGTGGCGGTTCGGCAAGGTGACGGTGACCGTCGGCGAACCGCTCGACTTCTCCCGATTCTCCGAGCTACGCGACAACCGGCACGTCGTCCGGGCCGCGACGGACGAGCTGATGCACGCCCTCATGACACTGTCGGGCCAGGAGTACGTGGACGACTACGCGCTCAGGCGTCCGGCGTAGCGACGGCACGCGTCACGAGATCGGCGACGAGCCGCTCCGTGTCGACCCCCTCGAGCACGCCGGGCAGCGTCAGGTGCTCGACGATGAGCGCGTTCATCGCTAGGTAGAGCATCAGCACGGTGCTGCGATCACCGGGCAGTCCCGAGTCGAGGTGAAACCCGATGTCGCGCTCCAGATTCTCGGCGATCGTGCGCGTCAGCGTGGTCCGCAACTCGGGCCGCCGGACCGCTTCGAGGCGCAATTCCTGCAGCGCGAGATAGCCGGTGCGGTCGCGGGTGATCCTGCCGAACAGCCCCTGCATGTACTCGATCGCGAGCTCGAGATTCTGCGGCTTGCGACCGCTTTCCTCGATGACCGAGGGGTCGGGGCCCATCCGCTCGTGAATCTGCTTGCCGACCTGGTCGAACAGGTCGTCGCGGCTGGCGAAGTAGTTGGACGCCGTCCCCTTGGGGACGCTCGCCTCGATGTCGACTGCGCGGAAGGTGAGGCCGCGCGCACCCTCTCGCGCGAGCACTTCGATCGCGGCGTTCACGAGCGCCCCACGTCGTTCCGGATTCTGCGCCATCGACACTCCTCGACAAAAGGACTTGCAACCACTGCAGTCATAGTACTACAAATGGAGTAGTTACCGACCATGGGAGGACTCACATGCGAAAGCTCGTCTACTACGTCGCCGCCACCATCGACGGATTCGTCGCCGGCGCCGACGGCACGGACCCCACCGGCACCATCTTCGAGATCGACGGCGACCACATGCCCGTGATGATCGCCGAGTACCCCGAGACGGTTCCCACCCACATGCGGGCACCACTGGGAATCGATGCCCCCAACAAACATTTCGACACACTGCTCATGGGCCGCGCCACCTACCAGCCCGGCCTCGACCTGGGCGTGACCAGCCCGTACGCGCACCTGCGGCAGTACGTCTTCTCGACCACGATCACCGAGTCGCCCGACCCGGACGTCGAGATCGTCTCGGGCGATCCGATCGAGAAGGTGCGCGAACTCAAGTGGGAGGACGGCAAGGACATCTGGCTGTGCGGCGGCGGCAAGCTCGCCGCCGCAGTGCAGCCCGAGATCGACGAGCTCCGGATCAAGCTCAATCCCGTGGCGATCGGCACCGGCATTCCGCTGTTCGACGGCGAATTCGGCCCCCAGCGGTTCCGGCTGGCCGCGAGCCGCGCCTTCGAGAGCGGGATGATTTTCCTGACGTACGTCCGCCGATAACCGAAGTCACACCCGCCACTCGAGGCAACACGGGCGCCTGACGCGTGTATTGATTCAATACGTCAGTAATGTTCGAGGCATGCGCGAACGCCGATACTCGTCCACCAGCCCCGAACGCCTGGCCGCAGCCCTGTTCGACGTCGCGGCCGAGTCGGGTCTCGAGGGCGCCAGCGTGCGCGAGGTCGCCAAGAGGGCGGGTGTGTCCATCGGAGCCGTGCAGCACCACTTCTCCACGAAGGACGAGATGTTCGCGTTCGCCCTGCGAACCTTCGTCGACACACTGCTCGCCCGACTGTCGGAGGTCGAGCGCGGCGGGGATCCCGCCCGGGCCCTGTTCGGCGCGATGTCCCAGTTGCTGCCGCTCGACGAGGCGCGGTCGCGGGAGGCGCACGTCATGGCGGCATTCGCCGTCCGGGCCGCGACCTCCCCGTCGCTCGCCGAGATCCGGCGCAAGACCCTGTTCACCATCCGCACCGGACTGTCCGCCGTGCTCATCGGAATCGGCACCCCGGAGGCGGAAACCCGTGCGGCGCTTCTCCTCGCCACAGTCGACGGCCTCGCCCTCGATGCGATCGGCAGTCCGGCGCTGTACCCGCCCGCGTACCTCGAGCACGCCCTCGACATTCAGATCGGCATGATTCTGCAGGGCGCCGACGTCGTGCCGTCGTCGTCGATCGAACTGGCCAGCTGACCCCTCGGCCGATGTCACATCCCTCTCGTCGAAGTGAGCCGCTGTCACATCGGGTGGAGGGTGCGGGACGGTTCGCGCCCAGCCCGTCCGGCGACCTGCACCTCGGCAACCTGCGGACGGCCGTGCTGGCGTGGCTGTTCGCCCGGTCCACCGGCCGGCGGTTCCTCATGCGCGTCGAAGACCTCGACCGCGTCCGCGAGGGCGCCCGGGGCCGGCAACTGGCCGACCTCGCGGAACTCGGCCTCGACTGGGACGGCGACGTCGTCTCGCAGTCGCACCGACTGCCGCGGTACGACGCGGCCATCGCCGAACTCCACGCCGCCGGCCTCACGTACGAGTGCTTCTGCACGAGAAGAGAAATCCTGAAAGCGGCGTCGGCGCCGCACGCACCGCAGGGTGCCTACCCGGGGACCTGCCGCAACCTGACGCCGGACGAACGCGCAGACCGGCTCGCAGGCGGACGACCACCCGCGCTGCGTCTGCGCGCCGGCGTCACCTCGTTCACCATCGACGACGTCCTGCACGGCAGCTATTCCGGCATGGTGGACGATCTCGTGCTGCGTCGCGGCGACGGAACACCCGCCTACAACCTCGCGGTGGTCGTCGACGACGCCGCCCAGGGAATCGATCAGGTGGTGCGCGGCGACGACCTGCTCTCGTCCGCGCCCCGCCAGGCCTACCTCGCCGGGCTGCTCGGGTTGACCGCCCCCACCTACGCGCACGTGGCCCTCGCACTCAACGAGGACGGCAAACGGCTCGCGAAACGCGACGGCGCCGTCACCCTCACCGACCAGAAAGCGTTGGGACGCAACCCGAGCGACGTCCTCGGGGTGCTGGCGACGTCACTCGGGCTCGCGGAACCGGGCGAGGTCGTCGATCTCGGGATACTCCTCGACCGGTTCGACCCGGCCCGCCTGCACCGCGAACCGTGGGTGGTCAGGCTCCCGACGCCGCCGCAATCACCATGATCACGAAAAACAGGATCCAGCCGACGACGTAGGCACCGCCGATGGCGATTCCGGCGATCGCGAGTCCCCGGCCCTCCTGCCCGGACTGCTTGATCTGGCCCAGCGCAATGATGCCGAGGATGATGCCGACGATGGAGCCGAGGCCGTAGAAACATCCACCGACGATCGACGTGATCAGCGACGCAATCGCGAGACCGTTCGTCCCCAGCGGCCGCGGGTAGGGCGCGCCGTACGGGTTCGGTGCGCCGTACTGCGGGGCGGGACCGCCGTACTGGCCCGGAGCCCCGTACAGGTTGGGGGCGCTGTACTGATTCGGGGCGGCATACGGGTTGGGCGTCCCGTACTGCTGGTTCGGAGCCCCGTACTGGTCGCCGCCGTACTGATTCTGATTGGGCGAGGCATACGGATTCGGAGAAGTCCCGTACGCGCCCGGCTGCTGATAGTCGGGGTACTTCTCGGTGGGCGCCGAATAGGTGGGGTAACCGGATTCGTCGACCCCGTATCCGTCCCGCGGCAAGCCGGGAACCTCGCCGTAAGTGGGTGGTGTTTGCCCGTCGTACGGATTCGAATCGTCCGATCCCCCAGAATTAGTCACGATAACCAGCGTAAAGCATCAAAACCGCAGGAGAAGAAGCAGACCAAAGGGAGGCGAGTAAAGGATTGTCCACGTAGTGTTTATTCGCACTGTCACGCGCGAGCATTCAACTCTTGCTGAGGGGATCACATGACGACTGGTGGATACGACCCTAACGACAAACCTGAAGGTGGTGACCAGGGCGGATACCCCCCGCAGGGCAATCCTCCACCGCCGCCCGGTGGTTATCCGCCGCCCCCGGGGAATTACCCGCCGCCGCCGCAGGGACCGCCGCCCGGCGGATATCCGCCACCGCCGCCCGGCGGAAACTACCCGCCCCCGCCCGGCGGAAACTATCCACCGCCCCCCGGTAATTACCCGCCGCCGCAAGGACCCCCGCCCGGCGGAAATTACCCGCCGCCGCAGGGCAATTACCCGCCGCCGCCGCAGGGACCGCCGCCCGGCGGTTATCCGCCGCCCCCGCCGATGTCGGGTTACGGCACGCCCGGGCAGACGCCGGGGCAGTTCTCCGTGGGCGATGCGATCGGCTACGGCTGGAACAAGTTCAAGGACAACGCGCTCATCTGGATCGGAATCCTGCTGATCGCTGCCATCATCCAGGTGGTGCTGAACCTCGTCTTCGGCGGCTTCAGCACGTCGTCCGACATGAGCGCGGCCTTCTCGGTGTGGCGCATCGTCGGCACGATCGTCACCACCATCGTCGGCTACCTGATCAATGCGGCTCTCGTGCGGGGCGCATTGCACGAGGTGGACGGGAACAAGCCGGCCTTCGGGTCGTTCTTCCAGTTCACCAACGTCGGGGCGATCATCATCGCCAGCGTGATCATCGGTGTGGCCACCACCATCGGTTTCGTCCTGCTCATCATCCCGGGTCTCATCGTGATCTTCCTGACCTGGTGGACGCTGCAGTTCGTCATCGATCAGAACGAGGACGCGATCACCGGCATCAAGTCGAGCTTCCGCGTGATCTCGCAGAACGTCGGCCCGGTGCTGCTGCTGGCCCTCGCTCTCGTCGGCATCAACATCGTCGGTGCAATCCTCTGCGGCGTCGGACTTCTCGTCTCGATCCCGATCACGATCATCGCGTCGACCTACGCGTACCGCGTGCTCACCGGCCGTTACGTCGCGGCCTGACCGCTCGCTCCCACGGGTGGGCGTGCTTCCTGTCTTCGAGGACGGAAAGTACGCTCACCCGTTTTGCTACTCCCGTCACTCGAGTCACTCCCACCCCTTGCGTAAGGTGCTCAGGCGTCATCCGAGACATTCAGGACTCGAGATTCGAGGGGGAACACATGACTACCGGTGGATTCGATCCAGGCCAGGGACAACAGCCGTTCGGCAGGCAGCAGTACGGGCAACCGCACAACAACGGGGCGGAGCAGCAGCAGTACGGACAGCAGTTCGGGGCACCGCCGCAGTTCGATTCGGCGCAGCAGTTCGGCACCCAGCCGTTCGCGCAGCCGGACTTCGGGTTCGACCCGTCCCGCCCCGGTGAACTTCTTCCCCGCCTCGGCGCGCGGGTGATCGACGGCCTGATCGTCGGCATCCCGATGGCCGTGGTCAGCACCGTCCTCGCGCTGGTGCTGGGCAACTTCCTGGGCAGCGTCCTCGGCGCGATCCTCACCGCGGCCGCCGCCGTCGGCTACTTCGTCTTCCTCGAAACGACGAAGGGGCAGACCCTGGGCAAGCAGATTCTGGGCCTGCGCGTCGAGGGGCCGAACGGCGGACTCCCCACCCAGCAGCAGTCGCTGACCAGGAACGGCTTCTACGTCCTGTCCGCACTCGGCGGGTTTCCGCTCCTCGGGTTCCTGTTCGGACTGCTCGGTGTCGTCGCCGCGATCGTCATCGGGGTGACCATCAACGGCAGCCCCACCAAGCAGGGCAAGCACGACGAACTGGCCGGCGGCACGCGCGTCGTCCAGGGCTAGTCCCGGGCTAGTCCGAACCACGTCCTACCGTGCGGGTGAACGTACCTTTCGTCGCGTCAGATCGGACAAAAGGTACGTTCACCCGTTCCTGATTCGCGCCCCTCCACCTGCAGGTGCTTGGATTGCTGCGTGACAGCCTCAGATCAGCAGACCAAACAAGACGACCACGCGTCGTTCGCGCACGTCAGCCGGGGGTATTACCCGACGTTCGTTGCCCTCTTCACCGCGACGCTGCTGATCTCGAATATCTGCGCGACGAAAGGCGTCGCATTCTTCGCCGACTCGTCGCTCACGCTCGGGCCGCTGCAGATCCTGCCGATCATCACCGACGGCGGCTTCTTCCTGTTCCCGCTGGCCTACATTCTCGGCGACGTGCTCAGCGAGGTGTACGGGTTCAAGTCGACGCGTCGCGCGATCTACCTGGGCTTCGGTGCCCTGATCCTGGCCGCGTTCTGCTTCTGGCTCCTCATCGAACTGCCGTCCGCCGACTTCTACGAGAACCAGGAAGCGCTGCGGTCCGTCGTCGGCGTCTACCCGCGACTGCTGCTCGCCGGGCTGGCCGGTTACTTCGTCGGGCAGATGCTGAACTCGGTGACGCTGGTCCTCATCAAGGAGCGCACCAAGGAGAAGCACCTGTGGGCGCGGCTCATCGGTTCCACCATCGTCGGTGAGTTCGCCGACACCCTGATCTTCTGCTCCATCGCCGCCGGCGCGATCGGCATCAGCACGTGGAGCGATTTCGTCAACTACGTGATCGTCGGCTTCCTGTGGAAGACCCTCGTGGAGGTACTGGTCATGCCGATCACGTACCGCGTCATCGCCTACGTGAAGAAGCGCGAACCCACCTACCAGCTCTGACCCCCACGTGAGTGGGAATGTGTGCCCGAGGACGCTTTCCCACTCACGTGCGGTAGAAGCGGCCCAGGGTGTCGGCTTTGAACTCGTCGAAGTAGCCACCTTCGATGCTGGCGCGGATCTGATCGACCAACCGGACGGTGAAGCGTTCGTTGTGAATCGTGCACAACGTCGACGCCAGCATCTCCTTCGCCTTGAACAAATGGTGAATGTAGGCGCTGGTGTAATTCGCGCAGGTGTAGCAATCGCAGTTCTCGTCGATGGGCGTGAAATCACGACGGAATCGGCTGGTGTTGATGTTGAACCGGCCGTCCGGGTGGTAGATCGCGGCGTTGCGCGCGACGCGTGACGGATTCACGCAGTCGAACGTGTCGGCGCCGTTCTCGATGGCCACGAAGAAGTCGTCCGGCTCGCTGATGCCGAGCATGTGCCGAGGCTTGTGCTCGGGCAATTCCTCGTTGCACCAGCGGACGATGGTGCCCAGGTTCTGCTTCTCGAGCGCCCCGCCGATGCCGTACCCGTCGAAGCCGCGGCCGCTCTCGCCCGTGATCGACTCCAGCCCCCGGCACGCCTGCCTCCGCAGGTCCTCGTACTGCGCGCCCTGCACCACCCCGAACAGTGCCTGATACGGGCGGTGGGAGCGCTCCACGGTGAGCTTCTCGTGCTCGGCGATGCAGCGCACCGCCCACGCCTGCGTCCGCTCCACCGACTGCTCCTGGTAGCCGCGGGTGTTCAGCAGTGTGGTGAGCTCGTCGAACGCGAACATGATGTCGGCGCCGAGCTGGTGCTGGATCTGCATCGACACCTCGGGAGTGAACCGGTGCCGCGACCCGTCCAGGTGCGATTTGAACGTGACGCCGTCGTCGTCGACGGTCGCGAGGCGTTCCTTACCCTTGGCGATGACGTCGTCGGAGCGCACCCCGACGGCTTCCATCGCGAGGACCTTCTTGAACCCGACGCCCAGCGACATGACCTGGAATCCGCCGCTGTCGGTGAACGTCGGGCCGTCCCAGTTCATGAACTTGCCCAGACCCCCGGCCTCGTCGACGATGTCCGGCCCGGGCTGCAGGTACAGGTGGTACGCGTTGGCGAGCAGCGACTGCGCGCCCAGCTCCGTCATGCTCTCCGGCAGCACCGCCTTGACGGTGGCCTTGGTGCCGACGGCCACGAACGACGGCGTCGCGATGTCGCCGTGCGGGGTGTGAATGGTTCCGGTCCGGCCCAGCTGTCCCTCGAGTCGGGTACCGACGGTGAAGAACGGATCGGGCGGGGTCGGGACTACGGCATTCACGGATGTATCCAATCACGGGCGACATTTCCGACGACACATCACTACTTCGTTCGAAAATGGGTACAGAGAGTGTGACGATCCCATCCCTTCGACCGGAGGAACCGCCATGAGCGAGGAGAAGGCCGGCCATCGGATCGACAGGCGAACGTTTCTCTCGGGTGCGGCGGTCGCCGGCGGGGTGACCGTGATGTCGGGCCTCTTCGACCGTCGGGCGGATGCGTCGGAGCTACCGCTGCGCCGCCAGCCGAATAATTACGTGCAGCCCAACATCGTGTTCATCGTCGTCGACGAGATGCGGTTTCCCCAGGTATTTCCGGCCGGGATCAGCACTGCGGACCAGTTCCTGCAGCGGTTCATGCCCAACCTCTACAAGCTGTGGGCGCCGGGGGTGAAGTTCACGCAGCACTACTCGGCCGGGGTGGCGTGCAGCCCCGGCCGTGCGTGTTTCGTCACCGGGTTGTATCCGCTGCAGAACTGGATGTTGCAGACGCGGACCGGCAATCGGGCGTCCCCCGTCCCGTCGCCCGCGATGGGGAGGGAGTTCCCGACGTACGGCAAGCTGCTGCGGCAGGCGGGCTACGTCACGCCGTACGTCGGCAAGTGGCATCTGTCGCCGTCGCCCGACGAGGACTCGGGGCTCGCCCCCGGCTACCTCGAGGAGTACGGGTTCGACGGACTGACCATGCCCGACATCATCGGATTGAACGGTGAGGGATTCGAATTCGACGGGCACATCGCCCACCAGGCCGCGGCGTGGTTGTCGACGCGTAAACCCGGGGACGGCCCGTTCTGCCTCACGGCGAGCTTCGTCAATCCCCACGACCAGCAGTTCTTCTGGGCCGGAACGGAAGCGGAACGGTATCAGTCGCTGTACGCGAACAACGTTCCCCCGCTCAGCCCCGCCCGGGCCTGGTCGGTGACCACCGCCGAGAGCGACCCTCCACGGCTGGGTTATCCGTCCGTGCCCCCCAACTGGGAACCCGAGAAGGCGCTGCAGTCGAAACCGAGCACCCAGGTGTTCGCGCGGGAGTTCCAGGCCCTGGTGTGGGGCGGCGTCACCGACGACGTCCAGAATCTGTCGAACTACTACCTCCAGCCCTACGGTCAGGGCACCGATCCCGACCGTCACATCGCGTTCGCGCCGTACACGTACTGGGAGCGGGCCCTGGACAGTTACACCAACGTGCTGTCGATGGTCGATCACCACATCGGCACGGTGATCAACTCGCTACCGGAAGACGTCGCGGCGAACACAGTCTTCGTCATGACGTCCGATCACGGCGAATACGCCGGGGCGCACGGCTTCGTCGCCGGCAAGCTGTCCACCGCCTACGACGAGGCGTTCCACATCCCGCTGATCGTCGCCGACCCGACCGGGCGATTCACCGGCGACACCGACACCCCACGCGGCCAGTTCACGTCGAGCGTCGACGTGGTGCCGCTGCTCGCGACGCTCGGGCACGGCGACCGGAACTGGATGTCCGGAGACCTGTTCGCCACGTACGCCGAACGCATCGACCTCATGCCGTTGCTGCGGAGCAACGCCGCGGCCGGCCGCGACCACGTCGTCCTCGCCACCAACGAGCACGCACCGCAGGGGATCAACTGGAACAACTCCCCCACCCACATCTACGTGTTGCGCACCCCCGAGGCGAAGGTCGCGGTGTATTCGAAGTGGTTGGGGCCCACCGCCTACGTCGACCCGGCGTCGTTCCAGTACGAGTTCTACGACTACGCCACCGAACGCGGTCGGGCGGAACTCGACAACACCTTCGATCACGACCCGCGCGGTCCGGCCATGGCCGCCCAGCTGATGACCCAGTACCTGCCGACTCAGCTCGCCGCGCCGCTACCCCCGGCGTTCGCTCAGCAGGGTGCCGACGCGATGGCCCGGTACCTCGCCTACATCCAGCTGATCAACCGGTACACGCCCGGCGAGATCGACCGCGAGGGTATCGACAAGCTGACCGCGTTCGGGGAGGTGTTCTGACGGCCATGGCCGAGAGAGTCGTTGCCGCCGTACTGGTTCTGCTGCTGTGGTCCGGTGGGGCCTCCCTCGCGTCCGCGGCGCCCCCTCCGACGGCGCAGTGCGCATGGCAGTTCATGTCCAACTCGACCGTGCTCGACGTCGCCTTCCCCGACGCCAACGCGACGTACTGGGTTCTGCCCTACGCGTTGGGGCCCGGCGACACCATCGAACTGAGCGGCACCTACCCGGCCGCCCGCTACTTCTCCCTCAACACGTACGGGACGAACTTCGACACCGTCGACACGTTGCGCGACAACCAGATCGGACCCGACCCCGGCAGCGGAAACCCGTTCGCCGACGCCGCCGCCGGTGCCCTGCCCGCAACCCAGAAGCGCTGGCACGCGACGGTCGTGACCGGTCCGGCCGATCACTCGCGCAACCAGATTCAGGCCCTGCCCGACGGCACGGATGCGCAGTCGGTACCCGTCGGCTTCCTCATCATCCGGGTGTACGTGCCCGACGACCCGGCATCGCCGACCGGCGGCGTTCCGCTACCCGACGTGACGCTGACGTTCGGGGGCCGGACGGCGCCGGTGCCGACGTGCGGATCCGAATTCGATCCCTCCGCCTACGACAACGGCCCACTCGGACAGGTCGCGGAGGCCGGTTTCGACCAGATCATCGCCGGCGCCGCGTCCGGCGCGTTCCCCGGCAACGTGCCCGAGGCGACGTTCGTGAACCCCGCGAGCACGTCGGGCCTGTTTCCCAACGGCGACAACAAGTATGTCGGGGCGGGGCTGACGTATCGGCCCGGACGCATCGTCGTCGTGCAGGGCCGGGCGCCGACGTTCCCCGACACCCGTGCCGGCCAACCCGTCACGGCACCCGGCCGGCAGGTGCGGTACTGGTCGATGTGCCAGAACGATCAGGTGACGCCGTACCCGGTCGTCGCGTGCGCCGCCGACTTCCAGACACGCACAGACGGCGACGGCAACTACACGTACGTCGTCGCCGCACCGCAGGACGTCCCCGCCCGCGCCGCGTCCGACCCGACCGTCACCGTGATCCCCTGGGGTTCCACCGACGTCGCGAAGAAGGTGCTGTTCCTGCGGTACATGCTGCCGTCCGACGCCTTCTACCCACAGTCGGTGCAGGCGTCGCAGAGCAATCACACCGACCCCGCCACCACGATGGGTCCGTACTATCCGCGCTCCGCCTACTGCGACACCGCCACGTTCCAAGCCGGGGGAAGCACTGCGTGCCTGTGAGTACTTCTTAACCACGGGCGGTTAATAAGTACTCACAGGCGGTTGCGCAGATCGAGGGCGACATCGGTGATCATGTCTTCCTGTCCGCCGACGAGGCCTCGCGTGCCCACCTCGACGAGGATGTCTCGGGTATCGAGACCGTAGGTCGCCGCGGCATTCTCGGCGTGCCTGAGGAAACTCGAGTAAACCCCTGCATACCCGAGGGTCAACGTTTCCCGGTCCACCTGCACCGGCCGGTCCTGCAGGGGCCGGACCAGGTCGTCGGCCGCGTCCTGCAGCGAGAACAGGTCGCACGAGTGCTTCCAACCGGACAGGTCCGCCACCGCCACGAAAGGCTCGATCGGACAGTTGCCGGCCCCGGCACCATGCCCGGCCAGGGACGCATCGACGCGGATCGCACCTTCCTCGACCGCGACGACGGAATTCGCGACGGACAGCGAGAGGTTCTGGTGTGCGTGGATCCCTATCTGAGTACTCGGCTCGAGGATGTCCCGGTAGGCACGGACTCGATCCCGAACGCTGCCCATCGTCAGCCGGCCACCGGAGTCGGTCACATACACGCACTGTGCGCCGTAGGACTCCATCAACCGGGCCTGTGCCGCAAGTTCCTGCGGTGATGCCATGTGGGACATCATCAAGAACCCGGACACGTCCATGCCCAGTTCGCGTGCGGTCGCGATGTGCTGGGCGGAGACGTCCGCCTCGGTGCAGTGCGTGGCCACTCGAACGGATGCGACCCCGATGTCGCGCGCCCGCCTCAGGTCGTCGATCGTGCCGATGCCGGGGAGCAGGAGTGTGGTCAGTTTCGCCGACTTCAGCACGGACGCCGCTGCTTCGAGCCATTCCCAGTCGGTGTGCGAGCCCGGACCGTAGGTAAGCGAATGCCCGGCCAGTCCGTCTCCGTGCGATACCTCGATCGCATCGACGCCCGCCCCATCGAGAGCACCGGCAATCGCCGCAATGTTCGCGGGAGTGATCCGGTGCCGGATCGCATGCATCCCGTCTCGCAGGGTCACGTCCTGGATGTAGAGAGCCGCCCCCTCGGTGACGTACTCGCGCGTCTCGACGGTCACGAAACCACCTTTTCTTTCGTCTGAGCTGCGATCTCTCGGGCCACACCGAGCGCCGCCGAGGTCATGATGTCCAGGTTGCCCGCGTACGCGGGAAGATAGTGCGCGGCGCCCTCGACTTCGAGGAATACCGAGACCTTCCACAGCGGACCGACGTGATCGGTCAGAGTGAGCGTCGACTCGGTGACCGCGGTGAACTGAACCTGCTGCTTGAGCCGATACCCCGGAACATACGCGGCCACCTTCGCCACCATCGATTCGATCGAGGCCACGATCTCGGTCTTCCTGTCCTCCCCGACCAACGCCAGGACGGTGTCCCGCATGATCAGGGGCGGCTCGTCCGGATTCAGCACGATGATCGCCTTACCGCGCGCGGCACCGCCGACCTTCACGATCGCCTCCGACGTGGTCTCGGTGAACTCGTCGATGTTCGCCCGGGTTCCCGGTCCTGCCGACTTGGATGCGATCGACGCCACGACCTCGGCCCAGTACACCGGCGTAATCTGCGAAATGGCCGCAACGATCGGGATGGTTGCCTGACCGCCGCAGGTGACCATGTTGACGTTCGGCGCCTCGAGGTGCTCGTCGAGGTTCACCGACGGCACCACGTACGGTCCGATCG
Organism: Rhodococcus sp. NPDC059968; assembly: GCF_042738615.1. Taxonomy (NCBI): domain Bacteria; kingdom Bacillati; phylum Actinomycetota; class Actinomycetes; order Mycobacteriales; family Nocardiaceae; genus Rhodococcus; species Rhodococcus sp. NPDC059968. Next base: position 130,535 of record NZ_JBHWUE010000002.1, read on the forward strand.
CCGCGGGCGTGAGGTCGATCAGGCGTTTTCCGAAGGGACGCAGCATTTTCTCGTTGAACTCGTGCGCCTTCGCGGACGTGGCGTCGAAGACGATCTCGATCTCGTCGAACCGTGGGTGGTCGATCAGCCCCTGCACACCCGTGGAGATTGCGCCGACCCCCAGACGCGCCGCGCGCGCGAGCCCGTCCGAGGTCGGGTCGATTCCGACGAGCGCGAGAACCTCGAGTTCACCTTCGGCCAGCCGTTTGATCTTGATCAGCAGATCGGTGCCGATGTTGCCCGGACCGATGATCGCCACTTTCGTGCTCACAGTGATGCTCCAGACGTGAAAGAGATGGACACACAGCCGATACCGCTGATCGTCGCCGTGTAGGTGACGCCGGGTGCGACGGGCACCATCGGTCCGAGTGCGCCGGACAGCACCACCTCACCGGCACGGAGGGGCGAGCCGAGCTCGCGGGACGTGTTCGCCAACCACGCCAACGCCGCCCACGGCGAGCCGAGACAGTCGGAACCCCTACCGTGCGAGACGACGGTGTCGTTCGCGGCCATCGACATCGCAATCGCGGTCAGGTCCGGCAACTCGGATGCGGCAACCCGATCTCCCAGTACGTACAGTCCCGAGGACGCGTTGTCGGCGATGGTGTCGCCGAGGGTGATGTCCCACGCCGCAACACGTGAATCCACGATCTCGAGGGCGGCCACACCACACTCCACATACGTACGTACGGTGACTGCGTCCACCTCCACATCGACGTTCGCACTCAGGACGAACGCGATCTCGGCCTCGACCTTCGGCTGCAGCAGCCGGCTCACATCGACCGGTTCCGCCACCGGGCAGTTCATATCCGAGAACAAGACCCCGAAGTCGGGCTGATCCACTCCCAGTTGCGCCTGAACCGCGGGCGACGTCAATCCGATCTTGCGGCCGACGGGCGTTCGGCCGCCTGCCACGAAGTCCGCGACGATGCGTGACTGCACCGCATACGCTGCCGCGATATCCGAGCGGCCGATCAGGTCTCGCACCGGCGCACACGGCACACCGTCACGCTGTGCGGTCGACAACCGCGCCGCAGCCTCCGCGATATGCCCGAACTCCACCGTCGATGGGCTGGTCATCGATTCGCGCCTCCGTCAGATTTGGTCCCGCGCCTCTACCGCTCGGGAGATAGTGGCAACGTGCCCCAGCCGGACTGCCCGGTCAACGCACTCGGTCCGCTCAGCTGACCGGTCACGCGGCGCGGACACTCACCGGATCTGTCCCTCGGTTTACTCACCGAACCTCATTCGTGTTGCAGACCGACGGATGAGTCGATACTGACTCCTCAACGAAACTGTTCGACCGTCACTTCTACACATCGAGGTATGCACCTGATGCCAGAGCCATCGAGACTCACCTCCGCCTTCCTACGACCCGCGGTGTCGGATGGAATCGCGACCATCACCATCGACCGCCCGCCGGCCAACGCTTTCAACCCCGCGCTGATCGCGGAATTCCTGCAGGTGCTTCCGCCGCTCGCCGACGACCCGGACGTTCGGTGCATCGTCCTCCGAGGCACGGGCCGGTTCTTCGTCGCCGGCGCGGACATCGCCGTCATGCGCGATCTCACCGAGGCCACCCAACGCGCGATGCGCCCATGGGTCGACGTCCAGCGTTTGCTCGAGACCGCCCCGAAGCCCGTCGTCGCAGCCCTGAACGGTCATGCCCTCGGCGGCGGTGCCGAACTGGCTCTGGCCTGCGACATGCGGGTGATGACGGAATCCGCGACCATCGGCTTTCCCGAGATATCGCTCGGTTTGTTCCCGGGCGCGGGTGGCAGTCAGAGACTGCCACGGCTGCTGGGTGCGCACCGGGCGAAACTGCTGATGATCGAAGGTACTCGGCTCACATCCGCCGAGGCATTGCGCATCGGACTGGTGGACCGGGTTGTCCCCGACGCGGAATTCGACGAGCACATCCGCTCGACCGCACACTCGCTCGCGAACAAGCCGACCCGGACGATCGGCCTGCTCAAGCGCGTCGTCGAGGAGGGCCGGACGTTGCCCCTCGACCAGGCGCTGGACGTCGAATTCTCCGCCGTGCTCGAGCTCATCGCCACCGCTGACACCGCCGAGGGACTACAGGCTTTCCTCGACAAACGGGCGCCCACCTTCACCGGGCGCTGACACTAACACCGTGACACACCATGTTCTGAAGGGAACCGCATGAAGACCAATTTCTGGCGACGCGGGGTAGCGGCCGTGGCGGCGCTCGCCGCCGTCGCCGTCGCCACCACGGCGTGTACCCGTCCCGCCACGACGGCGGCCACCACCGCGGGCGACCTGGTGCGTATCTCGGTGGGTGTCGACCCGTCCTATGCACCGATCTTCCTTGCCGACCGCGAAGGGATGTTCGAAGCAGCGGGCCTCGATGTACAGGTCATCCAGACCGAGGGTGGCGCTGCCGGTGCACAGAACGTCGTCGCCGGCATGTCTGAACTGTCCGGAAACGCGAACTCGACTGCGCTCACCGTCATGGCCGGCAATCCCGGGCTGCGTGCGCTGGGTGTGTACGAGGAGTCCGATCGATACTTCCAGGTCGTTCTCCGCGACGGCGTCACGCCCGACTCGATCAAGACCATGGGGGTCTTCCCCGGCATCGGGCTGTACTTCACCGACCGGTATCTACGGAGTCTGGGACTCGATCCCGCCGGGGTCAACCTCGTGACGACGAGTCCGCCCGAACAGCCCGCGCTTCTCGCGCGCGGCGACATCGACGGGTTCATCTCGTTCGATCCCTGGGTCACGCAAGCCGTCGACTCGGGAAGTCACGTCGCCGGGACGACGGGCGACTTCGGGGCCAAGTACTCGCAATGGCTGATCGCGTCGGACAGCTGGCTGAGCACCCACGAGGAACTCGCCGGCCGCGTGTTCCGCGTGATAGCGCAGGCCGCAGACATCGTCGACGCAGATCCTGACCGGGCCGCGAAGGCGGTAGCCGAAGCAATCCAGATGGATCCGGCCGAAGTGCGTAACCAGGTCACCCAGATCGACTTCCGCGGACGCGATTTCACTCCCGACGACATCGAGCAGGCACGGCAACTGGTCGACTTCTTCCGCGCTCAGGGGAAGATCCCGGGTGACATAGATCCGCAGGAAGTCCTGCTGAGCGGCTGGTTCGACCAGAACACGCAGTAGCTGCGCCGACCACTCTGCTGACCGGACCGGTACGGGTCCGGTCAGCAGAACAGAATGATGCCCCTCCGCTCGGCCTGGTCATAGTGTCTATCCCACGCTCCCGGACGGAGGGCACGCATACCAGTACGGAATGGAGCAACCGTGGTCGAATCCGCTATTCGCGTCGTGGAACTGTCGAGCCCGTTCGCCCGGTTCGCGGGCCGGGTCCTCGTGGGGCTCGGGTACGAGGTCATTCTCGTCGAGCCGCCGGAGGGCGATCCGACGCGCCGCGAACTCGACGGATACGCCTTCGCCCATTGGCATGGAGGCAAACGCTCGGTCGTGCTCGACCTGTCTACCGACGCCGATCGCGGCGTACTCGACGAACTGATCGCGGGGGCGGACATTCTCCTCGACGGCAGCACTGTCGGTTCGGAACCATCTGTTTCCCAACATGATTCACTCGTCCACGTGCGGGTCACACCGTTCGGCATCACCGGCCCGCGGAGGACCTGGGCGGCAACGAACCTCACGGTAGCGGCATCGGGCGGGATGATGGCGCAGGTCGGCGAGCCCGACGGTCCCCCACTCTCGCTGCCCGAGGGCCAAGCCGAGCAACTCGCCGGCGTCAACGCGGCGATCGGCGCCCTGCTCGGCCTGCGGGCCAGGCGGTTCGGCCCCGCGCCGTTCATCGACATATCGGCCCAGGAATGCGTGGCGGCAAGCCTCGAGGCGGCGACGCTCGCGTACGTGCACGAAGACCGCATTCCCGGTCGGCCGGGCCGCGTGCACCCGCTGGTCCCGCACGGATTGTTCCGCGCCGCCGACGGGTTTCTCGGGGGTGGACTCGGCGGCAGTCCCCGAATGTGGGATGCCACCCTGCAGTGGCTGATCGAGGAAGGCGTCCAGGACGACCTGGATCACCCCCGCTGGAGCGACCCCGTCGAACGGAAAACCCACCAGGATCACCTCTTCGAGGTTCTGCAGCGATTTCTGTCGAAATGGCCGAAGGAGGAGTTCGCCGTCCGCGCGCAGGACCGCAAACTTCCGTGGGCCGCGGTGGACGGCCCCGCCGAACTGCTGATCAACCCCCAATTGAACGATCGTGACTTCTTCCTCGACGTAGTGTCCGACGACGGGGTGACCCGCGATCTCGGATTCGGATTCGCGTTCCCCGAGGGTCGGCGGGTCCGTGAGCTCGTCGTCCCGGGACTCGGCTCAGACCAGTCGCTGGCGACCGAATCTCGCACTCCCGCAGTACCACCCACAGAAGGGACGCAACCAGGGAGGCGCAGCCTCGACGGGATCCGAGTGCTCGACCTGACCTGGGTTCTCGCCGGTCCCTACTGCACCCGGATCCTCGCCGACCACGGTGCCGAGGTCATCAAGGTCGAATCGTCGGGGCGGCCCGACCCGACCAGGTTCGCACCCGCCATGCACCTGTCCCGCGGTCCGCACGACGATCCCGATACCAGTGGCTACTTCAACGACGTCAACCGCAACAAACGCAGCATCACCCTCAATACCCGCTCACCCGAAGGCCTCGCGGTGCTCGCCGACCTGATCGCCGAGAGCGATCTCGTGATCGAGAACTTCAGCTCCTCCGTGATGGAGAAGATGGGGCTCGGATACGAGCGGCTCCGCGAACTGCGTCCCGATATCGTGTACGTCTCGATGTCCGGCATGGGCCACACGGGTCCGCGCAGCAGCTGGGTGTCGTACGCGGACATCGTATCCGCCAGTACGGGACTGACGGCATTGACAGGATGGGGCTCCGAAGACGTCGTCGGCGTCATCTACGGTCACGGCGACATCGTGGCCGGGTTGCAGGCTGCGACCGCGACCCTGGCCGCCCTCGAGCACCGGGATCACACCGGCCGAGGGCAGCACGTCGACCTGTCGCAGCTCGAGGCGATGGCCGCACACATGGGGACCAGCGTCATCCAGTCGACCGGCACGGGCCGGCTGCCGGAACCGAACGGAAACGCTCACGCCGAGTATGCGCCCCATGGGGTGTTCCGCTGTCTGGGCCCGGACCGCTGGACGGCAATCGCCGTGCGGGACGAGTCCGACTGGCGCTCACTGTGCGAGTTGATCGAACGCCCGGAATGGTCGGATGCCGAGGGCTTTCGTACGGCCGGGCAACGCCGGGTGCGGAACCCGGAGATCGCGGCGGCCGTCACGGCGTGGACCAGGACGCTGCCCGCGGAGGCAGTCACCGAGATGCTGCAGCGCGCGGGCGTGCCCGCGGGCACCGTGCAGGACGGCAGGGACCTGGTCGAGGCTGATGCTCATCTGCGCGACCGCGGCTTCTTCGTACGACGGACACACCCCCGCGCGGGCGCCTTTCTGCACGAGGGGGTACCTGTCCGCCTCGATCGCGCGGCCGGCGAAGTACGCAGTGCCGCACCCCTTCTGGGTGCCGATACCGACGCGGTTCTCGGCGGCGTACTGCGGTACTCGAACGACAAGATCGCCGACTTGCGTGCGAACGCAATTCTCTGCTGAAACCCGCACATTCATCCGAAGGAGACATATGCGCGCCGCGCGGCTACACAATTTCGGTCAGGCCCCTGTCATCGACGAAATCGACACCCCCACCCGGGAGACGGGGCAGACGCTGGTCCGCATCGATGCGGCGGCGCTCGGCCACCTCGATATGACCGTCGCGAGCGGGAAGTTCAACGTCAAGCCCCCGCTGCCCCACATCGGCGGCACCGACGGTGCTGCAACGGTGGTCGAATCGGACACGTTCGCACCCGGAACCAGGGTGCTCGTGCGTGGTGGCGGCATCGGCCTGTTCAAGAACGGATGCTGGGCCGAGTACCTCGTCGCAGCAGACAAGGTTTTCACGCCCTTCGATTCCGGTCTCGCGCCGGAGATGGCCGCGACGTTCTTCCTGCCGAGCACCACCGGATACGTCGCCGTGAACGATGTCGCGAAGGTCTGCGCCGGGGAACGGGTGATGGTGTCCGGCGCGTCGGGTGCGGTCGGGTCGATGGCCGCCCAGTTCGCTCAGCTCGCCGGCGCCGCCGAGGTGATCGGAATCGTGCCCCGGCCCGATCAGGTGGATCTGCTTCCCGCCGGTGTGCGGCCGGTCGTCGGTCGCGGTGCCGAGTTGGCGAAGGCGCTCGGCGACGAACCCGTCGCCGAAGTGTTGATCGACACCCTCGCGGGTGACTCCCTCCCGCCGCTCCTCGAGCGCGTCACGCCCGGCGGTCGGGCTGCGCTCATCGGATACACGCTGGGAACCGAACTCACTCTCGACCTCCCCAATTGGCTGCTCAGCGACGTACAGCTTCTGCCGGTGAACATGATGCGCAAGGGAGCACGGCAGGCGGAGCTCGCCCCAGAATTGATCGGCCGACTCGTGGCGGGCGAATTGCAGCTCGCGGTGCAGCAATTCGCACTCGACGACATTGCCGACGCCCTGCAGTCGATGCGTGAGGGCAAAGTGGCCGGGCGCGCCGTAGTCGTACCCTGACGTCATGCCCGTAGAGAAAGTGGAGCCGCACCTCCCCGAGGCGATGACCATCCCGGCACTGCTGATCGCCAGGGCCGAGGTCTTCGGCGATCATGTTGCACTCCGCGCCGGAGACGTCCAGGTCACCTACCGCGAACTCGTCGGCAGGGCAGCGTCGATGGCCGCTTCTCTCTTCCGGCACGGCGTTCGCAGCGGCGACCGGGTCGCCGCGATGTCGGCCAACCGTATCGAAATCATCGATCTGCTCCTCGGCTGCAGTTGGCTGGGCGCCACAGCGGTGCCGCTCAACATCGCGTTGCGTGGCGACGGACTGAAGCACGTGCTCGACGAGTCCGGCGCGGGGCGGTTGTTGGTCGAGCCGGAGTTTCTCGAACGAGTGGATTCGGCAGGATTCGCGGGCGAGCGCTGGGTCCTCGGATCCGCGGCGGCTCCGCACGCCGACCCCGGAGCCGCGCATCCACTGTGTGGCCCGGCACCCGTCGGCGCACTCGATATCGCCGCCGTACTCTTCACCTCGGGCACCACCGGGATGCCCAAAGGTGTGCGGTGCCCGCACGCCCAGTTCCTCTGGTGGGGCGAGGGCGTCGGCCGGTCGCTCGATCTCGGAACCGAGGATGTTCTCTACAACTGTCTTCCCCTCTTCCACACCAACGCCATCAATGCTTTGTTCGCGGCGCTCGTATGGGGCGGCACTTTTGTCATGGGCGAAAGGTTCTCGGTGAGTCGGCACTGGACACAGGTCGAGGAGTGCGGTGCGACGGTGATCTATCTCCTCGGCGCGATGGTGGCCATGCTGATGAACCAACCGCCGTCAGCGGCGGATCGTGCGCACCGCGTGACGCGTTCGCTGTCTCCCGCGACGCCCGCGCACCTGTGTGAGCCGTTCCGGGAGCGCTTCGGAATCGAACTCGTCGACGGCTTCGGGTCGACCGAAACCAACCTCGTCCTGGGGACGCTTCCGGGCAGGCGGCGGCCCGGATACCTCGGCAGGGTGATGGACGGATACGAGGCCACCGTCGTCGCCAACGGCGTGGTGGTACCTGACGGGGCCCCCGGGGAGCTGGTAGTTCGCAGTCTGCGGAACGGCGGATTCGCCGACGGATACCTGGGAGATCCCACCCCACCCGCAGGCTCCTGGGTGCGCACGGGTGACCGCGTGATCCGTGAACCGGACGGCTGGTTCCGGTTCGTGGACCGTATCAAGGACGTCATCCGACGCCGCGGCGAGAATGTGTCGGCGACCGAGGTCGAGTCGGTACTGTCGCAGCATCCCGGTGTCTCGCAGGTGGCCGTGTTCCCCGTGCCGTCCGCGCTCGCCGAGGACGAGGTGATGGCGGCGGTGGTGCCGTGCGAGGGAATCACCCTCGAGCCCGCGGACCTGTTGCGCTTCGCCGAGGCACACCTTGCCTACTTCGCACTCCCCCGGTACATCGACCTCGTGGATTCGCTCCCGCTCACCGAGACCGGCAAGGTGCGCAAACCGGAACTCCGTTCCCGGGGCGTCTGCGAGGACACCTGGGACGCCGAACGGCAGGGGTATCAGCCGCTCAGAGACCGCTGAGTTCGCCGGTCGACGTCATTTTCCGCACCCGTTGAACGAGCACATCGTCGGACTGCAGGTCACGTCACGGGTAGCCGCTTCGCCCGGGGAGTGCGCGCATTTCATCGCATGCAGGGTCCGGGTGATGCCCACGCCGGCGGTCCGCAGGGCGCCGGTGATCCGGCTGACGTTCAGCCGGGCAGTGGGCGCCGTGACAGAGAGAGCACCGGCCAGGGTGCGCGGTCCGCTGAAGACCGGCACGGCGACGCTCATGTAGCCCAAACGGGTCTCTTCCACCTCGACCGCGAGTTGGTCGTTGCGCATGCGGTCGAGCTGCTGACGGAGGACGCCGACCGACATCGTGGTGCGGTTGGTCAACGCGGTGAAGCCCTGCTCGACTACCTCGTCGAACACGGACTGCGGCGAGAACGCCAAGATCATCTTTCCGGTCGCCGTGCAGTAGAGAGGCAACCTGCCCGCGACCCGCGACTGCTGGTTGAGTCCGCGATGCCCGATGATCTTCTCGATGTACAGGACGTCGATACCGTCGCGGACCGCGAAATGCACCGTCTCCTGAGTCGCGAGGAGCAGATCCTCCATGTACGGGAGCGCCGCATCGCGCAGGATGCGCTGCCGAGGCACCAACTGACCCAGCTCGAACAGTCGCAGCCCCAGTCGATACTTGGTACCCGCACGCTCGAGGAGACCCCACTCGACCAGTTCCCCGGCCAGCCGGTGCACCGTCGCCTTCGCGACACCGCTGCGACGGGCGAGCTCGGTCAGCGACAGGTCGCTGTGGTCGCTGTCGAAGGCATCCAGGATCAGACGCGCCTTACCCAGGACGGACGACAGGTCTGCGGAAGCCGGCTGTCCGGCCGACTTGATGGGTACTACCGATCCGAGTTCGACGGATTTCCGTGCGGCTGTCGTCATGGGTGCCTCCTGGCGAGTCTGGCGAGCAGTACGGTCGATCGACTTCCTGGGTGCGCTGTGCCCACCTGATGTCGCGACGCTACGGGACCGACCACCTGAGACGCACGCCACACGGTCCGTTCAGTGGACCCGTTCCACAGAGTTTACATTCGGCGCCCCGACCTGGATCGATGCGAGAAATTCACGCACCGCCGACGCGACGGCCACCGCCTCGCGTTCGATGAGGGCCACCGTGCCCTCCTCGATCACGACGCAGTCGACTGACGGCGCCGCCGCGAGTCGCGAGCGCAGGGTGGGGACGTTCGGCATCGAGAACGGGTCCTTGCCGGCGCAGATCAGGAGCACAGGTACCGCCACCGATCCGATGCGGTCCTCCATCCGGTATCGGGCGCACGCCCGGTGGCCCTCGGCCGGGTCGACCCCGGGCGCGAGCGCGTCGTGGATGAACCGGTCCAGCAGTCCGGCGGCCGGCTCGGGATAGTACGGACGACGCAGCTCCCACAGGGTCTGCAGGTGCGCACCGTCCTCGGCTCGCTGCGCCCGGTCGACTCCCCCGCTCCCGGAATGTCCGGTCCGATAGTTCTCGTCGGCCCACGGACAGGACGACAGAACCACCGCATCGAGTCTGTCGCTGTGCGCGGCCGCCATTTCCATGGCCACCGCAGCACCCGTGTGGTGTCCGAGGACCACGAGGCGGTCCACACCCAGCGAGTCCAGCAGTTCCCAGGCGCCACGCGCGAAGGCCTCGATGGTCTGCGGCGCCCGCAGTGGGGCACTGGCGCCGAAACCCACCATGTCCATCGCGATCACCCTGCGATCGATGGCGAGCAGGGGAATCAATTCACGAAACTCGTCCCAGGACCGAGGCGTCTGGTGCAGGAGAAGCAGCACCGGCCCGTCGCCCTGCTCTGCGTAGTGCACCTGACCGAAAGAGGTGTCCGCATAAGCGAACCGGAGGTCCGTGCCCATCAGTACGACGCGACCATCGGCGTATCGACGCCGACCACGTCGATCTTCGCGGCACCGCCGGGGTTACCCACCGGCTCCGCGCGGGTCGGCAGGATGTCGAGGAAGAACTTCTTGTTGTCTTCCTTGAAACCCGGCTCCGCCTTGCGATCGACTGTGATCGCCTCCACGGGACACGCCAGTTCGCAGGCCCCGCAGTCGATGCACTCGTTCGGATTGATATAGAGCTTGCGCTCGCCTTCGTAAATGCAGTCGACCGGGCATTCCTCCATGCACGAGCGGTCGGTGTAGTCGATGCATGCCTCGCCTATGACAAAAGCCATTGTTCAGCCTTCCTGCTCGGTGGAATGTCCGGGAAAGATCTCCGCCTCCGGGTCGAGTACGGCCGCGGCATTGTTGACGGCGGTCGCGGCCTCGCCGAAACCCACGGCGATGAGGCGGACCTTGCCGGGATACTCGGTGATGTCACCGGCTGCGTACACGCGCCGCACGTTGGTTTCCATGCGCGTGTTGACAACGATGTGGCGAGTGTCGATATCGATCCCCCACTCCGCCATCGGACCGAGGTCTGCCGTGAAACCCAGTGCCGCAATGACGGACTGGGCGGGAATCGTGGTCGTGGTCTTGTCGAGCTTGTGGGCGATGTCGACCTCGGAGATCCAGCCGTTGCCGCGCACGTCCGACACGTCGGCGTTGACCAGCACCTGCACCGAGCTGTCGTATACCTTGGCCACGGTCGACTTGTGTGCCCGGAACTTGTCGCGACGATGCACCAAGGTGACCGAGCGGGCCATCGACTCCAGGTGAATCGCCCAGTCGAACGCGCTGTCGCCGCCCCCGACGATCACCACGTCCTTGCCGACGTGAGCCGACAGGTCCGGCACGAAGTAACTCAGACCGCGGTCGAGGAAATCGAGTCCCCTCGTCAGCGGACGTGGAGTGAAGGTGCCGATGCCGCCCGTGACGATCACCGCCCCCGCCGTGATGGACCGGCCTTTGCTGGTGCCGACCACTGCGTTACCCGCTGCGTCGTGAGTGAGACTCTGCGCCTGCTCCCCCAGCAGATAGGTGGGGCCGAACTGATCAGCCTGCGCGAGTAGACCTTCGACGAGATCTCTGCCTCGCACGGAAGGGAAGCCTGCGATGTCGAGGATCGCCTTTTCGGGGTACATGGCGCTCACCTGACCGCCCGGCTCCGCAAGTGCGTCGACGACGGCGACCCGAAGACCTCTGAAGCCCGCGTAATACGCTCCGTAGAGTCCGGCCGGCCCGGCGCCGATGATCAGAATGTCGACGTCGAGCTCGGTTCCGGTCGACGCGAGGGGCGTAGTAGTCATGTCCGGAACGCTAATCATCCTGCGGTAGTGAACAAATGAAATCGGTCCGGTGAGCAGACTGTGTTCACTGCGGCGCCGGGACACGACAGAGCGGACCTGCCGCCCGGAAATGTGGGCCGGCAGATCCGCTCGAAGTGTGCGAGTAACCGAGCTGAGACTCAGGTCATGCTGCGAAGACCTCAGGCTCCTCGGCCGCGATCTTCTGAATGATGGTGGAGTAGGCGAACCAGCCCACCTTCTCGGTACCCACGGCCTCGTACGTCTGGGCCGCGATCTTGTCGTGCAGTTCAACCGGATCACCGGCGGCTCGGGCCGCGAGCTCAGCCTGCATCGAACGCTCCATAGACACGTACCACCACACCGCACTCTCCACCGACGTGCCTACGGTGAGATGACCGTGGTTGGTGAGGATCACCGCCTTGCCGGATCCGAGTGCGCCCGCGATACGCAGGCCCTCCTCCTCGTCCAGCGCGACCCCGTGATACTCCTCGTAGAGCGAATGGTCGTCGTAGAACGCGCACGCGTCCTGCGTGATCGGCGACAGCAACCGGTGCAGTGAGGAAAACGCCTTGCCCTGCAGTCCGTGGGCGTGGACGGCGCCGATCACGTCGGGTCTGGCGTCGTGCACCTTGGAATGGATGACGAACGCGGCCCGATTGAGCATTCCGTGACCGGAGAGGATCGTGCCGTCCGAGTCCACGTGCAACAGTTCGTCGGGCATCACCTGCGAGAAATGACGTCCGAAGGGCGCCGTCCAGAAGGTGTCGGTCCGTTCCGGGTCGCGCGCCGTGATGTGACCGGAGATGCCCTCGTCGAGACCGAATCGCGACAGGATTCGGTATCCGCCGATGACCGCGATCTTGCGGCGGCGTCGCTCCTGCTCGAGATCGTGATATTCCGGTGGGCCGGGAATGCCGGCGAGCTCGGCGATGGTGGGTGACTGATTCAGTGCGCCCCTTACTATTTCACACCGTAGCGAGAGAGGAACTTCGCCGAGAACATCCGCAGGATACGGTCGAAGATGAAGCCCATGATGCCGAGAACGATGATTCCGACGAACGTCCAGTCGATGCGACCGTAGTTGCGGGCCTGCCAGATCATCGAGCCGATCCCGTGATCAGCGGCGACGATCTCGGCGGACACGATGGTGAGAAAGCTGTTGCCCATTGCCAGCCGAGCTCCCGTGACGATGCCCGGAACCGACGACGGCAGCACGACCGTCTTCATGAGCTGCAGTTTGTTTGCGCCGAGGTTGGTCGCGGCCTGAAGTTTGTTCTCACTGATCGCAACCGTGGCCGCGATGGTGCTGACCGTGACGATGAAGACCGACGTGTAGAAGATGAGCACTACCTTCGAGGTCTCGCCGATGCCGAACCACACCACCGCGAGCGTCACGAACGCGATCGGCGGGATGAACCGAAAGAACTCGATGTACGGATCCAGCAGTTGACGCACGATGTTGATGCGCCCCATCAGGATTCCGATCGGGGCACCGATCACGACACCGAGGCTCCATCCGACGAGGATCCGCTGTGCAGACGCCCAGATCGAGGTCCACAGCACGCCGCTCTCCGCGAGTTCCACCGCGGCCGTCCACACCTCGATCGGCGAGGCGATGGTCGTCGGCCCGTACCACCACGCCAGGAACGACCAGATTCCGAGACCGATCACACCTGAGGCCACCCACAGCAACCCGGTGCGGGCCGCCGCACCGGCGACGCCCACCGACCGCTTCTGCGCACGTTTCGCTTTCACGCTGCGGGTCGGCACGGCCGGCCCCTGGACAACGGCGGTCATAGCTGGTCCTCCTCGATCCCCTGGTTGCGCAACGACGCCACCACTTCGGCGCGAATGTCGTCACGTAGTTGTTCGTACAGATCGATCACGTCCGGATGGGCTCGGTCGCGCGGTCTCGGCGCATTCACCTCATAGACGCTCTTGATGCGCGCCCGTGGTCCCGCAGACATGACCACCACTCGATCGGCGAGCGTGAGTGCCTCGTCGATGTCGTGGGTGACGAAGACGACGGTGCAACCGGTGTGCCGCCAGATCTTGTCCAGCTCGATCTGCAGCACCTGGCGGGTCTGCGCATCGAGGGCACCGAACGGCTCGTCCATCAAGACGAGGGAAGGCTGATTGGCCAGCACGCGGGCAATCTGTACCCGCTGGCGCATGCCCCCGGACAGCTGCGACGGAAACTTCGCACCCGCATGGGGAAGACCCACCATCGCCAGATACTCGGCCGCGATCCTTGCCTGCTCGGCCTTGCCGGCGCCGTGCATGCGCGGGCCGTAGGCGACATTCTGGCTGACGGTCATCCACTCGAAGAGCGCTTCCGAGCTCTGGAACACCATGCCCGCGTGGGCGTTACTTCCCCGCACCTCCTCGCCAGCGCAGATGATCTCACCCGCGCTGGGGTCGACGAAGCCTGCCATGGAGGACAGCAGCGTCGACTTTCCGCAGCCGCTGGGGCCGAGGAGGCAGACGAACTCTCCCGGCTGCACATCCAGTTCGATACCGGAAACGATCTCTGCGGCGCCGAAACTGATTCCCAGATCACGTATTTCGACGGGAACACCCTTGATCGTTGCCACGCTCATTGCGCACTCTCCTTGTACCAGTCGAGGAGCATCGCCGAGGCGAGGTCCGGCTGTTCGGTCAGGACGCCGATCTTCTCGTAGAAGTCGACGACGGATTGGGCGGACTCGATATCCTTCGTGGTGAGATTCTCGACCGCGAAATCGATTTCGTCGATCGCGGCAATCGTCTGATCTTCACCGACATTGACTGCCGACCTGGTCGCTGCGGCGGCGACCCGAGGGTCTGCTTCGACCCGCTCGGTTGCCTTGTCGAGGACCTGGGCCACTGTGCGGGCGGTGTCTTCGTTCGCGTCGAGCCACGGCTGCGTGGTGATCGTCCACTGATGGTAGAACCAGTCGTAGTCCCCGGTCCGCGCGACGACATGCCCGGTGCCCTGGTCCAGGGCGGCAGCCGGCCACGGCTCCCACATCACGAAGCCGTCGATGTCGCCCCGGCTGAGCAACGCGGGCATGTCGGTAGGGGTGGCCGTGATCATCTCGACCGAACCGGCCGGAACGCCGTTGGCCTCGAGATACTTGTCCGTGGAGATCTGGCTCAGTCCGGGAACGATACCCATCTTCTCGACGTCGGCCGCCGAGTTCACCCCGTTCCGCAGGACGACCTTGATGTAGTCGCCGGAGGCCTCGTACGAGTACATGGCCCGGAGTGACGGGTTCTGGCGCAGCTGGGCGATCGTGGTCGTATCGGAGCTTCCGGCGAGCTGAACCTGACCCGTCGAGAGGGCGTCGACCGCTTCACCGCCACGGCCGAACTGCACCAGCTGCACATCCAGACCCGCGTCCGCGAACATGCCCTCCTGGTCGGCCACGAAGAACGGCGCATACGAGGCGTCGATCCCGACAGCAATCCTGATCGGTCCGCCGCCGGCCGAATCCGCGGTGCTCTGGGTTGCGGGGCGACTGCACCCACCGATCGTGACCGTGAGGAGCAGTGCTGCCGACGCAAGGGCAGTCTTGCCGAGTTGTGATCGCCAGGCCATGTACCGACACCTTCGTTCTGTGATCTGGGCCGCAAATGCGGGCGTGCATGAAGAAACCTAACCGCGCTGACCAGGCCCGAGAATCATCTCGGTCCACCATGCGGACCCCGGTGCAAAACTTACTTCGATGCAACATTCGGCCACGGTGCAGTGCAGTTTCCGGAAACGACGACGAAACATCGACCGCTTCAGGCTCTCGCTACACCGTCCACCTGGGGCTGTCTCTCGCGCACACTCGTGCGACATTGTCGGCCGTCATCGAGTAGATCCGCTGCCGCGCGGTAGCGCTGCCACCGGCGATGTGAGGGCTCAGCAGGACGGTGTCGAGGGTCCGTAGTTCACTGCCCTGGTCGAGCGGCTCCGTCGCGAACACATCGAGTGCGGCGCCCGCCACCGTTCCCGAACGCAGTGCCGCGACGAGTGCGGTCTCGTCCACCACCTCCCCGCGTGAGACATTGACGACGAGCGCCCCGCTCCGGAGCGTCGACAGCGCTGCCGCCGATATCAGCCCACGCGTCTCTTCGGTCAACGGCACGGCCACGACCAGCACTTCTGCTGTCTTCAGCAGATCCCGCAACGGCAGGAAGCGAGCTGTCCCGTCCCGGCGAGGGGTGCGAGCCGAATACGCTACGTCGCATCCGAATGCCGCGAACAGCGCCGCGCACCGGCGCCCGATCTCACCGAAGCCGACGATCCCGAGTTCACGCCGACCCCGGGCTGCTGAATCAGCTTCAACCGGGGCGCGAGAGCTGCCTCGGCGGAGCCCAGCGGCAGCGCGCCGCTCCAGTCGCCGACGACGATGTCGGCCTCCGGCAGCAGTTCGCGTAACTCACCGACGGTACGGAACCTCGGACGAACCACGTAATCCGTGTCGCCGACCGCACGCCGGATCGCCGAACCCAGCCCATCGTCCTCGTCGGCAGCCAGCACCAGGATGCGATTCACCGATCGTCCCACTCTCGTCTCGTATGCACGACTGGCCGGCCACGCGCGGAATGCGTGGCCGGCCAGTGGTGCACGGCTCGGTGAGCTCAGGCAGGCGCTTTCGCCTGGGCGGAGGCCTTCGCAAGGAACTCGAGGCTCAGCGGGTTATACAGCGCCGCCTGCTCGTGCTGCGGCCAGTGCCCGCACTCGGGGTAGAGCTGCAGCTGAGCTCCGCGGATGTCCTCGGCCATCTTCTGCGCCTCCGGGACGTCACCGAACGGATTGTCGTGACCCCATACGACCAAGGTCGGCGCTTGGATCTTCGCCAGCCGATCCGGACGCAGCAGGTTTCGCTGACGAGTGTCCATCTCCTGCAGCGACAGCAGGTTGTGGATGTTCGCAACGAAGTCGGGCTGATGGTAGATCCGATGGCGTGCCTCGACCAGTTCCTCCGTCGCGTCCGCCGGGTCGTGCATGAGGAGGTGCAGCCGGGCCCGGGTCAGCTCGATGTCGTCGCTCTGGACCGCCTTGGTTGTCGAGGACTTGATGCGCTCCATGACGGCAGGGTTCGCGACTGTGCCTCCCGCAGCGAGCAATTGGAGCGAGAGGACACGATCCGGCAGCTCGCTCGCCAGATGAGCGGCGACCCAGCCGCCGAGCGACTCGCCCACCAGGTGGGCCCGGTCGAGTCCGACGGCATCCAGGTAGTTCACGAGATGCTCCACGTATCGAGGGATCTCGTAGGCGTAGTCCGGCTTACCTGTATAGCCGTGCCCGAGCATGTCGATGGCGTGGCATCGGTAGTACGGCGCGTGCGCGGCGATGTTGCGGGCGAACGCTTCGAGGTGGCCGCTGGTGCCGTGCAGGAACACCACCGCCTCGTCGCCGGAGCCCGCCTGAAGCGAGCGCGTCGGCACTCCGGCGGCGTCCACCGTCTTCAGTGTGAAGTCCAGTCCGGCCAGTTCGTTCCAGATTGTCATTGTTGAATCCTTCGCTACGGTGAGTACGAATGGGAGGGGTCGAGCACGGCAACGCCCATTCCGGTGAGCCATTCCGGAATCGCCTCATAGGCAAGGCGTTCGGCGGGGATGTAGTCCATCATCGCGGCCATCATCAGCCACGTCCGCAGTTCCTGCGCGCCGTTGCCTGCCTGCTCCTCGATCTCGCTCGTGGAGTAGCCGGCCAGTTCCGACGCCTTTCCCGCGGTGAACAGGTCGAGGATGTGATCGTCGAACTCCGGGGTGATAGCGGCCTCCGCGGCCCGGATGATCTGTCGGCGGCGCACGTCGTAGTCGGACCAGTTCTCCCGGCCGTCGAGCCATGCCTGGACCATGAAGTCCTCGTCCTCACCGTGCGGGTCACGCCAGTCCGGCCACGGGAGCCGATGCGAGAGACCGCCGGAGGCGACGACGACGACCCGTGTGTCGGCGGGGTAGTCGGCGATCGCCGCACGCAAGGCGGCGGCAAGTTCCGCGCACCGCTCGAACGTCGGCAGCGGCGGCGCGAACACGTTGACCACGAGGGGGACGATCGGCACGTCGAGACCGTCGAGCAGGTACTGGATCGCATGGGACTGGCCGTGATCGATCTGCAGGCGGGCCGAGTACGCCAGGTCGAACCGTCCACTTTCGATCAATTCGTTCGCCAGGTGCCGGGCGAGGTCGACATCGACCTTCTGCGGGCCCTGTGGGGTCCCGGACTCACCGCTCGAATTACATTCGCCGACACCGAGAGTGAACGCAGGAATGAGGTCGAGCCAGAATCCACGGAAGTGGTTCGAGCCGAGAATCAACACCACATCGGGTCTCGCGGCCGCGATCCGGTCCCTCGTGGCGTACAGCGCGTCGCGGAACCGCTCGGCCTCGGCCTTGTGGGTGGTCTCCTCCCAGTGAGTGTTCATCAGGGTGCTGTGGGACGCCCCGACACCCAGCACGATCTTCGCCATCAGTCCACTCCTACTTCGTCGAGCGAGCGGGTGACCGTGTCGAGGGCGACACGGATGAGATATCTGGTGAGCTTCTCCGCCTCCCCGAGGTCCACCGTGTTCATCCCCATCGCGAAGTCCACCTCGAAAGGCGCATCCACCACCTTCGGCATCCCCACACGCACGGTGGGGATCCCGCGCCCGCGAAGGATGTTCGCATCCGTAGCACCGCTCGCGTCGTGGAACTCCGTGTGCGGGGCGCCTTCCACCGCTTCCCACGCCTCGACGGCGCTGCGGCACAACCACATCTGTGGATCCGAGCCCTCACCCGGAATCGACAGGACCTGTTCCACATCGATCCGGATTCCGCCGAGTTCATCGGAAATCTCCCGCACAGCCGCGACGAGCTCGCGCTTGGCGGCGCTCGGTGTGGTGCGCGGGCTGAGCCGAAGATCCACCATCATCCGGACGTTCTCCGGCGTGAACGAGGCAGTGCGCTCCCACCCGCCCCGGATATTCGCAACCATCCCCTGGGGCATAACGAGGCCGTCTCGGTGGGCCTGCGAGTACTTGGGGAACCACTCCTCGAGTCGTGTGGCCACTGCACCGGCCAGGGCAACCGGATTCCGGTAGGGCAGCCGGTGGCGGGAGCCCACGTACGTGTGGCTGCCGTGCACGGTGATCTCGAACCAGGCGAGGCCGACCTCCTCCCAGGACACTGTCCAGCCC
Source organism: Rhodococcus sp. NPDC059968 (assembly GCF_042738615.1). NCBI lineage: Bacteria > Bacillati > Actinomycetota > Actinomycetes > Mycobacteriales > Nocardiaceae > Rhodococcus > Rhodococcus sp. NPDC059968. Next base: position 149,108 of record NZ_JBHWUE010000002.1, read on the forward strand.
GGCTTGGCGATCAGCGCGAAATCGGCCCTCACACCCTGTTCGAGCAGGTAGGAACAGCCCACACCCTGTCCGGTGTTTCGCCGCGGGTTCCCCACGCCGGGGCGGGCATTCGTCGGCATTCCACCCGCACCGAACCCCAGCAGGAGATCGCCCGACAGTGGGATGCCGGCCGCGCGGATGGCCTCCCCGGCGGCCATCACGCAGGCCGCGTGTCCCTTGGGATTCGAGGCGCCGAGTCCGATGACGTAGTCATCGTCGGCGACGGCGCGCGGAAGCATGTCGGCGCGCAGCGACTCCCCCGCCCAGGGAAGATCTTCCTCCGGGTTACCACTGGTCACCGTGTCGATCGGGGTATACAGCAACAGATCCGGCCCAGTGCCGTTCCCGCGGACGCGTCCCCACGAATTCGCCTGCCGATCATCGAGATACATCGTGTGCGACTCGATCCCCGACGCCTCGAGCGTCGCGGTGATGTGCCGAGCCAACGGAGCCTCGTCTCCCGTCGGGCTGGGAATGTCGACGAGTCCGGTCAGCAGTTCGCGAAGACGGTCACGGTCGACGTGCGAGCACGCCTGCTCCGTCCATCGCCGGCGCTGCGCATCGAGGCCGGCGAGCGCATCCACCTGTCCGACCGTCATCGATTGACCTGATGTACCTGGGTGTTGCTGCGTGTCGCGATGAACCGCCATGCGATCGGCACGCCCGCGACGACGGCCCCACCGGCAATCAGAGTGATCAGATTCTTGAGCATGATACTTCCTCTACTCGCTGGTTTTCACGGGGTCCGCGGACTTGGCTGCTGCACCGCCACGAGATGCGGGCACTCTCCGCTCACGGGCCCGGACCGCCGGTTCGGGGACGAATTTCGCCGCAGCCGAAAGTTTTTCGGAGTATTCCTCCTCGGCGAGGTTGCGCCACGTGGTCAGCGACACGTCGGGCCGGTACAGCTTCTCGGGCGGCGCATCGGTGACCTCCACCATCCACGCATCCTGACCGGAGAACTGACCGTGGAACAGCCAGCGGATGGCGCCGAGATACTTCAGGTAGAACCCGAGCGTCTTCCTGGCCCCGGAGACGAAGTTCACCATCAATCCGACGTACTGGTGACGGTCGTCGTCGACCGGCACGTAGAACTCGTAATGAATGAAGTTCGGGTATGCGATGCGGAGCACGCCCGGCATGGACAGCGACGCGAACCCGGGGAAATTCTGTGCCGCGATGACGGGATTCACCTGGAGTCCGGCACCGACGTTGCCGATCTGCGACACCTTGCTCTCGTCGGGCTTCTTCTTCCACCACCGCTTGTTGGTCCATTTCCCCACGCCGGGGAAGTCGGCCTCCCAGTACACCTCGTCCTGCACCCGGAAGATCCAGCGACCCTCCGGCACGATGCTGGTGATGTTCCAGGTCGGCATCGGCTTGAACAGCCTCCACAGCGCCGTGCGGTGCAGGTACTTCGCATGCCCCTCGTCGAAGCCGTTCTCGCAGGCGAAACGCCAGTTCCCCTCGCGCGGCTGAATGCGCCCACCGACGATCCCGGCGTTCTCGACCAGTTCACGCGGCAGTTGGTCGTCGATCGACGGTGCCGGCTCGTTCGCGATGGGGATGTACACCCAGACGAGTCCGAGCCGCTCCTCGACCGCGTACGTCTGCACCGACAGCTTGCCGCAGATCTTCGAGTCCGGCCCGTCCGTGATGACCGCGGCAAGCTTGCCGTCGGTCAGGCGGTACGTCCATCCGTGATACGGACAGCTCACAGTTCCCGGAAACTGCTGGTCGCCTTCCGACAGCGGCACACCGCGATGCGGGCAACGGTCGTGGAGTGCGTACGCCTTCCCCGCGTCACGAATGATTGCCAGCTTCTCTCCGCAGATCGTGAAGCTCTTCGGGTCCTTCGTGATGTGACTGGACCAGGTGACGGGGTACCAGTAGCCCCGGTACCCACTACCCGCCGCGTTGTACTTGGGCCACGCCGTCCAGTCCTGCCGACCGGCCGCACGCGGCCGCTCCGGGAACGCCTGCGTGGCTTCCGGCGCCTCGACACCAGTCATGTGAAGTCCTCTCGACACGAGATGTTTGATAGTGCGATCTTGGGTGAACACTGTTCGACCGCCAACGGATCCGGTTCGCTCAGCAGACCGGTTTCATGTTTGCGATCACCACCGCCTCCCCGACCGCGCACAGGGTGCCGTCTGCGGCGCGCTCCTCGAGATCGAGTGTGATCAGCCCGTCCGAGATCTCGCGGACGACGCCGGTGACGACGAGTTCGCAGCCCACGTACGCGGGTGCGCGGTTGCGCCATCCGACGGAGACGACGGCTGCAGGCTCCCCGGCGAACAGCGCGGCAGCCCGGAAGAACAGTGCCCCTTGCAACTGCGCCATCACGACCGGGGAGTCGAGCCCCTCGATCCTGGCGTACTCGGGGTCGTAGTGGATGCGGTGGGCATTGTGGGTGGCTGCGCCGAACCGGAGAAGGAGCACCGGATTCGTCTGCTGAGCAATGGATCCGATCTTCTGCCCGACCTCGGCGTCGCCTCCGAATTCAGCGATCATCGGACGATGAACCTTTCGGTGACGGTCGCGAGATCGCCCGCACCGGACGCACGGTAGGTCTTCGACACTGTCAGGAGAAGGAAGTCCGAGCCCGGCCTGCCCTTTCGTTCCACCGTGTCGAGGCTGCGGCGCACCGTGATCGGATCGCCGAGAGGAACCGGGCGGTGGAAGGTGACGCTCTGCCCGCCCGCCATCAGCCGCACGTCCAGTCCGTCGGTCCCGGGAACCTCGTCCCGGAACATGCCGTCGGCCCGGTATTCGGCAGCGACGCCTCCGCCGGGCCCCCGGAGCACGCTGGGCAGATACAGGGGATGCACTTCGAAACCTGCGGAATCCGGGTCGAGGAGACGCGGGTCGACCTCACCGCATGCACGCGCGAACGCGACTGTCTCCTGTGCGCGTAGTGGGCCGAGATCCCGGTACTCGACCGTGCCGACGATGGCTCCGGCGCGGTCTTCGGCGGCTCTCAAGTCTGGTCTCATGCGCCGACGCTAGGGCCGTGCCGCGCCACCGAGCCACAGACCGGGACCGCCCAGCGGACCCCGATGCTTCCCACGGACGGCTTCATCCGGTCAGGTGGACACATGCCAAAACCACCGAACAGCTTGTACGCCAGCGCCGATGGCGTGAAATTCCATTACCACGACCTCGGTGAGGGAGACCCCACGATCTTCCTTCACGGCGGCGGACCGGGATGCACTGCGTGGTCCGACTTCGGACCGGTCGCCCCCCTGTTCGCGCGCGATCGTCGGGCGATCCTCGTGGACATCCTGCAGTACGGCCAGTCCGACAAATGCACTATCACCGGTCCGATGTGGGGCTTCCACGCCGCGAAGATCGTTGCCCTCCTCGACGAACTGGGGATCGCCCGCGCCGACTTCGTCTGCAACTCCTGGGGCGGGACGATCGCCCTCAATCTTGCAGCCAAGTACCCCGACCGCGTTCGTGCGTTGGTGATCACCGGCAGCATGCCCGTGTTCTACGGACCCCTCGCTCCCTTGCCGGAGAACGGCCACCGTGGACGCACCGCCCGGGACGTCTACTACGGCGGCGAGGGACCGACCCGGGAGAAGATGCGCCAGTTGATCACTCGACTCGAGTGGTTCGACGGGGACAAGCTCCCCGAAGAGACCCTCGACATGCGTTACGAGCAGAGCCTCGACCCCGAGGAAATGGCACTCGCCGCGGCGTCGGACAACCCGCGAGGTGAGTGGCAGGACCTCACCGCCGAACTCGGGATGATCACGGCCCCTGTGCTGTTCGCCTGGGGAATGAACGACGCCTTCCTCACCCCCGACTACCCCCTGATGCTGGCCCGCATGATCGAGCACGGCCACCTGTACGTAATGGACAAAGCATCACATCACCTCCAAGAGGAACGTCCGTACGACTACTACTCCGCTGTGACCGGCTTCCTTGACCAGCAGCATCCGTGATGCCGAGGCCGACGCGCCTCCCGACGGCGGAAGCCGGCTCCGGCTGGTACTGATCCTCGGGGTGCTCACCGCCCTCGGGCCGTTCACGGTCGACATGTATCTCCCGGCCCTGCCGACGATTACCGCCGACTTCCACACGACCGATGCCGCAGTGCAACTCACCCTGACGGGCACGTTGATCGGCCTCGCGATCGGCCAGCTCGTCGTCGGCCCGTTGTCGGACATCTACGGCAGGCGCCGTCCGCTCGTCGTGGGCACGGTCCTTCATGTGGGCGCATCGGTCGCATGTTTCTTCGCTCCCTCCATCACGGTGCTCGGTGCCCTGCGAACCCTTCAGGGATTCGGCGCCGCCGCGACGGGCGTCATCGCGATGGCCGTCGTCCGCGACCTGTTCGTCGGTCGCGCCGCGGCGGTCGTCCTGTCCCGGCTGATGCTCGTGATGGGGGTCGCGCCGATCCTCGCTCCTTCGGTCGGCGGCCTCCTCCTGACCGCGGTCTCGTGGCAGGGGGTCTTCCTGGTTCTCGCCGGGCTCGGCATCCTGATGATGCTGCTGGGCGGGTACGCGATGCCGGAGACCCTTCCACCTTCATCTCGCTCGGCACGCGGGATAGCTCCGGTGGCGACGACCTACCTCACGCTGAGCCGTGATCTCCATTTCGTCGTACTGGCGCTGGTGTGCGGGCTGGGACGGGCCGTCCTGTGGGCCTACATCGCCGGTTCGTCCTTCGTGATGCAAGACCAGTTCGGACTCGCCCCGGCGTCGTACGGCTTCGCCTTCGCCACCGGCGCGGTGGTGTTGATCGGTGCGTCCCAACTCAACGTGGTCCTACTCGACAGGTGGTCGCCACTCCGCATCAGCGTCGTCTCACTTCTCGTGAGCACCGCCGTCGGCGCGGGCTTCATCGCCCTGGCAGCCACCGACACCGGCGGCTTCCTCGGCTTTGCACTCCCGGTCCTGACGCTTCTCTGCGCGACCGGGTTCGTGATGCCGAACGCGCCGGCACTGGCGCTGTCGCGTCACGGGCAGGCTGCCGGGACGGCCGCCGCAATGGTCGGTTTCGCACAGTTCGGCGCTGCGGCCGTCGTTGCCCCCGTGGTCGGCGTACTCGGCAACACAAGCCTCGCGGTGGCAATCGCGATGACGGCGTCGGCAGCACTCGGCTTCGTCGCCCTGGCATCGGTGGGCCGGGGCTTCGGAGCGCGAATACTTACGCCGAACGCTCGAGAGAGTGCAGCGTCCGGCTGATCCCGAGGCCCGCGGACGTCAAGGGGCCGGTCAGCCTGTCGAGGTTCATCCGGGAGGTGGAGGTGGACAGTCCGACCGCGCCCACCAGCACCGAACGGCTGAACACCGGCACCGCAATGCTGGCGACGCCGAGCAGCATCTCCTCGATCTCGACCGCCATCATGTTCTGCCGGACGCTCTCGAGCTGGCGGTAAAGGTGTGCCGCGGACGCGACCGAGCGCGGGGTGATCGGACGAAGTCCGCTCTCGACGACCTCCTCGACGAGGGCGGGCGGAGAGAACGCGAGGATCGCCTTCCCCGTCGCCGTGACGTACAGCGGCAGGCGCCCGGCGAGGCGTGACGGCATTTCGACGGCCCCGTGCCCCGAAATCTTGTCGACGTAGAGAACATCGAGGCCGTCCCGGATCGCAAGATGCACGGTCGCACCGGTCGCAGCGTGCAACTCCTGCAGGAAGGGCAGGGCCGCGTCACGGATTATCCGTTGCGCAGGCACCAGCTGTCCCAGCTCGAAGAGGCGGAGTCCCAGGCGATACTTGGTCCCGACCCGCTCGAGGAGACCCCACTCCACCAAACCGTTGGCGAGCCGGTGCGTCGTAGCCTTGGCGACTCCACTGCGCCGCGACAATTCGGTGAGCGACAGAGCCCCCGATTCCACATCGAACGCTTCGAGCAGCAACCGCGCCTTGCCTAGTACCGATTGCATTGCCAGGCGCCTCCAAACAGACCTGACCTGTGAGTACTTATTAACCGCCCGTGGTTAACAAGTACTCACAGGCGTTTACGCACTGACGAACTGGCTGTTGTACAGGCGGTAGTACGCGCCGCGGGTGAGGAGCAGGTCGTCGTGGCTGCCCTGCTCGACGATGCGACCGTCCTCCATGACGACGATGAGGTCGGCGTCGCGGATGGTCGACAACCGGTGTGCGATCACGAAACTCGTGCGATCGCTGCGCAAAACCGCGGTCGCGTGCTGCACCAGCAATTCGGTGCGGGTGTCGACGGAACTGGTTGCCTCGTCGAGGATCAGGATCGACGGCTGCGAGATGAACGCGCGGGCGATGGTGATCAACTGCTTCTCACCGGCACTGATGTTGCTGCCCTCTTCGTCGATGACGGTGTCGTAGCCGTCGGGCAGCGAGTGGACGAACCGGTCGACGTAGCTGATCCGCGCGGCCGCCTGGATCTCCTCCTCGGTGGCGTCGGGACGTCCGTACGCGATGTTGTCGCGGATGGTGCCGCCGAACAGCCACGCGTCCTGCAGCACCATGCCGATGCGGGACCGCAGGTCGTCGCGCGACATCTCGGCGATGTCGACGCCGTCGAGGAGGATCTTGCCGCCGCCGAGTTCGTAGAACCGCAGGATCAGGTTGACCAGTGTGGTCTTGCCGGCGCCGGTGGGTCCGACGATGGCGACCATTTGACCGGGTTCCGCCACCAGCGACAGGTTCTCGATCAGCGGATTCTCCGGCGAGTAGCTGAACGACACGTCCGAGAACTCCACCCGGCCGCGGGGCTCCGACGGCGTCGGCGCTTCGGCGAGGTCGGGCTCCTCCTCGTCCTCGTCGAGGATGGCGAACACCCGCTCGGCGGACGCCACGCCCGACTGCATGAGGTTGACCATGGCCCCGATCTGGGTGAGGGGCTGGGTGAACTGGCGCGAGTACTGGATGAAGGCCTGGACGTCGCCGAGGCTCATCGTGCCGGACGCCACCCGCATGCCACCGAGCACGGCGATGGCCACGAAGTTGAGGTTTCCGAGGAACATGATCGCGGGCATGATCAGACCCGAGATGAACTGGGCCCGGTAGCTGGCCTGGTAGAGCGCCTCGTTCTGCTCCTCGAACCGGGCCTCCACCTCACGGCTGCGGCCGAACACGGTGACCAGTTCGTGGCCCGTGTACGCCTCCTCCACGTGAGAGTTGAGGGCTCCGGTCGACTTCCACTGCGACACGAAGTGGGTCTTGGACCGTTTCGCGATCTGGGCGGTCACCAGGATCGACAGCGGCACCGTCAGTACCGCGATCAACGCGAGCATGGGCGAGATGACGATCATCATCACGAGGATGCCGATCACCGTCATCGCCGACACGATCAGCTGACTCATCGTCTGCTGCAACGACTGCGAGACGTTGTCGATGTCGTTGGTGACCCGGCTCAGCAGGTCGCCGCGGGAATGGGAGTCGAAGTAGCGCAGCGGAAGTCGATGGATCTTCCGTTCGACCTCGGCGCGCAGGTTCTTCACGACGCCCTGCACGATGATGTTCAGCAGGAAACCCGACAACCACATGAACACCGCCGACCCCAGGTACAGGGCCAGCACGATCGCCAGAACCCGGCCGAGCGCGCTGAAGTCGATGCCGACACCGGGCACGACGGCCATGCCGGACACCATGTCGGCGAACGTGTTCTGACCGTCGGCCCGCAGCGCGGCCACGGCTTGGTCCTTCGACATCCCGGCGGGCAACTGCGCGCCGATGATGCCGTCGAAGATCAGGTTCGTGCCCTGACCGAGCATGCGCGGCGCGATCGAGGTGAGCACCACCGACACGGCAGCCACCAGGAAAACGATGCCGACGGCGATCCGGTGGGGACGCAGCCGCCTCAGCAGCCGCTTGGTGGACGGCCACAGGTCGTTCGGCTTGGATCCCGGGGCACCCGGAGCGACCGGTCCCGGAATACGCGGGCCGGCGGGCCTTTCGGCGGTGGTGGTGGTTGCGCGATCGCTCATAGTGCTTCCTGGACCGATCGTTGGGATTCGACGATCTCGACGTAACACGGACACGTCGCGAGCAGTTGGTCGTGCGTGCCGATTCCGACCACCGCGCCGTCCTCGAGGACCACGATCTGCTCGGCCTCCACGATCGTCGAGACACGTTGGGCGACGACGATGACGCACGCGTCCGAGGTCTCGGGTTTGAGCGCCGCACGCAGCCGGGCGTCGGTGGTGAGGTCGAGGGCGGAGAAGGAATCGTCGAACAGGTAGATCGACGGTCGACGGACCAGCGCACGTGCGATCGCGAGCCGCTGCCGCTGACCACCGGAGACGGTGGTGCCGCCCTGCGCGATCGGGGTGTCGAGACCCTCGGGCATCGCCCGGACGAAATCGGCGGCCTGCGCGATCTCCAGTGCCCGCCACAGCTCGTCGTCGGTGGCGTCGGGTTTGCCGTACCGCAGGTTGGTGGCGACGGTGCCCGAGAACAGGTACGGCCGCTGCGGAACCAGTCCGATGCCGGACCGCAGGACGTCCAGGTCGATGCGGCGCACCTCCGTGTCGGACACGGTGACCGAACCCGACGTGGCGTCGATGAGGCGCGGGATCAGCGACAGCAGCGTCGTCTTACCGGAACCGGTGCCGCCGATGATCGCGGTGGTCTTGCCGGGTTCGGCGCGGAAGCTGATGTCGCGCAACACGGGTTCGTCGGCGCCGGGGAACTTGAACTGGGCGTCGCGCAGTTCCACCACACCGGGGTTTTCCAGCACGGTGACCGCGTCGACCGGCGGCACGACGGTGGAATCGGTGTCGAGCACCTCGCCGATACGTTCGGCGCAGACGGTGGCGCGGGGGGCCATCATCGCGATGAACGACGCCATCATCACCGACATCAGGATCTGCATGATGTAGCTGAGCATCGCGGTCAGCGAGCCGACCTGCATGGTGCCGCTGTTGATCTCGTGGCCGCCGAACCAGATGACGGCGACACTGGTGATGTTCGCGATGACCATCACGAGGGGGAACATCACCGCCGTCAACCTGCCGACCCGCAGGGCGGTCTGGGTGAGCTGCTCGTTCGCGTCGCCGAACCGCGCCACCTCGGAGCGCTCGCGGACGAACGCCCGCACCACCCGGATACCGGTGATCTGCTCACGGAGCACCCGGTTGACGCCGTCGATGCGGGTCTGCATCTCCCGGAACGCGGGCACCATCCGCGAAATCACGAAACCCATGGACAGCGCGAGCACCGGCACGGTGACCGCCAGGATCCAGGCGAGCCCGGCGTCCTCCCGGATCGACATCACGACACCGCCGACGCACATGATCGGCGCCATCACCAGGATCGTGCAGCTCATAACGACGAGCATCTGCACCTGCTGCACGTCGTTGGTGTTGCGGGTGATCAGGGACGGCGCGCCGAAGCGGCCGAATTCGCGGGACGAGAAGCTCCCGACCTGATGCATCACGGCGCGGCGCACGTCGCGCCCGAAACCCATTGCGGCCCGGGCGCCGAAGAACACCGAACCGATCGAGCAGATGATCTGCACGACGGTGACGAGCAGCATCATGACGCCCGTGGACAGGATGTACGCGGTGTCGCCCTTGGTGACGCCGTTGTCGATGAGATCGGCGTTCAGACTGGGCAGGTACAGGGCGGCCGCGGTCGCGACCAGCTGGAACAGGACGACCGCCGTGAGCTCCCGCTTGTACGGGCGGAGGTACGTGGTGAGCAGGGCATTCAACATGGGCAGCTATCCTGGCGGGTCGTCATTATGTCCGAAGGTTACCAACAGAAGGCCTACGGCCTTGTGCGCCTTTCTGGTAGCAGCCGCTACCAGAAAGGCGCACGGGCGCGAAGCGCCTACCGGACGGGCTGCAGCGATTCGTCCGCGTCGTGCAGGACCTTCTTCAGCTTCTCGCCCTCGATGTCGACGTTGGGCAGGATCTTGTCCAGCCACTTCGGCAGCCACCAGGCCTTGTCGCCGAGCAGTGCCATCACGGACGGGATGATCACCATGCGCACGACGAAGGCATCGAAGAACACGGCCGCCGCCAGGGCGAAGCCGATCGACTTGATGAACGAGTTCGGCTCGGCGATGAAGGCCGCGAACACCGAGATCATGATGACCGCGGCGGCGCTGACCACCCGGGCACCGTGGTTGAAGCCGACGGTGACGGCCTGCTTCGCGGTCGCGCCGTGGACATATTCCTCCCGCATCCGGGTCACCAGGAACACCTGGTAGTCCATCGCGAGACCGAACACGACGCCGATCAGGAAGATCGGCATGAAGCTGACGATCGGCTGCGGGTTGGAGATGATGCCGCCCCAGCCCTCCTGGAACACCGCAACGGTGGCACCGAACGTGGCCGCGACGCTGAGCAGGAAGCCGAGCGTGGCCGTCAGCGGCACGAGCAGCGAGCGGAACACGAGCAGCAGCAGGAGGAAGGCCAGGCCCACGACCACCGCGAGGTACGGAATCAGCGCGTCCTGCAGCGTGTCGGACACGTCGCCTTCGAGCGCGGTCTGCCCGGTGACGCCGTAGTTGACGCCGATCGAGTCGTGCAGATCTGCCTCCGCACCGCGGATGTTGCTCACCAGGTCCATCGTGGCCGGATCGCTGGGCGCGCTGCTCGGCGTCACCAGGATCTGCGCGGTGTCGCCGGCCTTGTTCACGCCGACGACCTGAGCGTTCGACACGTCGTCCTGCGCGGTGATGGTCTTCACGACCTCACCGAACGCCTCCGACGGCGTGCCGGTGGTGACGTCCTTGGCGTCGACGACGACGAGCAGCGGACCGTTCTTGCCAGGTCCGAAGCCTTCGCTCACGAGGTCGTAGGCCTGCCGGGAGCTGGTGGCGGGGTCGCCGGTGCCCTCGCCGGGCAGGGCCAAGCTCAGGCCGGCCGCGGGGATCGCGAGCGCCCCGAGCACCACGACGCCGGCGATCAGCGGAATTGCGGGCCGGCGGACCACGGCACTGATGTATCGCAGGGCGAGGCTCGGCTTGCCCTCGTCGTCCTCGAGGTCACGACTGCTGAGGAACGGGATCTTGCCTGCGAACGCCTTCTTCCCGAACAGCCCGAGGATCGCGGGCAGAAGCGTCAAGGCGATCGAGACGGCGATGAACACCGTGAACGCGGCGGCGGCACCCATGTCGGAGAGGAACGGGATCCCGACGACGCGCAGCGCGATCAGGGCGATGATCACCGTGAGACCGGCGAACACCACGGCGGAACCGGCGGTGCCGACGGCGCGTCCGGCCGCTTCCGAGCGGTCGTCCGTGAGGGTGAGTTCGTGCCGGAACCGGGACACGATGAACAGCGAGTAGTCGATGGCGACGGCCAGGCCGATCATGATGGCCAGCGTGGGCGTCATCGAGCTGAGGTCGGTGAAGCCGGTGGCGACGGTGATCCCGAGGCTGCCGATCATGATGCCGATGATCGCGGTGATCAACGGCAGACCTGCGGCGACGAGCGAGCCGAACGTCAGCGCGAGCACGACAGCTGCCACGCCGATGCCGACGAGTTCGGTGGCGCCGCCGGGCGGCTCGGCTTCGTTGGCGACCGAACCACTGATCTCGACGGTCAGCCCGGCGTTGCGGCCGGCGTCGGCAGCGGCCGAGATCTGGTCGCGCAGAGCCTGGTCGACGTCCCCCATGCCGCCCTTGAACGGCACCTCGACGTAGCCGACGGTCTTGTCGGCGTTGAGCGGAGACAGTGCCTGTGCGTTCGCGACGGCGGCCTCTTCACCGATTCCCTTGTCGGCCGCGGTCGACTTCGCCATCTCGACGAGCTGCTCGTTCGCGGTGACGGGGTTGACCAGCGCCTTCGCGGCGTCGGCACCCGAGGCGGTGGCGGGATCGACCTTGGCGGCGTCCTGGACCTGTTCGATGCCGCGCACCTTGGTGAGCACCGCGTCCATCGCCTGCCGACTCTGCTCGCTCTCGAGGGTCTGCCCCTCGGGAGCGGCGAACACGTAGCGCGCGCTGACGGCGTTCATCGGGTCGCTGCCCGCGGCCTCGGGGAAGCGTTCGGCCATCAGGTCCTGCGCCTGCTGTGCGGGGGTGCCCGGGATGGAGAACGAGTCCTTCGTGGGCCCGGACAGCGTTGCCGCCCCGACGCCCATGAGGACCAGGATCACCAACCAGACGCTGAGGACCGCGCCTTTTCGCCGGTAGGCGAATCTGCCGATCCGATAGAGATAGGTGGCCACGAGAGACTCCTTCTGAGTCGGTGGAACGAAGGGTGTTTCGGGGCAGCCGGTTACGGCTGCGGGATTCCCTGACGGAGTTGACGCATGGCGTCGCGGACCAGTTCTTCGGGCCCGCTCGCGCCGGACTTGCCGCTCATCCACAGGTCGAGCGACGCCTTGCACGCCGATCCGACCGCCAGGTGCAGCAGGTTGGGGTAGAGGTCGGTGTCGATGTTCGTGCCCGTACGTTCGGCGATCACCTCACCGACCAAACGGGTGACGCGCAGGTGCACTTCGAGTTTCTTCGCGAGCAGCGCGGGGCTGGTCTCGACGAGTTCCATCATCACCGCGGTCTCTTCGAGCGATTTCGCGGGATCGGTGACGATCTGGACCACCACGTACTCGAGGGAATCCCAGATCGGCTCGTCCTCGGGACGGGCGCGGAGCAGGTCCACCCAGTCGTGGACGGACTGCTCGAAGTGCGCGAGTACCGCCTCCTCCTTGCTGGAGAAGTAGTTGTGGAACGTCCGAGTCGAGACTCCCGCCTCGGACGCGATGGCGTCGGCAGTGACGCATTCGATGCCCAGCGCGCGGGCCAGGCGTGCGGCGGCGCCGCTGAGGGCTGCGCGCGTGGCGGCCTTCTTGCGGTCCCGCAATCCGATTTCCGAAATCACTACTCCAACGGTACAGAACTTGCAGAGCTCTGCAAATTTGCGTGAGAGTGCAACTTTTATGTTCTTGCCCACAGTTCGCGCAGCACTGTGTCGGGAGTCACCGCGGCGTTACGGTGGATTCATGTCCGATCCGACGGCGCCACTGTCGTTCCGGGCGGACGAGATCGACCGCGCCGCCCTGGACCAACTCGCCGCCGTCCTCGACATGCAAGCCGCGCGGCCGGGAATCCGGCGACTGCGCGAGTGGTCGTTTGCCGCCCTGCAGGTGCAGCCGGGCGAAAGCGCTCTCGACATCGGATCGGGCACGGGGTCGGAGACGCGTGCCCTCGCCGCCGCGGTCACCGCGTCGGGTCGCGCGATCGGGCTCGATCCGAATCCCGGCATGGCCCTCCTCGCCCGGGAGCGGACCGAGGCGGAGGGCTCGACCGCGCAGTTCGTGATCGGCGACGCGTATTCGCTGCCGTTCCCCGACAACCGCCTCGACGTCGTGCGGTGCGAGCGGGTGTTCCAGCACCTGAGCGAGCCGGACCGCGCGGCGGCGGAAGTGGCCCGCGTTCTGCGCCCCGGCGGGCGCGGCGTCATCGTCGACAGCGACTGGGGCACGGCGATCATGCACCCCGGCGATCCCCTGATCCTGCAGAAGATCATGGACGTGATGCTGTCCCACACCGCGAACCCGCACTCCGGACGGCTGCTCTCGGGGCAGCTCACGTCCGCCGGACTCGTCGTCGAGGACATCGGCACTGAGGCGTTGATCCAGGATCCGGGCGACGTGACCGGCCCACTCGTCCAGATGATGACCGCCGCCGCGATCGCCGAGGGAGCGATCACCGACGTGCAGAGCGTCGAGCTGCTGGACCAGTTGAACGCCGCCGCCCGCAGCGGCGACTTCCACATGTCGGTGACGATGTTCGCGTATCTCGTTCGCAAGCCCTGACGAAACCCTTCCGACATTCGGAAACCGAGTGCGGTGGATCACCTCCGGTGCCGCACAGTGGTGGAGACGACGCTGACGCCTCACCGAGTCCGGCGTCACGAATAACGCAGCAGCCCAGCATATTCCGGAGGCCCACATGTCCACGATCGCCCGCAACCAGTGGTACGTCGCAGCCTACGGCCGTGAGGTCGGACGCGAACTGTTCTCACGCACCATCTGCGAGGAGCCGATCCTGTTCTGGCGGACCGAGGCCGGCGAGGCCGTCGCGATGAGCGACCGGTGCGTGCACCGCCGCTACCCGCTGTCCGAGGCGCCGAGCCGGCTCGACGGCGACAAGGTGGTCTGCGGCTATCACGGTTTCACCTATGGCAGCGACGGCGGTTGCGTGTTCGTGCCCGGCCAGGCGCGTGTTCCCCGTACCGCCCGGCTGCGCTCGTACCAGGTGGTCGAGCAGGACTCGTTCGTGTGGGTCTGGATCGCCGACCCCGAGAATCCCGAGCAGGGCGACCCGACCCGCATCCCCCGCGCACCGTGGATGGACTCCCCCGACTACACCGTGGTGTCCGGCATGGAACCGATCGACTGCAACTACGGCCTGCTCGTCGACAACCTGATGGACCTCTCGCACGAGACGTACCTGCACGGCGGCTACATCGGTACTCCCGAGGTTGCGGAAACCCCGATCACCACGGAGATCGACGAGGACCGGAACGTCATCTACGTGTCCCGGCACATGGACGACGCCGAGTGCCCGCCGTTCTACTCGAAGTCCACCGGCATCGAGGGACGCATCACCCGCTGGCAGGACATCGAGTACACGCCGCCGTGCCTGTACCTGCTGCACAGCCGCATCGCCCCGATCGGCGCACCGCTGCCCGGCGACGACGGCACCGACCCGCACGCGTTCCACAGCGAGATCGTCTACGCGATCACTCCGTCGACGGAGAATTCCACCCTCGACTTCTGGGCCGTTGCCCGCGACTTCGCGCTCGGCGACGACGCCGTCACCACATTCCTCGCCGAGAACAACCGGACCGTCGTGATGCAGGACGTCGTGGCTCTGAACATCCTGCAGCAGGCCCTCGACACGGAGAAGGACGGCTACCAGGAACTGTCGATCAACATCGACGCCGGCGGCCTCGGCGCACGCCGGATCCTGAAGAAGCTGGTCGACGCGCCGCAGGCCGTCACCGCCGCGGCGGTGGGCTGAGCCGTGGAACCCACCAGGATGCTCCGCGGCACCAACGTGATGCGCATTGTCTGGCTTCCGGGGTCGGACCTGCTCGAGGGCGAGTGCCACTGCGGCGCGCGCCACGTGGCGGAAGAACCCGCCGCCCTCTGGGAGTGGTTGCTCGCCCACCCCGAGGGACACCACCCCGCCGATCCGCCGGTGCCCGCCACGCCGCTGCCCGCGGCGCCGGAATCCGCTTCCGTTCCCGTCTGACCCCGGAGAGACCGCCATGCCTATCCCACCCGAACCCGTACTCGAGCTGGAGCTGACCACCAGGACCACCGGCGCCGACGGCGTCGTCGTCCTGGAGTTCCGCGACCCGTCCGGCTCCGACCTGCCCACGTGGACGCCGGGTGCGCACATCGATCTGGTGCTGACGCCGGAGCTCACCCGCCAGTACTCGCTGTGCGGCGACCCGGCCGACAATCGGATCTGGCGCGTCGCCGTGCTGCGGGAGGCGATGGGCCGCGGCGGCTCGCAGTTCGTGCACGACAAGCTGAGCGAGGGCGACCGCGTCACGGTCCGGGGACCGCGCAACCATTTCGAGCTCGAGCCGTCGCCGCGGTACGTGTTCGTCGCGGGCGGCATCGGGATCACGCCGATCCTCACCATGGCGCACGCCGCGGAGAACGCCGGCGCCGACTGGACCCTCGTCTACGGCGGGCGCAGCCGCAGTTCGATGGCGTTCGCCGACGCACTCGCCGAGCGGTTCGGCGACCGGGTGGTCGTGCACCCCGAGGACGAGCACGGCCTCATCGACCTACCGGGACTGCTCGGCGACGTCCGGGACAACACCCTCGTCTACTGCTGTGGGCCCGCGCCACTGCTCGACGCCGTCACCGGTCACTGCGACAGCTGGCCGTCCGGCGCGCTGCACATCGAACGCTTCGCGGCCAAGGATCTCGAGGAGCCGGTCCGGGCCGAGGGGTTCGAGGTGGAGCTGACACTCACCGGCAAGACCGTCACGGTGGCACCCGAGCAGTCGATCCTGCAGGCCGTCACCGCCGCAGGCGTCCAGGTGCTGTCGTCCTGCGAGGAAGGGACGTGCGGAACCTGCGAGACGGCCGTGCTCGGCGGTACTGTCGATCACCGGGATTCCCTGCTCACAGCGGACGAGCAGGCCGCCAACGACACCATGATGATTTGCGTCTCGCGTGCGAGCTGTCCACGCCTGACGCTGGAACTGTGAGACGGAGAACGAGCAAATGGCGATCACCGGATCGGTGACCATTCGCTCGTTGCGGCTCCTCGAGCTCTTCACCCCGACCACGCCGCGGCTGACCCTCAGCGATCTGTCACGTAAGTCGGGGTACCCGCTCAGCACCGTGCACCGGCTGACCAGCGACCTCATCGAATGGGGCGCCCTCGAACGTGACAGCAGCGGCCGCTTCACGGTCGGGCTCAAGCTGTGGGAGATCGCGTCGCTCGCCCCGCGCGGCACGATGCTGCGCGAACTGGCGATGCCGGTGATGGAGGACCTGTCACAGATCACGCGGGAGAACGTCCAGCTCGGCATCGCCGAGGGCACCGAGGTCGTGTTCGTCGAACGCATCGCCGGGCAGAAGGCCGTGCCCGTCCAGACCCGCGTCGGCGGCAGGTTCCCGCTGACGGCATCCGGCATCGGCCTGGCCCTGCTCGCGTACATGCCCGCCGACGTGCAGGAGCAGGTGCTGACCGGGCCGATCGAGAAGTTCACCGACCGGACCGTCACCGACCCCGTCGTACTGCGACGGACGCTCGCCGAGATCCGCCGATCCGAGGTCGCGATCAGTGATCGTCAGGTGACCCTGGACGCTGTCTCCGTCGCGGCGCCGATCTTCGAACGACCCGGAACGGCGGTCGCGGCCGTGTCGCTGGTGGTGTCGGCGGAGAACGCGTCGCTGAACGCGCTGGTCCCGCTGGTGCGTGCGGCCGGCCGGACGATCAGCCGCGCGCTGCGCCCTCGTCAGCCGTCGTAACCGGGCGGGTTCGACGCTCCCAGGCCCCCGGGTCGGACGTCAGCGCGGTGAGGAAACCCGGTAGCTGCTCGTTCGCCACGTCCGCCAGGCTCACGTTCTCGAGCACGGCCCGCAGGTTCACCCGCACCGCGATCCACACGTCCTGCAATTTGGCCGCCGGCCCGCAGTAGTCGACGTCCTCGGGGCGCTCCCCCCGCACCGACGCCAGCGGACCTTCGACGGTCCGGATGACGTCGGCGATCGTGATGTCCTCCGCCGGACGGGCCAGCCAGTAGCCGCCGTCGGGTCCGCGTCTGCTGTTGACCAGTCCCCCGCGCCGGAGGTCGGCGAGGACGGCCTCGAGGAACTTGTGCGGAATGGTCTGCGACTGTGCCAGGAACTCGGCCTTGGACGGGGACGGCCCGGCAGCGGCCAGTTCGATCAGCGTCCGCACGGCGTAGTCCACCTTTGCGGTGATGTGCACACCGAATTCCTACCATCCAAGTATGAAAACGGGCAACTCACCCCCGCACCGGACGACCGTGCGAGCTGGATAGTGACACTTGTCACCGCGGAGTACATTGAACTGGACGATCGTCTTGTGTGGAGGAAAGCAGTATGTGGGAGACCGTGACGTCGGCGTGGAATTCGACGCTGCTGACGCCCCTGCACGAGCCGGTGACGCTGGCCATCCCGGCCTTCGTGCTGTTCCTCGCCATCGAATGGTTCGCGGCCCGGAACCTCGAGGACGCGACGTTCGACCCCGACGGTCGGTCCCGCCCGGTGCGCGGAGGTTACGAGCGCCGCGACGCGCGGGCGAGCGTGGCGATGGGCGCCGTGTCCATCCTGACGACGACGTTCTGGAAGCTGCTGGCCCTGATCGGGTACTCCGCCATCTGGGTGTACCTCGCGCCGTGGCACCTACCTGCGGACACCTGGTACACGTGGGTGATCCTCATCCTCGGCGTCGACGCGCTGTTCTACGCGTATCACCGGATGGCGCACCGCATCCGCCTGATCTGGGCGACGCACCAGGCGCACCATTCGAGTGAGTACTTCAACTTCTCCACCGCGCTCCGCCAGAAGTGGAACAACAGCGCCGAAATCCTGATGTGGATTCCGTTGCCGCTGATCGGCATTCCGCCGTGGATGGTGTTCATCGGATTCTCCGTGAACCTCGTCTACCAATTCTGGGTCCACACCGAGCGCATCGGCACGCTGCCCCGGCCCATCGAGTTCGTGTTCAACACGCCCTCACACCACCGCGTCCACCACGGCTGCGACCCCGAATACCTCGACCGCAACTACGCCGGCATCCTCATCGTGTGGGACCGGATGTTCGGCACATTCCAACCCGAAACCCACCGCCCCACCTACGGACTCACCAAACCGGTGGGCACCTACAACATCTGGAAACTGCAGTCCCACGAATACGGCGCCATCGTCCGGGATTGGCGCCGGGCGTCGTCGTGGCGCGACAAGCTCGGCTACGTGTTCGGGCCGCCCGGCTGGGCGCCGTCAGGAACGCGCGAAACTGACGAGGAAGTCGACCGTGCCGTTGCCGTCCACGGTCACGAAGCCCAGTGACGGCGGCGTCACACCGAAGTCCGTCCAGGTCACCGGGATGCTGCCCGAGGCGATGAGGTCGTCGCCGGAGCGCAGCACGTCGATGTCGACGGACACCGGACGCGACTGCCCCTTGAGCGTCAACGTGCCCTGGGCGGTGACCGTCCCCACGGAACCGTCCGCAGGCAGCCCGGACAGATCGACGGGGGAATCGACTGTGAACGTGGCGGTCGGGAACGTGCTCGTGTCCATCACGTTGCCGCGGAACTGGTTGTCGCGGCGGGACTGATCGGTCGCGATGGTCGCCACCTGCACGGTCACCTCGCCCGCGGTGAGTTTCTCGCCCTCGACGGTCGCGTTGCCGGTCACGTCGCCGGTCGACCCGACCACCGTGACGCTGGCGCCGTTGAGTATCTCGTGGACGGTGTACCCCGCGGCCGTCTGGTTGGAGCCCTGACCCGGCGTGACGGTCCACTGCCCGTCGACCGATCCGGTGGCCGCCTCCGCGCCCTCGGTCGACACCGAGGCCGCCGGTGCGTCGTCCTCTGCGATGAACTGGCCGTAGAACCACGGGCCCACCAGCACCGCGATCACGACGATGACGACTGCGCCGACCAACCACCACAGCTTTTTCATGAGATCAGGCTAGTTGCAGCTTCAATGGATGTCACTCGGCACGACCTGGGAGAGCACTGTGAACAACGGTCACGGGACGATGGAATCGATGTAGCCGCCGTCGACCCGCACCGCCGCACTTTCAGGATATCGCCGCGAGGAGGTCTTGCCGCAAGACCCGTGGTGTGCCATACGCTGCTCGGCTGTGCCCATCAGCGGGGCATCACGAGAAGGGGACGAGATGGCAGATGTGATCGTCGTGGGGAGCGGTCCGGCCGGAATGATGCTGGCCGGTGAGTTGGCCCTGGCGGGCGTTGATGTGGCGATCATGGAGCGGCGCCCGACAGGAGAATTGACGGAATCCCGTGCGGGTGGCTTCCACTCCCGCACCATCGAGATCCTCGACCAGCGTGGGATCGCCGATCGATTCCTGGCGGCGGGGCAGACGGCGCAGACCGCCCGATTCGGCAGCACAGTTCTGGATATCAGCGACTTTCCGACGCGGCACCCGTATGGGCTCGGCCTGTGGCAGAGACGGATGCAACCGATCCTCGAGGGCTGGATCGACCAGCTCGGAGTGCCCGTTCATCGCGGCCGTGAGGTGGTCGGTTCCGTCCAGGACGAAACCGGTGTCGATGTCGGCCTCGCTGATGGCGAGAAGGTCCGAGCGAAGTATCTCGTCGGCGCTGACGGCGGCCGCAGCGTGATCCGCAAGACTGCGGGTATCGACTTCCCCGGCTGGGACGCGACCCGCAGCAACCTGATCGCCGAAGTGGAAGTATCCGAGGAACCCCCGTCCGGTATCCGTCAAGACGAGACCGGGGTCCACGGCTTCACTTTGATGGAAGACGGGCGCACCTACCGTGTCATCACGACGCAGCGGCAGCTGAGCTCGGGGGACGAACCCACATTGACCGACCTCAGCGATGCTCTCGACGCGGTGTACGGAACAGACTTCGGAATCCACACACCAACCTCGATCTCCAGGTTCACCGACGCGACCCGGCAGGCCGCGACCTATCGGAAGGGGCGCGTGCTGCTCGTCGGCGATGCCGCCCACATCCACTATCCCGCCGGCGGTCAAGGGATCGGTCTGGGCATCCAGGACGCCGTCAACCTTGGGTGGAAGCTCGCACAGGTGGTCGATGGCATCTCACCCGAATCCCTACTGGACACTTACCACGCGGAGCGGCACCCGGTCGGTGCCCGCGCGCTCGCGCACTCGATGGCACAAACAGTCCTGCAGCGCCAGGACGCACGGACCGCGGCACTTGCTGAAACCGTCAACGAACTGATGTCGATGGATCAGCCTCGCAAGCACGTCGCCGCACTCATCCACGGCCTCGACATCGCCTACGACCTCGGGGAGGGACATCCCCTCCTCGGACGTCGCATGCCAGACCTCGACCTCGACACCGGAGACGGTCCGTCACGGGTCTTCACGCTCCTCCACGACGCCGAGCCGATACTGCTCAACCTCGCCGAGCCGGGCCACCTCGACGTCACCCCATGGGCCGAGCGAGTGCGCCTGGTCGATGCCCGGTGCACCGCCGCCTGGCGACTGCCCATCGTCGGCGACGTGGCACCCCCTACCGCAGTATTGATCCGCCCGGATGGATATGTCGGCTGGGTGGGACAGGGAACCGACCAAGGGCTGACAGACGCGCTCACCCTCTGGTTCGGCCCCGGGTTGTCGAGCCGATGACAATCATCCCCAGGGCCGGCGGTGAGCCGAGTCGATGCGCATGTCTGTGACCCTTCCCTCCAGGACACGCTGACGAACAATCCCGGCACGGACGCACAAAAAAACTCCCCACCTGCGTGTGCAGGTGGGGAGCTTTGGCGGTGGCGGAGGGATTTGAACCCTCGGACGGGGGTTACCCGTCACACGCTTTCGAGGCGTGCTCCTTAGGCCGCTCGGACACGCCACCGCCGGTGACTTTACCGGATGTGACGCCCGAGCCCGAAATCGCCAGGTGAAGCCGTTTAAGTCAGCTTGTCCTTGAGGTTCTTGGCGGCGTCCTTGACCTTCTCGCCGGCATCCTTCACCGCCGACGACGCCTGGTCGGCCTTGCCCTCGTCGCGCAGGTCCGGATCGCCCGTGGCTTTGCCGGTGGCTTCCTTCGCGTGGCCCTTGAGGTCTTCCGCCTTGTTCGAAGCTTTGTCTGCGATTCCCACGAGATACCTCCGTGAATCCGATTTCGAACCCGGGGACGGGTCCGGCGGCGCCTCGTCGGCGCCTTTTTCCAGAGAAGCACGGGTCATGCGGACCCGGCCACATTGTGTCGAGTACCCCACGAAAGAGTTTGAAACCGGTCAGCGCCGTTCACGGAAGAAGTCTTCGAGGATTCCGGCGCATTCGTCCTCGAGAACACCGCCCCTGACCTGCGGTCGGTGGGTGAGACGGCGGTCACGGACCACATCCCACAGCGAGCCGACGGCGCCGGTCTTCGGCTCCCACGCCCCGAACACGACCCGGGAGATCCGGGCCAGCACGAGCGCGCCCGCACACATGGTGCACGGCTCCAGCGTCACCGCGAGCGTCGCCCCCTCGAGGCGCCACCCGTCGCCGTACACCCGTGCGGCGGCCCGCAACGCGATGATCTCCGCGTGGGCCGTCGGATCCGACATCGCCTCCCGCGAGTTCACGGCCCGCGACACCTCGACACCGTCGGCGTCGAACACCACCGCACCCACGGGCACGTCGGCATCGGTGGCGGCGCGGGCCGCCTCGATCGCCGCGCGGATCATCCGCTCGTCGTCCTGAAGAGTCACGGCGCGTGGAACTACCGGGGAAGCTTGTCGAGAACCCCGGCCAGCTCCGTGGTGAACCCGAGCCGCTGCGCGATCATCCCGAGCTGCTCGTCGGGATACAGGTCCGTCTCGGACGTGATGACAGCCAGAACGGGTTCGGGCAGACCGAGGTCGGCGAGCAACGACAGATCCCCTTCCTCCCACGGCTCGATGTCGTCGAGGTCGTCCGGATCGATGTCCGGGACCTCGATGTTGAGCGCCTCGAGAACGTCGGCGGCGATGTCGTAGTCGATGGCGGCAGTGGCGTCGGACAGCAGCAGACGAGTTCCCGACGGCGCAGGCCGGAGCACGACGAAGAATTCGTCGTCCACGTCCAGCAGACCGAAGAACGCGCCCGCGCTACGGAGGGCTCGAAGCTCCTCCTCCGCGACGCTGAGACTGGTCAGAGCAGCCGAAGTGAGGGCCTTGACCTTCCACCGGCCGTCCTCGTGTACTACCGCGACACCGAAGCCCTCCAGATCCTCTGCCCGATCCGACGAGGCGCTGTTGTTTTCCGCGCGCTGTGCACCCATGAGCGCAACGGTAGCCCGCGGGGTGCCGGTAAATGAAGTCCGCACTCGAATGTGCCAACCTGTTCGGGTGTCTGATACCCCTTCCGCACCCCCGGTGTGCGTGCTCGGCCTGGGCTTGATCGGCGGTTCACTGCTGCGTGCGGCGGTCCGGGCGGGCCGCGAAGCGTGGGGTCACAACCGATCCGCGCCGTCCGTCGACGCCGCCCGGGCGGACGGTTTCGACGCCGACACCGATCTGGTTGCGGTGCTCCAGCGTGCGTCGGCCGAGTCGGCGCTGATCGTGATCGCGGTCCCCGTGCCCGCCGTCGCCGCCACTCTCACCGCGATCGCCCTGTACGCACCGAACTGCTCGATCACCGACGTCGTCAGCGTCAAGGCGGAGGTCGCGGCGGCGGCTGCCCGTCAGGGACTCGCCGACCGCTACGTGGGCGGGCACCCGATGGCGGGAACGTCGGCGTCCGGGTGGAGCGTCGGCAGCGCCGACCTGTTCCGGGAGGCCGTGTGGGTGGTCGGCACCGACGACGGCGTCGACCCCGCCATCTGGACGCAGGTGGCGCAGCTCGCGCTGGATTGCGGTTCCGTCGTCGTGCCCGCCGAGTCCGCCGAACACGACCGGGCGGTCGCGCGCATCTCACACCTGCCGCACCTACTGGCCGAGACCCTCGCGATCACCGGTGCCCGGGGCGGACCGCTGGCGCTCGGCCTGGCAGCCGGCTCGTTCCGCGACGGCACCCGCGTGGCCGGCAGTGCCCCCGGACTCGTCCGGGCCATGTGCGAGGGCAACCGGGACGCCCTGCTGATCGCCCTGGACGAGGCGCTGGTACTGCTGCAGGACGCGCGGACCGAACTGGCGGAACAGTCGTCGGCGGCGACGCTCGTCGAGGCCGGTCACACCGCTCGCCTGACGTACGACAACCAGGAGACGTGGGAAATCACCGGCATCGTTCCCGGCCGCGAAGGCTGGATCGACGACATGCGTGATGCGGGTCGGCGAGGAGGGCGGCTCCGCCGCCTGTGAGCCTTTCTGGTTGCCGGAGCTACCAAAAGGCGCACGAGCGCGGAGCGCCTAAATCCGTTCGGCCAGGCCCGGGTAGTCGATGATGAACCCGTCGCGGTCGACGGTCACCGAGGAACTCGACACCGGCGACAGCACGTGGATGCCGTCCGGACCGCTGCTGTAGGTGAGGATCGCGCCCTCGACCCGCAGGTCCAGCAGGTTCACGTAGACGACGGGGACCTCGACGTCCTCGGATCCGAGGTGCAGTCCGTACCGCCGGATGGGCAGGGCGTTGAAGAAGGGGCTGAGCACCATGTCGACGTCGAGGGCGCCGTCGAACGTGGACCGCTGGTGGTTGGCGCCGTGCTCCACCATCCACGTGCCCTCTTCGTCCCGGCTGATCGACATCTGCCGCTCGCCGGCCGCGACGGACGTCCGCAGCGACAGCCGGCGGGTGACGCCGCTTTCGTCGGTGACGAGGTCGTAGGACGCGCTGAACGCCGGATGCTCGGGGCACTCGCCGCCGATGATCCGGCCTGCTGCCTTGATGCGGTCGCCGTTGAGCTGGACGCGCACCGATTCCATTCGGGGTGCGTTGTCCGCCCGCCACGTCAGTACTGCGGGCCAGGTCGAGGCACCGGAGGCTTGGATGCTCACCTGTCTACGGTAAGCGACGACGGCTCCCGGGGTGGCAACGGGCCGAGTTTCGTTGCAGCAGAGTTGTCGAGAGCCAGTGCCCGGGCTCGTTCCGTGACCGCGATGCGCGACGAGAAGACGACGAGGGCGCCGAGTCCGACCGCCACGTTCAGCAGCGCCCCGAACTCCTGGGCGACGAAGTCGAATACCTCGGTGAGCAGCACCGTGACCAGGGCCGCGGCCCGCAGGAACTGCAGCGGCCACAGCTTCCCGTTCCGCAGTCGCACGATGGCCGACCAGCAGAGGACGAACGCGATCGCGGACCCGGTGAGCTGGCCGACCGTCGTGATGTCCGTCCCCTCGTCGCCGCGGAGGTCGTCGTCGAGCGTGATCACGGCACTGAGCAGTCCCAGGGTGGAGAACAGGGTGAGGAGTACGGCCGCGGTCCAGAGCATGCCGGGACCCTTGGCGAACGCGGGGGTCGCGCGCCGGGCGAGCTCCCGGGCCGTGGGCACGGTCCGGCCGTTCCGGTCCGGGCAGTGGGCGAGCAGATCCCGGACCGACGTCAGCGTCGCCTCGTCCGCGCCGGCGGCGGCCGCCCGGCGCAGCTGCGCCAGCGCCTGGTCCCGGCGTGCGCGGTCCAGGCCGCGGTCCAGGCCGGCGAGCGCGATGGCGGCCGCGTTGGCGACATCCTCGGTCGGGGTCGGCGGCCGGACGTCGTGCAGCGACCGGTTGACCAGCAGCAACACGACGATCACCACGTACATGATCGCGATGGACGGCCGGTAGAAGTAGTCGTTGGACTTGGTGACGAACTTGCCGATCTCGTCGAGGAACAATCCGAACCCGATGCCGCCGATCACGACGCCCAGGACGCGCGGTTTCATCCCGAGGAACGAGAACACGGTCACGAGCGCCACGACCATCCCGAATCCGCCCCACAGGACGTGCGCGATGTGCAGCGACGAGCCCCCGACCTGTGGATAACCGGTGAGGTGAAGGTAGGCGCGGGTGAGCAGGATCGTGACGATCCCGATGATCACGAACGCTTCGACGAGGCCGCTGCCCTGAGCGTCGCGCAGGAGGTGCGACCGGTTCCGGAAACCCGAGATCATGGCGCCTCCCTGTGCTCCCACCTACAGGAAGTCTAGGTGGCTCCGCCACCCGTGAGTACTTATTAACCCCCCGCCGTTGATAAGTACTCACGGGTCGTTGGTCAAAGCGGGCACAGATCTCGAGTAACGTTCTCGGGTGACTGGTTCGTGAGGAAGGGTGCCGTGACGTCAACCGGGAGCATGGTGGGCCTGTTCGCCGGTATCGGCGGGCTCGAGTTGGGTCTGAGAGAGCACGGCTGGAACACCGAACTGCTCTGTGAGATCGACCCGGGCGCCCAGGCGGTTCTGCGTACCCGATTCACGGACGTCCCTGTGCATTCCGACGTCACCAAGCTGCGTTCCCTCCCTCAGGACATCGAACTCGTCGCCGCCGGTTTCCCTTGCCAGGACCTCTCGCAGGCCGGCCGGACCGCCGGCATCACGGGTTCGCGTTCCGGCCTCGTCGACGAGGTGTTCCGGTTGGTGAAGCGGAAGAAGGGTCCGCGCTGGCTCCTGATCGAGAACGTGCCGTTCATGCTGCAGCTGGGCCGCGGGGCTGCTATGAGACACATCACGGACGCCCTCGAGGACCTCGGCTACATGTGGGCGTACCGGGTGGTCGATGCGCGCGCGTTCGGGCTCCCCCAGCGCCGTCAGCGGGTCCTGATGCTCGCCTCGCGCACGGAGGACCCGCGTGCGGTGCTGTTCGGTGAGGACGCCGGGGAACGCCCCGTCGACGACCACGCCGACTTCCCGTGCGGTTTCTACTGGACCGAGGGCACCCGCGGTCTCGGGTGGGCGGTCAATGCCGTCCCCACGCTGAAGGGCGGTTCGTCCGTCGGTATCGCGAGCCCGCCCGCCGTGCGACTGCCGTCGGGCGAGATCGTGACGCCCGGACTCATGGACGCCGAACGCCTGCAGGGCTTCGACCCCGACTGGACGGCGCCCGCCGCGCTGGTCCCCGGTCTGCGGAACAGTCATCGGTGGAAGCTGGTGGGCAACGCCGTGAGTGTGCGGATGGCGTCGTGGGTCGGCCGGCGTCTGCTCGAGCCGGCGGACTACGAGCGGGGCATCGAGACGCCGATGAAGCCCGGCGACGCGTGGCCGGTGGCAGCGTGGGGCAGCAATCGTCAGGCGTTCCGCGTGCACACCTCGACGTGGCCGGTGCAGGAGCCGTACGAGGATCTCAGCGGATTCCTCGAGGACACCCGGTTACTGTCGGCGCGCGCGACCGCCGGCTTCCTGAAGCGGGCGCGGATGGGCAATCTACGTTTCGTTCCCGGGTTCATCGACGACGTCGAGAGCCACCTCGACCGCATGGGCGGCTTCCCCGAGGCCGCCGCGTAGCGGACGGACCCGCGATGCCCGCCACCGATCCCGCGACCAGCGCCCGGATGCGGGCGCAGCGGCGTCGCGACACCGCACCCGAACTCGCACTGCGCCGGGAACTGCACCGGCGCGGGGTCCGGTACTACGTGGACCGGGCGCCGATGAAGGGCGTCCGGCGGCGCGCCGACCTGGTGTTTCCGCGACGGAAGGTGGCCGTGTACGTGGACGGGTGCTTCTGGCACAGCTGCCCGCAGCACGCCACGTTCCCGAAGAACAACGCGCAGTGGTGGGCCGAGAAACTCGCCGGGAACGTCACCCGCGATCGTGACACCGACACGAGGCTGACCGACGCCGGGTGGACGGTGGTGCGGATCTGGGAGCACGAGAATCCGGTGGTCGCCGCGGACAGGGTCCAGGAAGCACTGGACGACGCGTGACCCCCGCTTCGCCGACCGTGGCGGTGGAGGTGTTACATATTCCACCCCTAGGGGTATGGTCGCCCGCCGCGGATCGGTGCAGGATGGTGTCATCAGCAACCATTCGAACCCCTTCGGAGGCGCATGATGATCCGCCGTATACTCGCGGCGGCCTCCATTGCGTTTGCAGCAGCGGCCGTCCCACTCGTCGGTCCGGCGACCTTTGCCGTGGCTGCACCAGGCGACACCTACATCAGCAACCCCCCAGCCAACCCGACGGACCAGAGCTTCTGCGACGACCAGGCCGCCCTCGCCAACAACCTCGCCGCGAAGGGCGACTTTGCGCGTGCCGACGGGGTCGTGTCGGCCGCGAACATGAGCGGTTGCCGCATCTATACGTTCCACAGCCCGTAATCGGTTGCCGTTCCGGCAACCGGATTCCCGGTTCGACGGGCCCGGCGGCCACAGTGGGAGCATGACCCACGAGCAGGCACCGGACACGGCCGATTTCTTCAGCCAGGAGTTCTGGGACGAGCGCTATCGTTCGACTACCGCGGTGTGGAGCGGCAACCCCAACCCGCACCTCGTCGAGCAGGTCGCGGACGTGACCCCGGGCAGCGCGCTGGACGTGGGCAGCGGCGAGGGCGCCGACGCGCTCTGGCTGGCGGCCCGCGGGTGGAACGTCACCGGAGTGGACGTGTCGACGGTGGCGTTGGAACGCGCTGCCGCACGGGCCGCCGAAGCCGGTGCCGACATCGCGGACCGGACGACGTGGGAGCAGGCCGACATCCTGTCGTGGGAGCCGCCGGCCCGCCGATTCGACCTGGTGTCGGCACATTTCATGCATCTGCCCGGGCCTGCCCGCGAGGCCCTGCACCGTCGCCTGGCCGGAGCGGTCCGTGTCGGCGGGCGGCTTCTCGTCGTCGGACATCACCCTTCCGATCTGGAGACGTCCGTCGGGCGGCCCAACGTTCCCGACATGCTGTTCACACCGGAACAGGTCGCTGCCGTACTGGACCCCGCGGAGTGGGAGATTCTGGTGTCGGCGGCACCCTCGCGTGAAGCGCGCGACCCCGAGGGGCAACCGGTCACCATTCACGACACCGTTCTGCACGCGGTCCGCCGGGCCTGACGACGGTCTACTGTGTGGGCACGATCTGTTCCGAGTGCCGAGACGAGGACGCCGTGGCCGACCTGTTCGTGAAAGTCCTTCAGCTGCATCAGTTCGTCTACGAACGCAGCGGCGGATGGGTGGGGCATCGGTTGCTGTTCGGGATGCCGACCCTGCTGCTGCACAGTGTCGGCCGGAAGTCCGGGCAGCCGCGCACGTCCGCGTTGACGTACGGCCGCGACGGCGCAAGCTTTCTGGTCGTCGCGTCGAAGGGCGGTGCGCCCACGTCGCCCGCGTGGATGCACAACGTGCTGGCCGCGCCGACCTGCGAGATCCAGGTGGGGCGCGACCACATCACCGTGGTGGCGCGGAAAGTTCTGCCGGGCGACCCGGATTACGACCGGATGTGGGCGACGATGAACGAGATCAACCACGGCCGGTACCGCGACTATCAGAAGAAGACGGACCGGCCGATTCCCGTCATCGCGCTCACCCCGAACCGCTGACTCGCCGGTACGGCCTCACCGGAACTCGTCGACGTGCCCCGACGCCCACTGCGCGAAGGTGGTTGCCGGGCGTCCGGTGAGTTGCTCGACGAGGCGATTCGCCTGCTGGGGAGCGTCGACCAGGCTCGCCATCCCGTCCAGGTACCAGCGGGCGTACTCCCCCATCGCCGGCGTCAGGACGTCCACGGCCTCGTCCAGCGACACCTGCCGGTACTCGATGTTCCGGCCGAGCGCGGCGCCGAGTTCTCGGACGAGGTCGGCGCGGGTGATCGTCTCGGGACCGGTGAGTTCGTACGACGCGCCGACGTGCCCGCCCTCGAGGAGAGCGACGGCCGCGACCTCGGCGATGTCGTCCATGGCGATCGGCGCGTTCGCCGCCGTCGGGTACGGCTCACGCACGGTGTCTCCCGCGGCGATCTGCGGGGCCAGGATTCCCGCGTTCTCCATGAACTCGCCGGGCCAGAGGTGCGTCCACTCGATGCCGGACACCTCGACGGCCCGTGCGACGTCACCCCAGTGGCCGTCGTGGGGACCGGACAGGTCGACGACGTGCCGGACTCCGGCCTGCTTCGCCAGGGCGAGCGCGTCCGGGGCGGTGTCGGGAGTCGGTGCGAGGTAAAGGGAATCGACGCCCTCGAACGCCGCGGGCAGGCTCTCGAGTCTGCGGAGGTATCCCTCGACGGCGGTGACCGAGTCCGGAAGTTGCGCCTTGTCAGGATGATTGGTGAGGGCCCGGACGTCCGTCGCACCGCGTGCGAGCAGGTGGTCGACGAGCATTCTGCCGATGTTCCCGGTTGCCCCCGTCACGAGAATCGTCATGCCCTGCACGCTACTGAGCGCGGCGCCGCCGCGGCAAGACATGTGAGTGGCAAAGTGTGCTCGCGCACGCTTTGCCACTCACATGAGGTCAGCTGGTCGGCGGGGCGGACGTCGAGGACGTTGCCGGGGTCACCGAGGGCGTCGGCGTGGCCGGGGACGACGCGTCCGAATTCTGCACCCCGGCACTGAGCTTGTAGACGTGTTCCGGCGAGATGATCTCCGTGACGGCCCCCGCCAGCGCCGTGCTCGGTTCGCTGCCCTGGTAGGGGACGTCGGTGTTGATCATGATCGCGAGGGTGGTCTCCTGCTCGGGAAGGTAGACGCAGACCGTCTGGTACCCGGGGAGGCTGCCGTTGTGCCCGATCCAGCCCGCGACGTCGAAGATGCCCAGCCCGTAGCCGACGTCGGATGCCAGACCCGGTGCGTTCACCGTCTCGAGCCGTTGCGCCTGTGTGGCCGGCTGCAGCAGTGTGCCGGTGGCCAGCGCGGGCGCCCAGATCCGCAGGTCGTCGAGGGTCGAGATCATCGCGCCCGCCGCCCATCCCCAGGACGGATTCCAATCGGTGGCCACGGCTTCCTTGTCGTCCAAGGTCTGCTCCGTGTAGCCCTGTGCGTGTGGTTCGGGGAACGTGTTGGTGGTCGGGAAGCTCGTGTCCGCCATCTTCAGCGGCTGCACGATCTTCTGCGTCACGTACTCCGGGAGCGGCAGTCCGCTGACCTTTTCGACGACGAGCCCCAGCAGTGTCGTATTCGTGTTGGAGTACTCGAATCCCTGCCCGGGTGGGAACGACGCGGGCTGCGCGAACGCGTAGTCCAGCAGTTGCTGCGGGGTGAACGCCGCCTGCGGGTCGGTGAGCAACGCCTTCTGGAAGTCCTCGTTGGCCGAGTAGTTGGCCAGCCCGCTCTGCATCCGGGCGAGCTGGCGCAGCGTGATCTGATCACCCAGCGGCACGCCCGCCACGTACTTCGAGATCGGATCGTCGAGAGCGAGCTTGTCCTCGTCGGCCAGCTGCAGCACACCCGTGACCGTGAACGTCTTTGTCACACTGCCGATTCGGTGGTAGAAGTCGGTCTCCATCGGTGCGCCGGTGGTCTTGTCGGCGACGCCGAACGCCTTCACATAGTTGCCGTCAGGCCCCCACACGCCCACGATCGCGCCGGGAATCGCGGCCATCGACATCGTCTTCTCGATCGCCTCGTCGAGCCGGTCCGCGACACCGGGGTCGATCTGTGCGTCCGCTCCGGCGTTCGGCGTTCCCGCCTGCGTCGTCGTGGAGGTGGCGGAGGTGCCCGTGGAGGAGGAATCGTCGGAGCATGCCGCGGGCACTACCAGCAGCAGTGCCGCTGCGGCCGCCGCGAGGCCTCGTCGCCGATTCGTCCTGGTCACGACCTGAGCTGTCATCGTGCGTCCCGTCGTCGAGGTGCCCCTCTCGCGAATTTACTCCGCGCCCGCCGGGCGAATGTACCTTTCGGCGCTTCTGAGGCGACCGGCGATACATTCGCCCTACTGCGCTCTCTCGGTCCCGTATTCGGCCAGCAGCCGCTTCTCGTCGTCGCGATGCGGGTAGAAGAAGAACACCACCACGGCCCCGGCGCACACCACCAGGATCGCGGCGAGGTACGCGCGATCGTCGCCGTCGAGGAAGGCGTTGCGGGCGGCGGCGATGATCTGCTCGGCGTACTGCGGGTAGCGTTCCGCGAGCACTTCGGCGCTCGAATACGACTTCGTGAGCGCCGCTTGGGTTTCCGGGGTGATCTGGCTCGAGTCCGGCGATGCGGCGATCGTGGCCGACAGCGACTTCGCGTAACCGGCGGTCAGCACCGCGCCGAGGATCGACTGCATGATCGCGCCGCCGAGGTCGCGTTGCAGGTCGGACGTGCCGGAGGCCATGCCCGCCCGCGACACCGGCACCGAACCGGTGAGCGACCGCGACGCCGGGGTCCCGGCGAACCCGACCCCGATGCCCACGAACGCATAAGCGAGGGCCACCCACCAGTAGGTCGCGTTTTCGTCCCACCACACCAGCGCGACAACCAGTCCGAGGACGACGAACAGGTAGCCGAGCAGCAGTGTGAACCGGGCTCCGTGCGATTCGACGAGTTTCGCGGAACGGGGTGCGACGATGACCATCGCGACGGCGGCGGGGATGATCGCGGATCCGGCGGCGAGCGTGGAGTACTCGAGCACGTTCTGCAGGAACTGCTGCCCGATGAACATCGCACCCATCAACGCGCCGAACACGATCACCCCGCCGACGGCGGCCACCCAGAACGTCGGGCGGGCGGCGATGTGCAGATCGAACAGCGGGTGCGCCGCCCGCCGTTGCTGCAGGAAGAACGCGGCTCCCGCGGCGAGGGCGATCAACCCGAGACCGAGAGCGAGCGCCCCGGAGCCGTCCACCGGTGCGAAATTGATCGCGAGGATGAGGGCGGCAATGAAGACGACGGAGATGATGCCGCCGAGATTGTCGACGGGATCGGTCGTCTCGTTGACGTGGGCGGGCACCCACAGGATGGCGGCGACGAGGGCGAGACCGGCGAGCGGAAGGGTCACGAGGAACACCGAGCCCCAATGGAACTGCTCGAGCAGCGCGCCCGACACGATCGGCCCGAGCGAGGAGATCGCGCCACCGAGGGCCGACCACAGTGCGATCGCCTTGGTCCGGGGCGGTCCCGACCACAGCGCGGTGATGATCGCGAGGGTGGTCGGGAACGCGAGCCCGGCGGAGACACCGCCGAGAACACGTGCGAGGAACAGTATTTCGAAGTTCCCGGCGAATCCCGCGATCGCCGACGCCGGCAGCGACAGCGCCATGCCGAGCACGAGCAGCTGTTTGCGCCCGTAGCGGTCGCCGAGCGCCGCCAGATAGAGGACCGACGCGGCGAGCCCGAGGGAGTACGCCACGGCGACGAGGTTCAGCTGCGTCTGACTCGCGTCGAAGGCGCGGCCGATGTCGGGGAGCGCGACGTTCGCGACGGACAGGTTCAGGTTGGCGACGGCGGCGACGAGGATGAGGGTCGCGAGGATCAGCGTCGCTCGGGCCGGCGCCTGCGTCGTTTCGGTTCGAGTCACTGTCTGCTCCCGGGGTTCTGGTCTCCTCGTGGGCTCGGCGTGTGGGCCGCCGGTTGGGGGCTGGATGCGAGCAGCGACGCCGTGAGCGGGAAGAGGAGGACGGTGATCGCGCCGGCCGCGACGAGCACGGAGGCGTTGGCGGACGTCATGTCACCGGAGTCGACGGCCACGCCGGTGACGGCCACGATCAGCGGCAGACCGGTTCCCGCATACAGCGCCAGCTGGGTGCGTTCACGGACGGTGAAGGGTGGATCGGTGCCGTCGGCGCCCCGGTCGAACCTGCCGGCGACGTAGACCGGGCCTGCCCGCACCAACAGGATCAGCACGACGAACGCGATGAGGACGCCGGGTTCGGACGCCACCGCGGCGACGTCGATCGCCATCCCGGACGTCACGAAGAAGATCGGGATCAGGAACCCGAACGCGAGGCCGTCGAGCTTCGTTTCGAGCGTGACGTCGCCTTCGGGTGTGGCCCGCCGCAGAATGAACCCGGCCGCGAAGGCACCGAGGATCGTGTCGAGCCCGAACGACGCCGCCAGCACGGTGAGTGCGACGAGGAGCAGCATGGTCAGCCGGACCGTCGTCTGCGACGTCGTCTCCGATCCCGACCGGATGATCGCGGTGATCCGGGAACCCTCCCGCCGCACGCGGGCGGGGATGAACGCGACCAGCACCGCCGCGGCCGTGAACAGTCCGAGGACCACGATGGACGCCACCGACCCGCGGGAGCCGAGCAGGACCGCCATGGCGACGACGGGTCCGAGTTCGCCGAACGCACCGTGATTGAGGATCGTCCGGCCCAGCCGGGTGTCGAGGGCGCCCGCGTCACGGAGGATCGGGAGCAGCGTGCCGAGCGCTGTCGACGTCATGGCAATGGCCACCGCGGTTCCGGCGTCGACCACGTGGACGACGCTCAGCAGCGACACGACAGCGAACGCCAGGGCCAGCGAGACCAGCCACGTCAGCAAGGCCCGCCTGCCGCCGCGACCGGTGATCTCGGCCGTGTCGATCTCGTACCCGGCCAGCAGGAAGAGCAGCCCCAGCCCCAGGTCGCGCAGCAGCTCGATCTCGCTGCCCTCGACCGCCAGGTCGAAGACGTGCGGGCCGATGACGATCCCGGCGACGAGCAGAAGTACCACCTCTGGCACCAGCTTCCGGGGAAACAACCCGGCGAGCAGCGGGGCGATCACGGCGCATGCCACGATCCAGAAAAGCGACGCTCCCACGGAAGGCATGCATCACCCCGTCTCTCGAACCACCGGACACAGCACTGCGTCCGAGCCTCACAGAGCCCGGACCACGGGACATCATCCGTGACGGATGAACGCCGCCGCGCGGAATCACCCGTCGTGGATGATGCGCAACTCCCGGCCGATGGCGATCATCGACACCAGGGCACCCCAGCGCAGGGAGAGATGATGTCGAATACAGCTGAAGATGTCGGTCCGGTCGCGTTTCTTTTCCTCACCTTTCCGGGCGAGCGGGCCGATCCCCAGGTGATCGACACATTCCGCGACGTCGTCGCCCAGGGAGTGGTCACCATTCTCGATCTCGTGTTCATCTCCAAGGGAACCGACGGCACGCTGCGCCAGGTGGAGGTGGACGAGGACCTCGACAGCATCGGCCTCGCCGCCCTGTCCCTCGAAGCCAAGGCCCTGATCAGCGACGAGGACCTCGAGGTGGTGCGCGAATCACTGGAGCCGGGCACGTCCGCGGTGGCGATCGTGTACGAGCAGACGTGGGCGCGGAAGGTCGCGGCCGCCTCCCGGCAGGCCGGTGGCGAGGTAGCTCTCCACCTGCACATCCCGCGCGAGGTGGTCGAGGCGGCCATCGCCGCCGCGGTCTGACTCGTCACCCACAGAAACGGAGCACATCATGGTTTTCAGGGGTCCACGCCGCATGGGACGTCCCGGGCTGCTCGGCACGGTGGCCCGGACGGCGGTCATCACCGGCACCGCGCGGGCGACGTCGAACGCGATGAACCGGCGCGCCGCCAACAAGCAGTCGGAGGAACAGGAGCGGATCGACCAGGCAGCCCAGCAGCAGTACGCGGAACAGCAAGCAGCGCAACAGCAGTACGCCCAGCAGGCACCTCCGCCTCCACCGGCACCCGCGGGCGACGACCTGGTGTCCCGCATCCAGGAACTCGCCCGCCTGAAGGAGGCCGGCGTTCTCACGGACGAGGAGTTCACGGCAGCGAAGGCGAAATTGCTCCAGTCCTGAGGACGCAGTAATGCCGAATCGTCAGTAGAACTCGACGGTGTCGACGCGGTTGATCAGCTCCTCGCCGTCGAGGAACCGGGTGGCATTGCGCGCGAACAGGTCCGCGATGAGGCGATCCTCCGCGGGGTTCAACGCCGCGGTGTGCGGGCTGACCAGCACGTTCGGGTGAGCCCACAGCGGACTGTCCGACGCCAGGGGCTCGGACGCGAACACGTCCAGCGCGGCGAACCCGACCCGCCCGTCCTCGATCGCGGCGGTCATGGCGACCTCGTCGACGACGGTGCCCCGGCCCACGCTCACCACCGTCACGCCGGGCTTGACCGCGCCGAATACCTTTGCGCTGACGAGACCTTCGGTGGCGCTGGTTCCGGGCAGCGTCACGACGATGCCGTCCGCGTCTCCGACCACATCGGCCAGCCGATCGGGGTGCACGATCTCGTCGACACCCTCGACCGCGGTGTCGCGCCTGCTCGTTCCCACGACGGTGGCGCCGAGAGCCTTCAGCTTCAGTGCCGTCGCGCGGCCGATGCTGCCCAGCCCGACGATGACGATGCGCTGCCCGGCCACGGTTCCCATGGCCCACCGGCCGCTCCACACCTTGTCGCGCTGCTGGGCGAGCAGGCGCGGGAGAGTCTTGGCGCCGGCCAGCAGGCCGAAGACGGCGAACTCGGCCAACGGTTCCGCGTGCACACCGGCGGAGGTGCTGAACGCGATGCGGTCGAGTTGCTCGTCGGTGAGGCCGGCCGCCTTCACCTGCGCCCCGCCGCCGGCGGGCATCGTGTGCACCCAGCGGAGTCCGGGGTTGACGCCTGCCGTCCTCGTCAGTGCCGCGGGATTCTCGTCGGGCACGCCGTACAGGGCTTGCGCCGAATCGACCAGGTCGTCGAAGGCCTTCTGCTGCTCCGTGGTCCGGGAGAACGACGGATCGCCGGAGTGATCACCCGGGAACCGGGAGGGCGGCAGCAGATCCTGCTCGCGGATGAAGTCGATGCGCGGTTCCGCCCGGGTGACGAGGCTGATGACCTCTTCGCTCACGGGGGTCGCGGCGACGACGCGGAGTCGCCCGTCGAGTGGCTTCGGGTCGTGTGCACTCACTGCAGATTCCTTCGCTACGGGCCGATGCTGACCATATGTTCAGGATAAAAACTCTGCACTAATCATGTGATTCAGTCAATAATTTTCGTTACGTATGACAAATAGCGTCCCGCGCGGTATCGTCCTCGGCACGCCAGTGACCTGGGTCACTACACCGACCTGTTTGTGACCGCGCTCGACGTGGTCCCGTCCCACAACGGAGCAGAAGATGTCCCCAGAATCGAAGATTCAAGTAGGCGCAGACTCGAAGATGCCGGAAGGCAGCAGTGAATCCACCCGACCGGTCCGCGCCTCCGACGACCCGGAGTACGCCGCGAACCTCAAGCGCGCGACGCTCGCCAGTTCCATCGGCAGTGCGCTCGAGTACTACGACTTCGCCCTGTACGGCCTGGCATCGGCACTGATATTCGGCCAGCTGTTCTTCCCCGCCATGGGTGCGTCGGCTGCGTTGATGGCCAGTTTCGGCACGTACGCCGTCGGCTTCCTCGCCCGGCCCGTCGGCGGCCTGTTCTTCGGCGCCCTCGGGGACCGCCTCGGACGCAAGGCCGTCCTGATGATCACGATCGCGATCATGGGCGGCGCGAGCACGCTGATCGGCGTCCTGCCGACCGGCGCGCAGGTGGGCATCTGGGCCCCGATCCTGCTGGTCGCGCTGCGACTGCTGCAGGGCTTCGGCGCGGGCGCCGAGCAGGCCGGTGCCACCACACTGATGGCGGAGTACTCGCCCACCGAGCGCCGCGGATTCTTCTCCGCACTCCCGTTCGTCGGGATCATGGTGGGCACCCTGATGGCGTCCGGGGTCTTCGCGATCCTCGGCCAGATCGATCGCGAACTCCTCCTCGCCTGGGTGTGGCGGGTGCCGTTCCTCGCGTCCGTCTTCCTCATCGCGGTCGCCGTGTTCATCCGGCTCCGCATGCAGGAGAGCCCCACGTTCGTCAAGCTGGAGAAGCAGGATCAGATCAGCGAGAGCCCGTTCCGGGAACTGATCGGCAGCTCGATGCCCAGCGTGCTCCGCGGCATCGGCCTGCGGATGGCCGAGAACGGCGGCTCGTACATCTTCCAGACCCTCGGCATCAGCTACGTGACGACGGTGGTGGGTGTCAGCAAGTCGATCGGACCGCTCGCCATCGCCTGCGGCGCCGCCATCGGCATGCTCGTCATCCCGTTCTCGGGCGCGCTGTCGGACCGCTTCGGCCGGATGCGGGTGTACCGGTTCGGTGCGGCGCTGCAGCTCGTCCTCGCGGTCCCGTCGTGGTGGCTGCTCTCGCTCGGCAACCCCCCGTATCTCGTGGTGGCGACGCTCGCGGTCAGCTACGGGATCGGCGTCAACGTGATGCTCGGCGCGCAGTGCGCGGCCCTGCCCGAACTGTTCGGAAATCGCCACCGCTACATCGGCGTCGCGGTCGCCCGGGAGACGAGCGCCATCCTCGCCGGCGGCATCGCACCCTTCGTCGGCGCACTGCTGCTGTCGCTGCTCAACAACTCGTGGGTGCCGCTCGCGATCTACGTTCTGATCCTCAGCGTCATCACGTTCGCCACCACGTTCGTGACGCCCGAAACCCGTGGCCGCGACCTCGCGCTCGCCTGGGACGCGATGGCCGATCCGGTCCACGGACCGGATGCCGTTGCCACCGAGTCGAAGGATCGGGTCGACGCATGAGGCTGGCCCGCATCGCCACCGACTCCGGACCACGGCCGGTGTGCCAGCGCGACGGTCGCTGGCACGAGGTGACGGATCCGTACGCCGACACCCTGACGTTCACCGGACCCGCACACGACCTCGACGGCGCGCGGCTGCTCGCGCCCGCCGAACCGCGGGTCCTGCTCGGGATGGCCCACAACGGCGCACCCGGAGATCGAGACCTGCCGTTGCAGGCATTCATGAAGTCGACGCGCACGGTGATCGGCCCCGAGGATCCGATCGTCGTCGACGAAGGGCTGGGGCAGGTCAACGTGGAGGGCGAGCTGGCCGTCGTCATCCGGCGCATGTGCCGCCGGCTTCGCCCCGAGGACGTCCCATCCGCAATCCTCGGATACACGATCGGCAACGACGTCACCGCCGTCGAGCAGATAGCGCTGGACGACAAGCTCACCCAGGCGAAGCACGGCGACGGCTTCACCCCGCTGGGACCGTGGATCGAGACAGATCTCGGCTCCGAGGACGTTCCGATCACCGTGCGCGTCAACGACGCGACCGTGGCGGAGGCGTCCACGCGGCAGCTCGCCTGGAACGTGTCCGAGCAACTGGTCCATCTCACCCGGTATCTGACCCTCGGTCCGGGAGACGTGGTGCTCACGGGTTGCCCGTTCACGTTCAGCCCGGTCAAACCGGGCGACCGCGCCGAGATCTCGCTCGGCGGAATCGGCACGCTCGGCAACCCGGTGCGTGCGCTGTGAATCTCCTCGATCTGTCCGGGCGCATCGCCCTGGTCACCAGTTCGAGCCGGGGAATCGGCTACGCACTCGCGCGGGGCCTGGCCGAGGCGGGCGCCACGATCGTCCTCAAACGGGGTGTCGGCCGAACTCCTCGCACAGGCACGTGAGCGGCTCCGCGAGGAGTTCGGCGAGACCCGTGTCCACGCGTACGCGTTCGACGTCACGGATCCCGAGCGGGTGACCGACGCCGTCGAGCGGATCGAGTCGGAGGTCGGGCCGATCGAGATCCTGGTGAACAACGCTGCGCTGCAACATCGTCAGCCGCTGCTCGACGTCACCCTCGAGGACTGGAACAGGGTGCTCACGACAGACCTCACCAGCGCCTTTCTCGTCGGGCGCGCGGTCGCACGGTTCCAGATCGCCCGCGGGAGCGGGAAGATCTTGACGTCCTCTCGGCCGTGAACGACCGAGAATCCCCTCGGGACTCACGTCTCGAGGTTCCTGTTTCACCGACAGTTGCCGCCCCACACGTTAGGTGCGAGGTGGTCTCACACCGTCTCCGCAGGCTGCCACCGTCAGTCCGACGGCCAAAATATTCCTCGCCGCGTTCACATCCCGGTCGTGGACGACGCCGCATCGGCACGTCCACTCCCGCACGTCCAGCGGCATCGTCGACGCGACCTCCCCGCACACCGAGCAGGTCTTCGACGAGGGATAGAACCGGTCGATCGCCACCACCCGCCGCCCGTACCAGTCGGCCTTGTATTCGAGCATCGACCGGAACTCGGACCAACTCGCATCGGAGATCGCCCGAGACAACGACCGATTCTTGACCATGTTTCGCACACTCAGATCCTCGATGGCGATCACTTGATTTTCGCGCACCAGTCGAGTGGAGAGTCTGTGCAGATAATCACGGCGCCGATCGGCGATCCGGCCATGAATCCTCGCGACTTTCAGTCGGGCCTTGGCCCGGTTCCGGGACCCCTTCTGCTTCTTGGCCAGCTCCCGCTGCGCCTTCGCCAGCCGCTCACGGTCCGTGCGCTCGTGGCGGGGTTGGAGGATCGAGATGTAGTACTGACCACGAGCATTGCGCGACACCGTCACCTGCGACGGCACGGCCCCCTCCGGTAACGGCCTCGACCACCGGATATCCAGGGGTTCGGACTGCTTGGCCAACCGGAGCTGCCCGCCGCGGTAGGTGAAGCAGTTCGAGTAGTAGGTCGCCGAATCCTTCGAGTGGCCATTCCTCTTGAATTGCGGGTAGCGGGACTGCTTGCGCCAGGAACCTGTCGAACGCCCCCTGCAACTGCCGCAGCGCCTCCTGCAACGGCCCCTTCGACGGCTCCGACAACCACTCGGTCTCGGTGTCCCGCTTCCATCCGGTGAGCATCTTCGAGGTGTCCGCGTAGGTGACCCGCCGCCGCTCCTGCGACCAGGCACGCGAGCGCTCGGCCAACGCCCGGTTGTAGACATACCGGGTGCACCCGAACGTCCGAGCAAGCTGATCAGCCTGCACTGCAGTCGGATAGAAGCGGTACTTGAACGCCCGCTTCACCACCCTCCCCGCCATAACCCAGACACTTGCCACACTGTCCGACAAACCCAGATCGGCTATCCCGGACCCCGAGTTCGACGCGTGGCTCCGCGGCCGCGCGCCGGCAGGCCGGTGGGGCACCCCGGACGATCTCGTGGGTCCCGCGGTGTGGCTGGCGTCGGACGGATCCCGGTACGTCAACGGTCAGGTGATCTTCATCGACGGCGGGATGACGTCGGTGGTCTGAGGACTACCCGCCGACCGCGGCCGCCGGTTCGGTCTGCAGTTCACCGAAGGCGCGGCGGGTGTGCAGGACGAGTTCGCGGAGCGCGGGGCCCCCGAGTCTCTTCCAGACCAGCGCGAGCACGGCCGGGATGTCGACGTCGTCCAGTGCGATCGCCGTCAACCGCCCTCGGTAATCCGTCGCCATCGACTCGCTGAGGATCGCGATCCCCAGTCCGCGGATCGCGAGGTCGGCGACGGCGTCGGGCGCACTCGCCTGCAGGGCGATGTCGGGGCGGAGGCCGGCGGCCGCACACGCCTGGTCGAAGACCGTTCGGATCCCCGTTCCGGTCGGCATACATACGATCGCATGGTCGCCGAGTTCGGCCAGGGCGACGCGCGAACGCCCGGACAGCGGGTGCCCGGGCGGCACGGCCGCGACGAGACCCTCGCTGATGATCGGGAAGGCATCCAAACCTTCCGGCGGGGCGGTCGCGGTGCCGACGAGGGCGAGATCGATCGCACCGGCGCGGACACGTTCGACGAGGCGGTCGGAACTGTCCTCGGTCAGCGTGATCTCGATTCCCGGGTGCGCGACGTGGAACGCGGACAGCGCGTCGAACAGCGGCTTCACCGTGCAGGCGGTGACCATCCCGACGACGAGCCGGCCCCGGATCAGCTGGTTCACGTCGTCCACGGCCTGCCGCATCGCGTCGGCCGAGGCGAGTGCCGCGCGGGCGTGCCCGAGCGCCGCCTCTCCCGCGGACGTGAGCGTCGCGGTCCGGCTCGATCGGTCGATCAGCGTGGCGCCGACGTCGTGCTCGAGCTGCCGGATCTGCGCACTGATCCCCGACTGGCTGATGTGGACGCGTTCCGCGGCGCGGGTGAAGTTCGCTTCCTCGGCGACCGCGACGAAGTACTCGAGCTGCCTGAGTTCCATAAGCAGTAATTCTAGTATTCAGCAGAACTATCTGTTGGACTTCCGGTTGCGGCGACACCATTGTGGGATGTGAGAGCAGTTCACCCACGAAAGGATTTCCGTGTCCGACTACGAGAAGGCCCTGAACCCCGAAGATCTGACCCGACTGTTCGTCGAGCGCAGCAATGCCGGCGACGCGGCCGGAGTCGCCGCCCTGTACGAGGAGAACGCCGTCATGGCGTATCCGCCCGGCAGCCGGACGGTCGGCCGGGCAGCCATCCAGAAATTATGGGAGTCGGTGCTCGCGAACGCGCCGCACTTCGAACCGGAGACACCGCTCCCCACGCTGATCAGTGACGACATCGCGCTCACGTCCACCCCACCCAAGGACGGATCCGGCGCGCGGGCGCAGGTCGTCCGCAGGCAACCGGACGGAACCTGGCTCCGACTGCTCGACCAGCCGGAGTTCGTCCCGCCCACCAGCTGAGGTCACGGCCGTGCCGGCCCCTACACGGCATGAACTTCGTTGTCCACCATTGCATCTGCATTCGGATCGGTGGGACGATAGAGGTCATGCGCAGACCGCGTTGGCCGGCAGTAGCACCACCCACCACCGGAGGACACCGGGTGCACGGCCCCCTGCTCCTCACGACCGAAGACCACCTCACGCTCGAGCTGTTCGAGGTCGTGGCGTTCCCGGACGGCCTCCACCTCCGGATGGCCCTGACCGCGACGGGCAGGCCCGCGGAGCTGGCGCAGTACGAGACCCGCTCGCTGTCCGACCCCGACGATCCCTCGACACGGTGGTCCTATCTCTCGGTGCGGGCACGCGTCGACGACATCGAAGGTGAGGCCGACCCCTACCATCCGGCGGCGGCGTCGAAGCCGTGCCGGAGCGGGCCCCCCGAGTACCGCACCGAACCGAACTACTGGCTGGATGCGATACCCACGTCGGGATTCATCGCGGTCACCGCCGGCTGGCCACGGATCGGTCTCGGTTCGACGACCACCACGATCGGTCTCGAATCGAGCACGCGAACGTCGTGACCGGTCCCGGTCGGCGTCAGGTGCAGCAGTTGGGGTCGAGGACCACCCGCAGCGCGTCGAGCGCGTCCGGCTGCGCACTGTAGAAGACGTTCATGCCGCGGCGGACGGGCTGGACCATTCCCGCCTTCTTGAGCTGGCCGAGATGGTGACTGACGGTCGATTCGGACAGGCCCACGCCGGTCGCGAGGTCGCACGTGCACACCTCGCCGTCGCTCGCGGTCAGCAGGATCGACATCAGCCTGATGCGGACCGGGTCGGCCAGCGCCTTGAGGCGCAGCGCGAGGTGCAGGGCGGCCTCGTCGGTCATCGGGGCGGCCGAGACGGGCGCGCAGCAGATCGGTGCGGAGACATCTACGACCGGCAACGTCTTGGGCATGACTCCATCCTCCCCGGTTCTTGACATATGTCAAAAAGGTGGGATTCTAGGAATGAAAGTAATTCGACATATGTCACACAGGTGGAGGTTGTCATGTCCCGCGCCCAGCTCGCCCTCAATGTCGACAATCTGGAGGAAGCAGTCACGTTCTACTCGAAACTGTTCGATACACAACCGGCGAAACTGAAGCCGGGATACGCGAACTTCGCCATCGCGCAGCCACCCCTCAAGCTGGTGCTGCTGGAGAACCCCGGTGAGGGCGGCACCATCAACCACCTCGGCGTCGAGGTCGAATCGAGCGCCCGGGTGCACGAGGAGATCGCGCGGCTGACCGGGGAAGGCCTGTTCACCGACGAGGAGATCGGCACCACCTGTTGCTTCGCGACCCAGGACAAGGTGTGGGTCACCGGCCCCGCCGGCGAGAAGTGGGAGGTCTACACCGTGCTCGCCGACTCCGACACGTTCGGGTCGAGCCCCCGGCACCTCGACCCCGAGGCCGAGGGGGCCACCTGCTGCGGCACCGCCGCGGACGGGGAGAAGGCCACCGCGGGCACGTCC
The DNA here is from genome assembly GCF_042738615.1 of Rhodococcus sp. NPDC059968. Taxonomy (NCBI): domain Bacteria; kingdom Bacillati; phylum Actinomycetota; class Actinomycetes; order Mycobacteriales; family Nocardiaceae; genus Rhodococcus; species Rhodococcus sp. NPDC059968. The sequence goes on from NZ_JBHWUE010000002.1 coordinate 191,865, forward strand.
TGCTGCTAGCCCGGCCGACAAAGAGAAACCCCGCCAGCTGCATCACTGCAGTTGACGGGGTTTCTTTGTGCGCCCGAAGGGATTCGAACCCCTAACCTCTTGATCCGTAGTCAAGTGCTCTATCCGTTGAGCTACGGGCGCATGTTCTTCAGTTGTCTAGCTTGCACCGGCCGACTAGGCCCGGTGTGGCGGAGGCGAGAGGATTTGAACCTCCGGTCCCTCGTAAAAGGGACAACTCATTAGCAGTGAGTCCCATTCGGCCGCTCTGGCACGCCTCCCTGGGGTGGTTCCGATCCCTTCGGACCGCCGGTGCGAAAGATTACACACCTTTCCACCACAAAGGCAAAACGGCTGGTCAGAGCATACGGATGGCCGCTTTATCGCAGGTGGCTGTCGAACCAGTCGAAGATCCGCCGCTGCGCGTCGACGATGGCCTGGGCGCCCGGGTCGTCGTCCTTGCCGTCGGGCACCTGAGGCGGTTCGTCGGCCCGGTGCGCGAGCCCGGCATAACTCACGACGAGCCCTGCGACGTCGGACTTGGCGGTGGCGTCGCGCAGCAGCTCGACCTGATCGGGTGGCGTGGACGGATCGTCCTCCCCGTACAGACCGAGCCAGGGGGCCTTCAGGTCGGGGGCGGCGTGCACCAGCGCAGGCGCCTCCTCCGACAGCGGCTCGACGATCCCGCGGGCGGCGACGCTCACGGCGGCGCCGACGGGACGCGTCGTGGCGACGAGCAGGGCGGCGGTCCCGGCGTCGTCGAAACCCAGCACGCCCACACAGTCGGCGTAGATGCCCCGCGCGATCAGCCAGTCGAAGGTGGCGTCGAAGTCGGCGAACAGGGATTCGCCGAACACCTCGACATCGCTGGGCGCCGGTTCCCGGTGGAAGAGGTGCGGCGCTACCGTCACCCACCCCTCCATCGCGAGCGAGCGCATCAGATCGAGGAGAGGTTCGCTGAACGTGCGCGACTCGTGCAGGACCACGATCCCGCCCCGTGCCGGACCTTCCGGTTCCACTGCCGTGAGCGGAACACGCAATTGAGGGTTTTCCGGCGCGTCTGCGGACGTCCGCAGGGCTGCACTGTCCCTGAAGAATCCCGACATGTTCCTACCTTGGCACGAAGGGGGCGTCGGCGCAGTGGATCGGGAGGCGCATAATCGCCTGGTGACTCCGCGAACCAGGGCAGACCTCGACACGATCCCGGCCTACATCCCCGGCAAGAACTTTCCGGGCGCGATCAAGCTGGCGAGCAACGAGACCACGCTGGGTCCGTTGCCGAGTGTGCGCGACGCCATCGCGGACGCCGTCGGCAACGCCAACCGCTATCCGGACAACGGTCACGTCGCCCTGATCACGGCACTGGCCGATCACCTCGGGGTGGCCACCGAGAACATCGCCGCGGGTTGCGGTTCGGTGAGCCTGTGCCAGGAGTTGGTGCAGGCCACGTGCAACCACGGTGACGAGGTCATCTTCGCGTGGCGGTCGTTCGAGGCCTATCCCGTGGTCACGCTGGTGGCCGGGGCGACGCCCGTCAAGGTTCCGCTCACCGCCGACCACGGTCACGACCTCGACGCGATGCTGGCCGCGATCACCGACCGCACCCGGCTGATCTTCGTCTGCAACCCGAACAACCCCACCGGCAACGCGCTGACGAAGGCCGAGCTCGAGCGGTTCCTCGACGCCGTTCCCGCCGACGTCCTGGTGGCCCTCGACGAGGCCTACTTCGAGTACAACCGGTCCGACGCCGACGGCATCGACCTGTTCCGCGGACGCCCCAACGTGGTGGTGCTGCGCACGTTCTCCAAGGCCTACGGCCTCGCCGGCATCCGCGTGGGGTACGCGGTCGCCGATCCCGCGGTCGTCACCGCGCTGACCAAGGTGCACATCGCGTTCGCGGTCAACGCCGTCGCGCAGGCCGCGGCCATCGCGTCGCTGGCCGCGTCCGGAGAGCTGCTGGCACGCACGGACGGCGTCGTCGCCGAGCGCAACCGGGTGCGCGACGCCCTGCTCGCCGCCGGGTACGAGGTGCCCGAATCGGCCGCCAACTTCGTCTACCTCCCGTTGGGCACGCCCTCCGGAGCGTTCGCCGCCGCCAGCGCCGAGACCGGTGTGCTGCTGCGGCCGTACGGCGACGACGGGGTGCGGATCACGATCGGCGATCCCGAGGAGAACGACGCGTTCCTCGCCTTCGCGACGAGCACCGAGGCGCGCTCGATCGCGAACGTCGCGGTCCGGGCGTAACGCTCGAGACGTAAACGTTACCCACGGGCACAACGCCCGTGACTCCTTGTTGGCAGACTCAGTGAGGTTTTGCCGAAGGGAGCCCCCATATGCGTCGCCGCGCCGCGCTCCGCACCGCTGTGCCGGCTGCCGGACTGGCAATGGCGCTGGCGATCTCGGTGACGTCGGGGCTGTCCGCGGCGCAGGCGCAGGACGCTGCGGTTTCCGTCCGGCTCCTCGCCTTCAACGACCTCCACGGCAGCCTCGAACCGCCGCCCGGCGTCCGGAGCCAGGTGAAGCAAGCCGACGGCTCACTTGTCCCCGCCGGTGGCGCCGCCTACCTGGCCGCGTACGTCGACCAGCTGCGCGGCCAGGCGACCCATTCACTGCTGTATTCGGTGGGTGACAACTGGGGATCGTCGGCGCTCGAATCCGCGATGTTCCACGACGAACCGACCGTGCAGCTGCTCAACAGGATGGGCGTCGACGCGTCCGCGATCGGCAATCACGAACTCGACGAGGGATACACGGAGTTCCGGCGGATGCAGACCGGTGGCTGCCATCCCATCGACGGTTGCCGGTTCGGAAACACGTTCGAGGGCGCGAACTTCCCGCTCCTCGCGGCGAACATGGAATTCGACGACGGCGCGCCCGCGACCCTGCCGTTCACCGTCAACTACGTCGAGGGAATCCCGGTCGGGGTCATCGCGACCATGCCCGCCGACACCGCAACAATGGTGACCCCGGAGGGGGTGGGAGGGCTGCGCTTCACGGACGAACTCGCCGCCGTCGACCGGACCGCGGATCTCCTCGACTTCTTCGGCGTGCGGGCCATCGCGTTGCTGATGCACAAGGGAGTCGAACCCGCCGCCGACAACGGTCCCAACTCGTGCGAGGTGACGTCCGGACCCGCACGGGATCTCGCGCTGCGCGCGTCCCCGAAGGTCGACGTCATCTTCACGGCTGACAGCCACCAGCAGTACAACTGCTCGCTTCCCGACCCGATGGGGAACCCGCGCGTCATGATGCAGGGCGCGTCGCACGGCCGGATCGTCTCGGTGGTCGACGTGTCGATCGACCGCACCACCCGCGACGTCCTGCGCGACCGCGCGTCCGCGTTCAATCAGGTGGTCACCCACGACATCCCGTCGGACCCCGACATCCAGGCGCTCGCCGACGATGCCGCCGCCCGGGCCTCCGAGATCGGTGCGGCGCGCGTGGCGTCGCTGACGGGCGACCTCACCCGCGACGAGACCCGCAGCGGCGAGTCCACCCTCGGTAACGTCGTCGCCGACGCCCAGTGGGCGGCGGGTTCCGGGCACGGCGCCCAGATGGCACTCACCAACCCCGGCGGACTCCGCGAGGATCTGCTGCGCGGCGGCCCGGACGGCGCCGTCACATACGGGCAGACCTACGCCGCTCAACCCTTCGGCAACACCCTCGAGGTCCTGACGGTCACCGGCGCGACCCTGAAAACTGCGCTGGAGCAGCAGTTCCAGCCGCGCGGAGACGGCACGATCACGGAACGGATCCTCGCCCCGTCGAGTTCGCTGACGTACACCATGAACCGTTCGGCGACTGTCGGCGAACGCATCTCGGACATCCGGGTAAACGGCGACGCCGTCGTCCCCGAGGGCACCTACCGGGTGGCCGTCAACAAGTTCCTCGCCGACGGCGGCGACGGCTTCGACGCCTTCCGTGTCCGCGCCGACGCCGTGCACGCGGGCTGCGACCTCGACGCCTTCACGGCATATCTGGGGACGAATTCACCGGTGACGCCACCCAACACCGACCGGATCACCGTCGCCGGATAGGGACGCCGATCAGACGCCGAGCGCGCTCTTCAGGACGGGCCACGAGGTGCGCAGTTCGTCCTGCCAGTACGGCCACGAATGCGTGCCGACGGGGCGGTAGACGAACGTCGCCGGGATCGCGAGCTGGGTCATGCGCTGCTGGAACGTCTGCGTGCAGACGTTCGCCGCCGCCTCGAGGGGTCCGCCCACCGCGATCGTGGACGCGATGTCACCGCTGATCTCGTACGGTCCGGGGAGCCCGCTGCCCGTCGAGATGTAGATCTGCTTGCCGCGCAGGGCTTCGGCGTTCACCGAGGGGTCGTGAGCGGTCCAGGCCGGATCGGTGTCGGGACCCCACATGTTGGCCGGGTTCCCGCCCTTGAACGCCACCGTGCCCCGCACCGAGTCCCGCGAGCTGGGCTGGGAGTTGTCGAGGCATCCGCTGTAGGCGGCGAGTCCGCGGTAGAGCTGCGGATGCCTGGTGACGAGGTTGGCGGCGCCCATCGCGCCCATCGACACACCCGCGACGGCGTTGACGCCGTTGCCGCTGAAGTTCTTGTCGATGATCGGCGGGAGTTCGTTGGCCAGGAACGTCTCCCACTTGTTGACACCGAGCGTGGGGTCGGGCGCCTGCCAGTCGGTGTAGTAGCTGGCGGTGCCGCCCACCGGCAGCACCACGTTGACCTTCTTGTCGGCGAAGAACTGGACCACGTCCGTCTTCTGCGTCCAGGTGCTCTCCCGGAAGTCCGACTCGGCCCCCGCGCTGACCCCGTCGAGCAGGTACAGCGACGGCCTCGACCCGCCGCCGGCGGGATGCAGCACCTGCACCTGCACGACGCGGCCCATGGCGGGGGAATTGATGAAGACGGCACTGCGGGTGCCGGTGAGCGGGACGATCTTGTCGACGCTCGCGACGCCACCTCCCTGAGGCGCGACCGGAGCAGGTGCCGGGTCGGCCACAGCAGTGAACGCCGGCCCCATGAGGGTCAGTGACACTGCCAGACCGACGGCAGCCATTGCTTCGCGACGCATAAAGAAATCCCTCTTCCCCGGACTGTGTGGACCCCGATTGCACAGTACAAAATGCGTCCGGTCAACAAGAGCTTAGAGGTTTTGTGACAGCTGTGTGCTCCAGCGTGATCACGTTGTAGTCACCACAGTTCGCGGCCGGGGGGAGGCGCTCGACCGTTGGGTGCGCCCAACCCTGTGAGCAGGGATTTCGATCGGTTGTCCCGGCTCATCCGACCTCGGCAGGGGCACCCGTTTCACACAGCCGCACCCCTTCTCGCGCCCGGATACGGCGCGGGAGGGGTGCGGCTGTGGATGCCGGACCGTTACTTGGGCAGGGCGGACTTCAGCTGGTCGAGACCGTCGCCGCCGAGTTCGTCGAGGGCGGCGCGGCGACCCGTCATCGCCAGCACGAGCGCCAGCATCGGGCCGGAGACCTCGGGCCCCGATCCGGTGGTCCAGTCGGTGTCGGTTGCCCGCAGCGTCAGTCCCGCGACCCGGGACTTCGACCCGATCAGCAGGTTCGAGTTCTTGTAGAAGTCGGCGACGCGGACGACCGCGTCCATCGGGTACTCGTGTGCGATGCCGAGCGGTCGGCGGATGTCCTCGGCGTGGACGATCATCTCGCCCAGCATGGCGTCGATCGGGCCGGGCGGATGCGTGGAGTCACTCATGTGCGCCCGGAACTCGTCGAGCGACTCCGCCGGTGTTCCTTCCTCTTCGTGTGCGATGTCCTTGTCGAACATGGTGTTGATCCGAAATCCCGACCCGACGAGTTTTCCGACGAACTTCGGCGGCGTCATCTTCTCCGTCGCCGTCATGTGCGCGAACACGTCCCGCACAGTCCACCGCTCGCAGAGCGACGGCGTCGACCACTGTGTATCGGTCAGCGGTTCGAGGTCGTCCACCAGTGCGCGGCGTTCGTCGTGAATCGTGGGCCAGGGGCTTGACGTTGTCATTTCTCACTCCCTCGTCGCTATGAATTCTCCCACCTCACGACCGCTGCGGCGAGACCCATTGCACAACGTGTTAGTCACGACTAACGTATGGATCGTGCTCGATCAGTTGGAAGTCGCAGCTGAGCCCACCCGGAGACGCCTCATGCAACTGCTGACATCAGGTGAACAGACCGTCAACAACCTCGCCGCACACTTCCCCGCGAGCCGGTCGGCGATCTCGCAACATCTCCGGGTGCTCACCGAGGCCGGGCTGGTCACTGCTCGCAAGGACGGACGCTTCAGGTACTACCGGCTCGACCCGCAGGGACTCGCGCAACTCCGCATGTTGTTCGACTCCTTCTGGATCGACGAACTCGACCGCCTCGTCGCGGACGCCACCGACGAAGCAGCTTCCAAAGGAGACAGCTGATGCCATTCGACAAGACCGTCGTCGTCCCGCTGGACCCGGACGCCACGTTCGACCTCGTCACCCGACCGGAACGCTTGCGGCGATGGCAGACCGTCGCGGCCCGCGTCGACCTGCAGGCAGGTGGCGAGTACCGGTGGACCGTCGTTCCCGGACATTCGGCCGCGGGCACCTTCCGCGAGATCGTGCCCGGCAAGCGGGTGGTGTACACGTGGGGATGGGAAGGCGACGACGAACTCCCACCGGGAGCGTCCACCGTGACGGTGACCCTGACCCCCACCGCAGGCGGGACCGAGGTGCGACTCGTGCACGACGGGCTCACCAACGAACAGGCCGTCCGCCACGCGGAGGGCTGGAACCACTACCTCGACCGTCTCGTCGCCGCCGCGCAGAAGAGCGACGCCGGACCCGACGACTGGGCGGCCGTACCCGATCCGCTCGACGAACTGTCCAGTGCGGAGGCGACATTGGCGGTCGTGCAACGTGTCCTGCGCGACGTCACGGCCGAGGACATGTCCAAGCAGACGGCGTGCACCGAGTTCACCGTCTCGCAGCTCGCCGATCATCTCGTCGGTTCGATCACGGCCCTCGGTGGCGCGGCGGGCGCGACGTTCGACGACGACCCCGGCAAACCCGTCGAGGCCAGAATCGCCGACCTCGCCCAACCTGCACTGGAGGCGTGGCGGAGTCGCGGCCTGGACGGCACGGTGACGATCGGGCCGAACGACATCCCCGCCACTGTCGCCACCGGGATCCTCTCCATCGAATTCCTCGTTCACGCCTGGGATTTCGCGGCAGCGACCGGAGTTGAGGTGGCGGTATCCGAGCCTCTCGCCGAATACGTGCTGTCGCTGACACACAAGATCATCACGCCCGAAGGCAGGAAGGTCGTCGGATTCGACGACCCCGTACCGGCCCCGCACACCAGCGACGCGGTCACCCGGCTCATCGCCTACACCGGCCGCCACCCCGTCCCGGCGGCCTGACACCTCACACGGAAAGGTCCAGTCATGCCCACCAAGTCGGAATACGCCCAGGGAACACCGAGCTGGGTAGACCTCCAAACCAGCGATCAGGACGCGGCCAAGAAGTTCTATTCGGAACTGCTCGGCTGGGAGTACGACGACCGGCCGATGCCCGAGGGCCCCGTCTATTCGATGGCCACCGTGCGCGGCGAGAACGTGGCCGCGATTGCGCCACTACAACCCGACGCGGCCGCAGCCGGGGCGCCGGCGAATTGGAACACCTACATCGCAGTCGACGACGTCGACGAGACGGTCGCGAAGGTCCCCGGCGCAGGCGGTCAGGTTCTGATGCCGGCGTTCGACGTGGGGGAAGCCGGCCGCATGTCGTTCGTCACCGACCCCACCGGGGCGGCCGTCGGACTGTGGCAGGCGAACAAGCACATCGGCGCCACCCTCGTCGGCGACCCGGGCACATGCCTGTGGAACGAACTGAACACCGGCGACGTCGACAAGGCGCTCGCGTTTTACAACAGCGTCTTCGGGATCACCTCGTCGAAGATGCCGATGGGACCGGAGTACACCTACACGCTGTTGGAGGTCGGCGACGATCAGGTCGGTGGATGCGGTGAGCCGATGACGCCCGGCACGCCGAACCACTGGCGGGTGTACTTCGCGGTCGAGGACGTCGACGCCAGTGCTGCGAAGGTCGTCGAACTCGGCGGCACGATCGTCGAAGAAGCGATGGACATCCCCACCGTCGGCCGCATGGCCGCTGTCACCGACCCGCAGGGCGCGATCTTCAGCATCATGACGCCCGAGGAACGTCAGGATCAGTAGGCCGTGAAGATGCCCAAACCCTCCGAGGAGGACAAACAGTTCTTCCGATCGCTGATTCCCGACACCCCCGGTGTCGAGGTGAAGCCGATGTTCGGCAACCTGGGCGCGTTCGTCAACGGCAACATGTTCGCCGGGCTCCTCGGACCGAAAGTCGGGCTGAGGTTCCTCACCGAGCAGGCGAAGGACGAGCTGGCGTCGTCGGACGGCGTCGGCCCGTTCGGTCCGGGAGAAAAGCCGCTGCGCGAGTATCTCGCCCTGCCGGATCGGTGGCGTGGCACCCCCGACCGCGCCACACCGTGGGTGGAACGCGCGATCGCCGAGATCGGCGCACTGCCGCCGAAGCAGCCGAAACCCCGGAAGAGGTAGAGATACGACAACAGCCCTGACCTGGAAAGAAACCAGATCAGGGCTGCCGGTCGTTGGCGGAAGCGGAGGGATTTGAACCCCCGGTCGCTTTCACGACGCTCGCTTTCAAGGCGAGTGCATTCGGCCGCTCTGCCACGCTTCCGTGGGCGATCTTATCGGTACGGAGGCGCCGGCGGGCAACCGGTCAGCGGTCGCCGATCGCCTTGTCGACGCGTTCGAACACTTCGGCGAGAACCTTGAGCTGAGCCTTGGTGAGCAGATCGACGAGGTTGCTGCGCACCCCGGCCACATGGGTGGGGGCCGCTTCGGCCAGCCGGGCGCGGCCTTCGTCGGTGATGACGGCGAGCACTCCGCGGCCGTCCTCGAGGCAGGTGTCGCGGGTGACCATGCCCTGCGATTCCATCCGCCGGATCTGGTGGGTGAGGCGGCTGCGGGAGGAGAGGACGCCGTCCGCGAGGTCGCTCATGCGCAGCGAACCGTCCGGCGACTCGGACAGCAGCACCAGAATGCGGTAGTCCGCGAGGGAGAGATCGTGTTTCTCCTGCAGATCCCGGTTGAGGACGTCCATCAGCCGCTGATTGCCGTCCATGTAACCGCGCCAGGCGCGCATCTCGGCCGGGGTCAACCAGTTGGTCGCGGCTTCGGCGTCGGAGGTTTCTGCTGTCACAGGTTCACAGTCTAGTAGTGAGACATTACTTTCCAGTAGCGTGCGGTCCCCGGAAACGCCGAACGCGCCGCTGTGATCGCTCACCGCCACCGGGCGCCGACGCATTTCGCTAGCGTCGTCCCCATGTATGCGATCACGATCGATCAACCGGGCGGCCCCGAAGTCATGAAGTGGGCGGAGCAGCCGGACCCGGAACTTCCACCCGGTCACGTCCTCCTCGACGTAGCCGCGACGGCCGTCAACCGCGCCGACCTGTTGCAGCGTCAGGGGTTCTATCCCCCACCGCCCGGAGCCAGCGACGTCCTCGGGCTCGAATGTTCCGGCACGATCGCCGAACTCGGCGAGGGAGTGTCGGGGTGGTCCGTCGGCGACCAGGTGTGCGCGCTGCTGGCCGGCGGCGGATACGCGGAGAAGGTGGCTGTCCCCGCGTCGCAGCTTCTCCCGCTCCCCGAAGGGGTGGACCTGCTCGTCGCCGCATCACTGCCGGAGGTCGCGTGCACGGTGTGGTCGAACGTCGTGATGGGCGCCGGACTGTCCCGCGGCGACGTGCTGCTGGTGCACGGCGGTGGCGGCGGCATCGGCACGCACGCCATTCAGGTGGGCGTCGCGCTGGGGGCCCGCGTGGCCGTCACCGCCGGCTCCGAGGAGAAGCTGGCGCGCTGCCGCGAACTCGGCGCCGACATCCTCGTCAACTACCGCGAAGCCGATTTCGTCGACGAGATCCGCAAGGCGACCGACCGACACGGCGCCGATGTGATCCTCGACAACATGGGCGGCTCGTACCTCGACCGCAACGTCGACGTGCTCGCCGCCGACGGCAGGCTCGTCGTCATCGGCATGCAGGGCGGCCGCAAGGGCGAACTGGACCTCGGCAAGTTGCTGTCCAAGCGCGGCCACGTGACGGCGGCCGGACTGCGGGGGCGGGCCGAGTCGGGACACGAGGGCAAGGCCGACATCGTCGCCGACGTCCGCAAGCGGCTGTGGCCGCTCATCGCGGAGGGCGCGGTCCATCCCATCGTCTCGGCGGAACTGCCCATCACCGAGGCGCCGCGCGGGCACGAACTGCTGGACTCGGCGGACACCGTCGGCAAGGTGATCCTGACGATCCCGCGGAACTGACGGTCTGCCCGGCTGTCGTCGTCGCCCGATGTGACATTCGTCCACTTGGGCGGAACCGATGTCACATCGGGCGCAGCAGGGCGGCGAGTCTGCTCAGCCCAGGGTGGCGAGCTCCTTCACGAGCTGGTCGATCTCGTGGCGGGTGGTGTACGGCGCGAGACCGATGGTGACGGCGCCGCCCTCGTCGTTGACGCCCAGTGCATCGAGCAGCCGAGAGCCGCCGTGGACGCCGCTGACGGTGGCGATGCGCTTGTCGGCGAGGTGCGACGCCACCTTGTCGGCCGACACTCCGGCGACGGTGAAGCTGAGCGCCGGAACCCGGCTGGGCGAGCGCCCGATGACCATGACCTGCGGAAGCCGCTTCAGCGACGACATGAGGTGGTCGAACAGGGTGTCCTGGTAGTTCTGCAGCGAGCTGATGGACGCCTCGAGCTTCTGACGCCGGGAACCGGTAGCCGACTCGTCGAGATTCGCCAGGAAGTCGATCGACGTGGTGAGGCCGGCGAGGAGCGCGAACTGGTGCACCCCGACCTCGAGACGTTCGACACCCCGCGCGTACGGATTGAGCGACACGGCGGGGATGCGGTCGAGGAGGGTCGGGTCGCGGAAGACGAGTGCCCCGACCTGCGGTCCACCCCAGGAGGTGGCACCGACGGCGACGACGTCCGCTCCGAGTTCGTTGATGTCGACGTGCGCGTAGGGGGCGGCGCCGATCGCGTCGACGACCATCAGTCCACCGACTTCGTGGACGCGGTCCGAGGCGACGCGGACGTCGGGCGCCGAGCCGACGATCGGGGAGGCGGCGGTGAGTGCGACGAGACGCGTCGTGGTGGTGATGAGGTCCTGGAACTGCCAGCTGGGGAGTTCGCACGTCTCGATCTCGACCTCCGCCCACCGCACCTGGGCGCCGTAGCGGCTGGCGACTCTGAGCCAGGGCGCGACGTTCGCTTCCTCGTCGAGGCGGGAGAGCACCAGCCCGGTTCCGAGGCCGAGTCGCGTGCTCAGCGACTCCGCCAGCCAGGCGAGGAGAACGGATCGGTCGGGTCCGAGCACGACCCCGGCGGGATCGCCTCCGACCAGGTCGGCGACGGCTGCTCGGGCCGCATCGAGTACCGCCGCACTGCGCCGGCTGGACACATGTCGCCCGGTCGACGAAGAGGCAGACGCCCGGAAGGCCGTGGAGACAGTCCGCGACACCGCGTCCGGAATCTGCATGCCGGCCTGCGGATCGAGATGGATCCAACCGTCGCCGAGTGAGGGGATGAGTCCCCGAACGCGGGCAACGTCGTAAGCCATGCCCGACACTCTAAGACCCCAAGTCAATACGGTCGAAGCCAGCCATCGATTGTTGTGGAGTGCAACAAAGATGGAACGGCCCAAATCGGACGCACCTTCGCACTGCCGAGCGGGAACAGACAAGATGGAGGCATGACGAACTCGGAGAATGAACACGTCGTCGTGATCGGCCCCGACGGTCAGCCCATGGCCATCCCCGTCGCCGAGGCCGCGGCCAAGCCCGACGGCTCCGAAACTGCGGGGGTCGAGAACGGGAACGGCACGGAGTCGGTGGCCGACATGGTGGAGCAGCCGGCCAAGGTCATGCGCATCGGAACCATGATCAAGCAGCTCCTCGAGGAGGTGCGCGCGGCACCGCTCGACGATGCCAGCCGCAACCGGTTGAAGGAGATCCACAAGTCGTCGATCCGCGAGCTCGAGCAGGGCCTCGCCGCCGAGCTGCGCGACGAACTCGAACGCCTCACGCTGCCCTTCACCGACGACACCGTCCCCACCGATGCCGAACTCCGCATCGCGCAGGCGCAGCTGGTGGGGTGGCTCGAAGGACTGTTCCACGGCATCCAGACGGCCCTGTTCGCCCAGCAGATGGCGGCCCGCTCGCAGCTCGAGCAGATGCGTCAGGGAGCCCTGCCTCCGGGCATCAGCATGGGCAACCCGCACGGGGCGCACAACAACGATCCGGGGTCGCAGTCGAGCGGTACCGGCCAGTACCTGTAGCAACGGGCGAAACAGCATGGAACTCGACTCCCGGTAGGCTCGGTGCCCGTGTCAGCATCCGCTATCGAAACCGAGGCCGCAGGCGGCCCGCTCCCGACGTCCGATTCGCAGACCTTCCGTCGCGCGTTCAAGGACCTCAGGGACGGCTTCGCTCAGCGCGAGCTGTGGCTGAGCCTCGGCTGGCAGGACATCAAGCAGCGCTACCGCCGGTCGGTGATCGGCCCGTTCTGGATCACGATCGCGACCGGTGTGCAGGCCGCGGCGATGGGCATCCTGTACTCCGCCCTGCTGGACATCCCGCTGGACGAGTTCCTGCCGTACGTCACCGTGGGTCTGATCGTCTGGAACCTGATCAGCGCGAGCATCCTCGAGGGATCCGAGGTGTTCATCGCCAACGAGGGGCTGATCAAACAGCTGCCGTCGGCGCTGAGCGTCCACGTCTACCGACTGGTGTGGCGGCAACTGCTGCTGTTCGCCCACAACCTCGTGATCTACGTCATCATGCTGTTCGCGTTCGGGGTGTGGCGGCACCTGACCTGGATGTCGCTGGCCGCGATCCCGGCGATCGCGCTGATCGTCGTCAACGCGGCGTGGGTGTCGATCATGTTCGGCATCTTCTCCACCCGGTACCGGGACATCGCGCCGATCCTGGGCAGCATGACGCTGCTGCTGTTCGTGCTGACCCCGATCATGTGGACGACGCAGAGCCTCGAGGCGCAGGGCGGGCAGGCCGCCGAGCGCGTCAAGCTCGCCGAGCTGAACCCGCTGTTCCACTACCTCGACATCGTGCGCGCCCCCATGATCGGTCAGGACCAGCAGGCGTACCACTGGTACATCGTGCTGACCATCACCGTCGTCGGATGGACCGCCGCCATCCTCGCGCTTCGCAAGTACCGGGCCCGTGTGCCCTACTGGGTTTAGGGGTCTGATCAATGACAGAACACGTGAGTATCGAGACGCGGGACGCCTGCGTCGACTTCCCGATCTTCGACGCCAAGTCCCGGTCGCTGAAGAAGGCGTTCCTCGGCAAGGCCGGCGGATCCATCGGGCGCAACAATTCGGACGTCGTGGTGGTCGAGGCCCTGCGCGACATCAACCTGTCGCTGAAGGAAGGCGACCGGATCGGCCTGGTCGGCCACAACGGCGCAGGCAAGTCGACGCTGCTGCGGCTGCTGTCCGGCATCTACGAACCCACCCGCGGCAGCGCAAGCATCCGCGGCCGCGTGGCCCCGGTCTTCGACCTCGGCGTGGGCATGGACCCCGAGATCTCCGGCTACGAAAACATCATCATCCGCGGACTGTTCCTCGGGCAGACCCGCAAGCAGATGCTCGCGAAGATGGACGAGATCGCCGACTTCACCGAGCTGGGCGAATACCTGTCGATGCCGCTGCGCACGTACTCCACCGGTATGCGCGTGCGCGTAGCGATGGGTGTGGTCACCAGCATCGACCCGGAGATCCTGCTGCTCGACGAGGGCATCGGCGCCGTCGACGCGGAGTTCATGAAGAAGGCGCGCGTGCGTCTGCAGGCGCTGGTGGAGCGCTCCGGCATCCTGGTGTTCGCCAGCCACTCCAACGAGTTCCTCGCCCAGCTCTGCGACACGGCCATGTGGATCGACCACGGTCGGATCCGGCAGCAGGGCGGCATCGAGGACGTCGTCCGCGCGTACGAGGGTGACGACGCCGCCGACCACGTCCGCCACGTCATCTACGAGTTGGACCGGGAGAAGTCCGGGATCACCGCTTCGGCCGAACGGGACGCCCGTAGCGACAGATCGAACGAGCGTCCCGTTCGCACGGCCGCGGAAGCCGAGGCGGAGTCCGCGTGAGCGCTGCTGCCGAGCGGATCGTCGGTGTCGTCGTCACCCACAAGCGCCGCGAACTGCTGGCGGAATCGCTGAAGGTCCTCGGCTCGCAGACGCGTCCGCTGGACCATCTGGTGGTCGTGGACAACGCCGCCGAGGACGACGTGCGTGAGCTCGTCGAATCATCCGGGATCCCCACCAGCTACCTCGGTTCGCAGCACAATCTGGGCGGCGCCGGCGGTTTCGCGCTGGGGATCCTGTACGCCCTCTCGCTCGGCGCCGACTGGGTGTGGCTCGCCGACGACGACGGACGGCCCGAGGGACCGAAGGTCCTGGAGACGCTGCTCGACTGCGCGCAGCGGCACGGCCTGGCCGAGGTCTCCCCCGTGGTCTGCGACATCGACGACCCCGACCGTCTCGCGTTCCCGCTGCGCCGCGGTGTGGAGTGGCGACGGCTGCGTTCCGAACTGTTCGCCGACGGCGACGACTCCGCCGACCTGCTGCCCGGTATCGCGTCGCTGTTCAACGGCGCTCTGTTCCGCGCGTCGGCGATCGATACGGTCGGCGTTCCCGACCTGCGCCTGTTCGTCCGCGGCGACGAGGTGGAGGTGCATCGCCGGCTGGTGCGGTCGGGGCTGCCGTTCGGCACCTGCCTGCAGACGGCGTACGTGCACCCGAACGGCGCGGAGGAGTTCAAGCCGATCCTCGGCGGCCGGATGCACACGCAGTACCCGGACAACGAGACGAAACGGTTCTTCACGTACCGCAATCGCGGCTATCTGTTGTCCCAGCCGGGCATGCGGAAGCTGCTGCCGCAGGAGTGGGTGCGGTTCGGGTGGTATTTCCTCGTCACGCGGCGCGATCCGCAGGGTCTGCGTGAGTGGATGCGGTTGCGGAAGCTGGGCCGTCAGGAGCGGTTCGAGCGGCCGTAATTCGGTTGCGCCCGGGTTCCGCCGGGTGGGAGCATCGTGGGGTTCCGGTCGAAAAGATCCCGATATGTTGCGAAGGAGTGAGTGTTCGATGACTGTCTCGTCGGTCGACGCCGTATGCGTCCACTCCCCCTTCCCCCTCGCCTGACCGAACCCGTGCAGTGGTCCGGTCGGCACTCATCGACCCGAGGATCACACCCACCATGTTCGACCCTGGACAACTCCTGCCCTACGGCTGGAACGACACACTTTCCGATACCTTCGACAACTATCCGGCCGACGGTCGCGAACCCGGGCGGGTGATCCGCGTGGACCGCGGTCGCTGCGACGTCGCCGCGCCCGCGGGCATCGTCCGCGCACTCGCCGGCGAGCACCCGCTCTGCACCGGCGACTGGTTGACGCTTCACCGTCACGGCGACGAGATCGCCGTCGCCGACCTGCTCCCCCGGCGCAGCGCGATCGTCCGGTCGTCCGCGTCCGGCCGGTCGGAGGGCCAGCTCCTCGCGGCCAACGTCGACACGGTGGTGATCGCCGCGGCACTCGACACCGCCCTCGATCTCGGACGCATCGAACGCCTGCTGGCCCTGGCGTGGGAGAGCGGCGCCCAGCCGGTGGTCGTGCTCACCAAATCCGATACCGTGCAGGATGTTTCCCTCGCGACCGCGGAGGTGGCAGCGGTGGCGCCGGGTGCGACCGTGCTCGCGGTGAGCGCCGAGAGCGGCGACGGCATCGACGTCCTCACCGCCGTGATCGACGGGACGGTCGCGCTCATCGGACCGTCCGGCGCGGGCAAGTCGACGCTCGCGAACGCGTTGCTCGGCGAGGACGTGCTCGCCACCGGACGCGTCCGCGAGGGCGACCACAAGGGACGTCACACGACGGCGCACCGTGAACTCCTGCCGCTGCCCTACGGGGGCGCCCTGATCGACACGCCGGGACTGCGGGGTGTCGGCATGTGGGACGCCGCCGACGGCATCGACAAGACGTTTCCCGAGATCGAGGAGTTCGCGGCGCGGTGCCGGTTCGCGGACTGCTCGCACGGGACCGAACCCGGTTGCGCGGTGCTCGATGCGGTGGAGCGCGGCGAACTGCCCGAGCGCAGGCTTGCCAGCTACCGCAAACTGATTCGCGAGAACGGGTGGATCGCGTCGCGCACCGACGCGAGACTGCGGGCCGAGCGCGAACGCGAGTGGAAGAGCATCGCCCGCTGGCAACGGCAGATGTACCGCAGTCGCGGTCACTGACACGGGTCCGAACCGCATCCCGGTTCGAGCGGTGAGCCGGGATGCGGACTGGCAACATGGGTATATGTTCGATCTTCGGAGAAAGGCCCGTCTCAAGCTTCAACGTGCCATGTCCGAGGTGGTAGCCGAATCGGATCGGCGGTCCCGCGAGCTCGTCGAGAACCAGCACGACCAGACCCTGGCCGAGCTGAGCGCGACCAATCAGGAACTCGCGCGGGTGCTGTCCGAGCTGTCCGATGCCCGCATGGAGATCTCCGACGTCCAGCAGCGGCTCGGCGAACTCGAGCAGCAGGCGCGCCGCGACATCACGCAGGCGCTGGACGTGCGGGCCACGAAGGAGGCCGCGGCGTTCGTGCTCGAACACATGCCGAAGGCGCCCGTGTTCTGGAATCCGCAGGACACGCTACGCTACGGACTGTCGCAGGTGGAGGTCGAGGGGCTGGCCCTCGAGTTCGGGGTGGCGTCGGGCACCACGCTCCGGATCATCGTCGAACAGTTGAAGGACGCCGAGCACGAGGTGTTCGGGTTCGACGTGTTCTCCGGTCTGCCGCAGACGTGGCGCACCGGATTCCCGGCCGGGGAGTTCGCGCAGGAGAAACTGCCGCAGGTGCGGGGCGCGCAGTTGGTGCCCGGACTCTTCGAGGACACGCTGGCGGGCTTCCTCGAGAAGCACCCGGGACCGGTGTCGTTCGTGCACCTCGACGCCGACCTGTACTCGTCCACGAAGTCGGTGCTCGACCGGCTCGAACATCGGCTGGTCGCGGGCACGGTGATCGTGTTCGACGAGTTCTTCAACTTCCCGGGCTGGCAGGAGCACGAGTACCTGGCGTGGACGGAGTTCGTCGACCGCACCGGCATCGGCTTCGAGTACCTGAGCTACACCGCGAACCACGAGCAGGTGGTCGCGCGGATCACCGCACCAACTTCACCGCCTGCGTGACGTTGAACGTCGCGCGTTCGTCGATCCGCAGTCCGGACCGCGCGAGCGCGGCGAACGCCTCGGTGGTCTCGAAGTGGAACGGCGGCAGCGTCCACACCTCGTTGGACGTGTGCCGGATGATGCGCTCGCTGTCGCGTTCGTAGTCGGTGAAGAACCAGACCACGGAGCACGAGTCGAGCGCGCCCGCGACGTCGGGGACGGCGAGTTCGTCGTCCCACAGCGACCCCCTGCTCGCGGCCGTGATTCCGAGCCCGATGTCGCGGGTGCCGTCGAATGCCTCCGGCCGCACGTTCTTCACGAGTCGCAGTGACGTGGGGTTCCACGCCGGTTTGTCGAACAGCACGCAGTCGCCGGGGCGGAGGTGTTCCACGGCGAAACCGTTGACGGTGCTGAAGTCCATGCCGCTGGGTTTCGCCCACTGCTCGCGCTGCTGAAGATAACTCGGCGATGCGGCCACCGCGAACACAGCGAGCACCGCGGCGGACTGCCACCACTTCCGGGTCAGGGCAGCGAGGCAGAGTCCGCCGGCGAGGGCCACCGCGGGCGTCGTGAACGTGAAGTACCGCGGGAGATACACCGGGCTGCGCAGGAGCGAATACGCGAGCAGCGCCGCCATCGGCACCGCGATCCACGGCAGTGCGACGGACAGCACCGGGGGCAGCCGGTGACCGCGCACCAGCGCCACGAACCCGGCCACCACCAGGACGGCGAACAGCACCGCGAACCACGGTGCGCCGACGAACCACTGGTACTCGGCGACGGCCCGCGGCAGATGGTCGTCGAGCGGCGGGATCCACGCCACCTGGACGGATTCCCGGCGCACCAGCGCCACGAACGGCGCCGCGACCACCGCCCCCGCGGCCGTGGCCGTCGTCCATCCGAGCCAGGACCGCCGGGCCTCGCGCAGCAGCAGGATCGTCAGCAGGTGCGCGGGAACGAGGGTGATCAGGTAGACGAACAACACGATCGACACTGCCAGGCCGGCAGCGTACAGCGCCCAAAGCCACCAGCGCCGGAACCTCAGTGCCGCAAGGAGAATCACGGTCAGCCAGACCGCGGCGGCAGCTGTGGCCGCGTACCCGCGGGCCTCCGCGGCAGCCCACGTGACGCTTGGCAGGATCACGAACAGGATCCCGGACAGCACCGCCACCCGCCTGGTCGAGATCAGCGCACCGAGCACCACCACCCCTGCGCCCGCCGCGCCCACGGCCAGGGCGCTCGGGAACCGCGCCGAGAACTCCGAGGCACCGAACACCGCGAACCAGTAATGCATCCCGACGTAGTACAGCCCGTGCACGGCGTCGATGTGGCCGAGCAGATTCGACAGGTCGGGCCGGGACCGCTGACTCGAATACAGCGTCGCGACCTCGTCGTACCAGAACGACGGACGCCAACTCCACGCCGCGCCGAGCACCACACCGACAGCGAAGACGAGGAACGAATCCCGGAGCAGCCCACGTATATCGCGGGCCTGCAACGGTCCGGCCAACGTCACTTACCGTACAGGCGAGCCCAGTTCTCCCGGCTGGTGAGCTGCGGCAACGCGTCCCGGTACTGGCGCTGCGTCGACGCCGCGTCCTCGCGGAACCGCTTCATCAGCTTCGCGGTCCGGGCCGTGAGCTCACGGGCCGTCTCCTTGTCGCGGCGGCGCACCCGCACCCCGGACTGGGAGGCGTCGGTGATGACGGCGGTGTCGAACAGCGACACGTGCCACCAGTGCGCCTCGGCCACAGGGATACTCGCGACACCGTGCTGGGTGCGGCCGAGCCACTGGTACGCGGCCCGCTTGGCGAGGACGAGGTCGATCTTGCTCTTGTCCGGCTCGAAACCGGCGTACCGGGTGACGAGGTCGGAGTTGCGGACACCGGGAATGTTCGTCGCGGGATGCTTGACGGTCTCGGGGAACCGCTTGCGCTCCTCCCGGATCGACGCCAGCACGGCCTGACCGCCGTCCTCGAGCACCTTCGGGCCCTCGAGGAAGTCCTCGATACCACGAATCATGGTGTACGCCAGCCCGTACTGCATCGACACGAGATACTGGGTGATCTCCCGCGCCATCCGCGTGCTCAACGACTTGGCGTCGAAGTCACTGTGCAGCGCGGCAGCGATCAGCGAGTTGCGGATACTGAAGTACTTGGCCCAGTCGTCGCGGTCCTTCCAGTGGAAGTCCGCGTGCCACACACCGGCATTGGGCAGCGTGACGGTGACGAACCCGGCCGCGCGGGCGCGGATGCCGTACTCGATGTCGTCCCACTGGAAGAACATCGGCAGCGGAAGCCCGATCTGCGCGACCACCTCGGCGGGGATCAGACACGACCACCACGCGTTGTAGCCGGCGTCGACGCGCTTGTGCTGCTTCTTCTTGAGCAGATTGATGTCGTGCCGCGACCCTGCCGCCCAGCGGCCCGCCTTCAGCTTCGACAGGTCCGCTTCCTCCGCGCTGACGTGCAGGTGCTCCGGGTTCATCAGGTACAGCATCTGCGCGCCGACGAGCGTCGGCTCCGTGGTGACGTTGGCGAATGCGTTCATCCGCAGGATCGACTCCGGCTCGCACAGGATGTCGTCGTCCATCAGGATCAGGTTGGCGTGCTCGTTGATGCCCGACACCTCGTACATGCCGCGGGTGAATCCGCCGGCCCCGCCGAGGTTCGGCTGCCGCAGGTAGACGAGCTTGTCGCCCAGGATCTCGGCGACCTCGGTGAACTTCTCCCGGTCCGACACGTGGTCGCTGCCCTGGTCGACCACGTACACGGCGTCGATGCCGGACGACATCGTCGAGTCGTTCGCGATGGCGGCGACGGTCTCGGCGCAGTCGTCGGCGCGGTTGAACGTGCAGATCGCGATCGCGGCGGGACGGATCACCGGCGGCGCGGCGACGGTCCACTCCAGTTCACTCACGGCGAGGGGGCCGTCGACGGCGGTGAACTCGACCCACAGGGAGCCGCCGTCGAGGTAGGCGTCCAGCTTCGTGGACAGCGTCGCCGTGCCCGAGCCGTCGATGTCCGTCGTCGCGAGGATGCGGGAGTTGCCGCCCGAATCGGAGCCGCGCAGCGCCACCACGGCGCGCCCGTCGGCCTCGTGGTGGAACCCGACGGTGACGTCGGTGACCGTGGTCCAGCGCTGGTAGTAGCTGGCCGCGAACCGGCCGAAGTAGGTGTCGGTGTCGACCGTCGCGCCCTTCTCGAGGTGCACGACGTAGCGCTCGCGGTGGGCGCGGCCCTTGACGATCCTGGCGTACAGGTCGTCCTTGACCCGGGTGGTCGGTCCCGTGAAGAGACCTCGCGCCACCACGAGGCGGTCGGGTGCGCGATGCTCGGTGAGAGCACTCCGTACCGCGGCCGTGCTCCCGTCCACAGGTGCTACCGACGCAGACTCGTTCATAGTGCTCCTACTGTTCCCCGCGAGAGGTGGGCTGGACCGCGCCACGGCGACGGCACGATCCTCTTCTCGGTTCGCAGGGTATCAACCTCACGACGCGCTCCCCGACCGTGCGAGACGACCTCCGTCCCGGTGGCGGGCCCGCAGCCGGAACAGTCCCACCCCCATGGCGAGCACATCGGCCCTGGATATGCGGGTTTCGTGGCTGTCGTGATCGTCGCTCAGACGCACCGGGACCTCGACCGGCACGATGCCTGCCCGCTCCGCGAGGTAGACGAGTTCGGTGGTGAACAGGAACCCGGGCTCGACGAGGTCGGGAACCAGTCCCCGCATCAGGTCGCCGTCCATCAAAACGGTGCCCTGCGGGTCGCCGGTGCGCATCCCGAGAACCACGCGCCGCAGCGCGGCGAAACCCCACGTCAGGGTGCCCCGAAGGGCGCCGCGCCGCACCTGCGAGTCGGGGTGGGCCTTGGAACCGATCACGACTTCGGGCAGCCGGCCGTCGTGGCCGGCGGCGAACGTCTCGGCGCCGTCGAGGTCGTCGAACCCGAACGGCAGGTCGTCGGCGGTCAGCAGCACGTGCGCGCCGCGACTCGCCTCCGCTCCCGTCCGCAACGCATTGCCCATGCCCTTCTCGCTCCGCAGGACGGTGAGCGACACAGGTCCGGGCGTCCAGTCGGCGGCGAGGCGGGTGCAGATGTCCACGGTGTCGTCGGTGGATCCGTTCTCCACGACGATGATCTCGACGTCGTGGCCGGCCAGTCGTTCGGCCACCCGGCGGACGGTCTGCTCGATGACCGCGGCCGAATTGTAAGCGGGGACGACGACCGACAGCGCCTTCGGCGCACGTGCGCCTTTTTGGTCGTGGGAACAACCGAAAAGGCGCACGGGCGCAGCCTAACTCGTAGGCTCGGAGTCCGTGGCACCCTCCGCGTCCGTGTCTTCGACGTTCACCCGATCGATACACCGCATGCCCGAGTGGATGGTGGCACTGGCGGTCGCGGTGGCTGCCGCGGCCATCGCGACGATTCCGCGGATCGTGTACGACCGCTTCTACTACGGCGGCGACATGCTGGAGTCGTTCGTGCCGTCCTGGCACCGGATCGGCACGGAACTCCTGGCCGGGCGGTGGCTCACCGTCAATCCCGATGCCTGGATCGGCGGGAACTATGCGGGTGAGGCCGCCTACGGTCTCTACAACCCGGTCAACCTGGCCAACTACATCCTGGCCGCGAGATTCGAGAACCTGTCCGTCGCGGCGTTCGTGATCATGGCCGAGTTCCTGGCGCTGTTCGCTCTAGCCACGTATCTGCTGTGCCGCGAATACGACGCCCGTCGCGGTTCCGCGATCCTCGCCGGACTGACGATTCCCTTCAGCGGTTTCACCCTGTTCTACGAGGCGGCGGGCTGGCCGTCCGGGATGATGGCCGTCGCGTGGGTGACGCTGTTCTGGTGGTCGTCGCTCCGCCTCTCCCGCGGGCGCACGAACCCTGTGGTCACCTTCGTGATCGGCGCACTGACGGTGAGCATGGGCAACCCGTACGCCGCGCTGGGCGCGGTGGTCGTTCTCCTCGGCATCGGGATAGGCCTGCTCGCACAGCGGCAGTTCTTCCGGTTGGTCGTGCTGGTGATCACCGGCGCGTGCGCGGGCACCGCCGCGCTGGTGACGTACCTGCCACTGTTTCTCAGCGTCGACGTCACCACCCGCGCCGGCAGCACCGGCATCTTCAACGACACGTTCCTGCAGCCGCAGATCGGCGGCCCCGCGGGAATGAGCAGCCCGTCGTATCTCCCCGTGATCATGACGTTCGGGGGTCCCGTCGAGGTGATCCCGTCGCTGTACCTCGCGTGGTTCGTGCTGCCGCTGCTGCCGTGGCTGCCGTGGGGCCGGATCCGCGCGCTGTTCGCGTCCTCGCAGTTCCGTCGCGCGCACGGGCGACCGCTGATCAGTCTGGGCGTCATCGCGGTCGTCTACTTCCTCTTCACGTTCGGACCGTCGAACGTCGGGATGTTCCGGTGGCCGATCCGGCTGGTCGAGTACCTGTACCTGTGCGTGGTGATCGGCCTGTCGCTCGCGCTGTCGCTGGGCATTGCCCGCGGCCGGGTGCGTCAGCGGGCGACGGCGTCGGCCCTGCTGATCGTGCTGGGCTTCTACCTGGCATTCTCGTCCTCCCCCGCCCTGACGCTGCGACACACGCTGTTCGCGCTGCTCGTCGCGGCCCTGTGCGTGCTCGCGTACACCGCCTGGCGCGCTCGGGGCCCGAATGCTCTCGTCGCCGCCCTGGTCCTGGGCACCGTGGTGGTGACCGCCGCGCAGGTGTGGTCCCTCACCCGCGACGTCGAGCGCGGCAGCCGCGTCGACCCGGCGAGTACGTCGGTGCTGTCCGAGCAGACGGACCGCTACCAGGGCACCGTTCTGCAACTCGCCGACCTGGACGACACGTCCCACGAGGACGTCACCGCAGGCCGGATCCTGTTCGGCAACGAGATCATGGCGTCGTCCGCCGAGGGCAGCATCAACGCCTACACCGGCATCGGGTTCACCGAGTTCCAGGAAGCCCTGTGCATGGACTACCGCGGCGCCGTCTGCCCCGGGGTGTACGGGGCGCTCTGGCGGCCGGTGAACGCGGACATCCCGATCCCGCTGATCGATTACCTGCGGGTGTCGACGCTCGTGGTGGAGCACGGGCTCGTGCCCGAGGTGGAGACGGCACCGCCCCCACCCGGCTGGCACGTCACCGAACGCAGCGACTCGCGGACGGTGTTGCAGCGTGACCGGCCGCTGCCCTTGCCCGGGCGTGTGTCGTTCGCGTCCGACGGCGTCCGGGTGCTCTCGTCCGACTCGAGCGCGGCGACGGAGACCGTGCGGGTGGCAGGCAGCGGCGGCACCGTCTCGTTCGCGCGCCTCGCGTGGCCCGGCTACTCGGCCACCGTCGACGGCGAGCCGGTGGACGCGACCGCGGGCTGGCACGGTCTGCTCGAGGTGTCGGTGCCGCCGGGTGACCACGAACTGGTCGTGACGTTCCGGCCGCCGCGGCAGAACCTGTCCGTCGCGGCATTCGGCGGAGCGACGGTCGTGGTGCTGATCCTGTCCGTCGTCGATCCGGTGGTACGCCGGCGGAAGCTCAGCGCGGCGACCACCCGGACGACGTGAACGCGGACGCCTCGGTGGAGCCGGATTGCGCGACCGCCGCGGACGACAACGCGTCGGCGATCAGCTGGTGGCCGATCTGGTTCGGGTGGTCGCCGTCGTCGGCCAGCAGCCCGGTGGGATCTCCGTCGCCCCACGTCCCCTTGAACGTGCTGAACAGGTCGACGTAGGTGGCGCCCTCCGCACCCGCGACCTCCGAGATGACGTCGTTTGCGCGCAACGTCAGCACGGCACTGTCCCGGAGGAACTGCGGGCCGTACAACTCGCGGGCCACGTCGCCGTCCGGGAAGACGTCCCAGTACCCGGTGACCAGGACCGCGGTCGGCTGACCGGCCCGCAGTTCGGCGATGCGGTCGAGCACGGACGTCAGCGTGGTCTGCAGCTGCGGCAGGACGGGTTCGAAGCAGCCGAGCCCGTCATCGCCACCGCAGTCGCCGCCCAGGTAGTCGTCGAGTTCGGTGTAGAAGTCGTTGGCGCCGATCGTGACGGTGACGAGGTCGGCGTCACGGACGGCGTCGGCGTCGTATTGGCCTGGCTCGAGGGAATCGAGCAGATCGGTACTGGTCCAGCCCCCGACACCCAGGTCGGCCACCTGCACGGGCAGCGCGTCGTCGTCGGACAGCTGATCGCCGAACAGTTCCACGAACGGCGTGCAACCGGGGCATCCGTCACCGGCCGGGATGGAATCCCCCAGGCCCACGAGAGTTGCGCCCGCGGGCGGCGATTGTGGCTGCGGCTGTGCCACGGGCGGTGCCACAGTCGTGGAACAGCCGGCGAGGAGCGGAATCACGACCGCTACGGGAACACCGAGAATCCAGCGTCGCACGGGGCCTCCCCATCACGTCCTGCGCCTCGGAGGGAGCGCTCGTCACCGGTCCGGACGAATTCTACCGACGGTCGCGCTCGGCTGCCGTTCCCCGCGGGACCGTGCGGACGTGCGCCCGCTCGCCCTGGGGACCGAACAGGCTGAGGATTTCCGCCGGCTGCGGTCCGGGGTTGCCGAACCAGTGCGGGACGTGGGTGTCGAACTCCGCGACCTCCCCCGGCGTCAGGATCACGTCGTGTTCGCCGAGCAGCAGTCGCAGCCGGCCGGACAGGACGTACAGCCATTCGTAGCCCTCGTGGACCTGCAGGTTCGGGATGCCGCTCGGGTCACCCGGCGGGATCACGTGCTTGAACGCCTGGATCCCGCCGGGCCTGCGGGTCAGCGGGATGATCGTCGAGCCGTTGCGCTCGAGGGGCCGCAGATGGACGCGGGGGTCGCCGGTGGCGGGTGCGTCGACGAGTTCGTCCAGGGGCAGCTGGTGGGCCCGCGCCAGGAGCAGCATCAGCTCGAGGGTGGGTTTCCGCTGGCCGGACTCGAGCCGCGACAGGGTGCTCACCGAGATCCCGGTGGACTCGGACAGCTGGGCGAGGGTCGCGCCGCGCTGCTGGCGGAGAGCCTTCAGCCGCGGTCCCACGGCATCGAGGACCCCGTCCAGATCGGGTACGTCGTCGTTCACACACACCATGTTGCCACAGCGGCAAACTTGCTTGCCAGTTTCGCGGGCTCCCCGGACAGTGGACGTCACGAGGTCGACGAACGAAGGAGAACGCGATGGAAGACAGTTACGACGTAGTGGTCGTCGGCGGCGGCGCAGCCGGACTCGGCGGGGCTGTGGCCCTGTCGCGGGCACGCCGATCGGTGCTCGTGATCGACGCCGGCTCCCCGCGCAACGCACCGGCCGGGCACATTCACAACTATCTCGGCCGAGAGGGCACCCCTCCCGGTGAACTACTGGCCATCGGACGCGAAGAGGTCGCCGGGTACGGCGGCGAGATCGTGACCGGCACCGTCACGTCCGCCGACAACGTCGGGGACGGCCAGTTCCGGGTGACGCTCGCCGACGGCGCGACCGTGCGGGCGCGGAGACTGCTCGTGACCACCGGCCTCGTCGACGTGCTCCCCGACATCCCCGGGGTGGCCGAGCGATGGGGACGGGACGTCCTGCACTGCCCCTACTGCCACGGCTGGGAGGTCCGAGACCAGCCGGTCGGCGTCCTGGCCGGCAGTCCGCTGGCGGTGCACCAGGCGCTGATGTGGCGGCAGTGGACCGAGAACGTGACACTGTTCCTGAACGACGCGAACGAACCCACCGGCGAGGAGTACGAGCAGCTCGCGGCACGCGGTATCGCCATGATCGACGGACGTGTCGCCGGACTCGAGGTGCAGGGCGACCGGCTGACCGGTGTCCGGCTGCGCACGGGTCAGGTCTTCCCCCTCACCGCCGTGGTGGTCCCTCCCCTGTTCAGGGCGCGCGCCGACTTCCTCACCAGCCTCGGCCTGGACACCACCGAGATGGAGATGGGTGGGCACGTGATCGGCACCGCCGTCGCCGCCGACGCGACCGGCGCCACCGCGGTTCCGGGGGTATGGGTGGCCGGCAACGTCGCAGACCCGAAGGCGCAGGTGATCGTCGCGGCCGGGGCCGGTCTGAGCGCCGCGGCAGCTCTCAACGCCGACCTCATCGCGGAAGACACCCGGCTGGCGGTGGCCGGAGCGCTCAGCCGGTAGCCGACACGGTCGCCTCGTGGACCACGCGATGCGCGGGCAGGATCGAGTCACGTTCCGCGTCGGCATCCCCCTCGCCGCCGATCAGCCCGACGTAATGCGCTAGCTGGGCGGCGAGGGGTTCGTCGCTGTAGCGGAGGGTGGGGATCTCGATCACCGTCTGCTGCTTGTAGCCGTCGCGGTCGGCGGGCAGGTCGTCGTCGATGTGCCGGTAGATGGTGATGTCGCGGCGCAGGAGATCGATCTCGATCAGGCGGTCCGGCTCCAGCAGCGACAACTGCCGGACCTTCCGCTGACTCACCCGGCTGGCCGAGATGGTGGCCACCGCACCGGATTCGAAACGCAGCACCGCCTCCGCGCAGTCCTCGGCCTCGTTGCGCCGCGAACTGTCGTGGAAGTACCCGAACTCGGCCTTCACACCGACGGGCGGTGATCCGACGAAACCGATCGCGAGGTCGACGTCGTGGATCAGCAGGTCGGTCGCGACGCCGGTGGGGATGCGGGAGACGAACGGCGAGTGCCGGATTCCGTTGACCTGCCACACGTCACCGGCGAATTCGCGGGCCGTCCGGACCGCCGGGTTGAACCGCTCGAGCAGGCCGCACATCAGCGGGACACCCGTCGCGGCGCCGCGTTTCACCAGATCGGTGCTCTCCTCGTACGTTGCGGCGAGCGGCTTTTCGACGAGCACGGGCTTGCCGAGGTCGAGGACGCGGCCCGCCAATTCGTAGTGGGTGGGTGTCGCCGCCGCGACGACGGCGGCGTCGATGCCGTCCAGGTCGTCGAAATCCGCAGCCCACGTGGCACCGAACCGTGCGGCCACCTCCCGCCCGTGTTCCTCTCGCGGTTCCACGAGCAGGGCGAGGTCACACAGCGAGGACTGTGCGAGAACGCGGGCGTGCAGCGAACCCATCCTGCCGGATCCGATGAGGGCGATCCGCGGTCGCGTGGACGTCATCACGCCTCCATCGCCTCGCGCACCGCGGCGACGATCCGGTCGACGTCGTCGGTGGAGAGCGCGGCGTGGACGGGAATGCTGAGGCACCGGCGGGCCACGGACGTCGCGACCGGCGTCGGCGAGGCGATCACCCGGGGATGCTCGCGGTAGCAGTCGTAGTCGTAGACGGTTCTCGGGTAGTAGACCCCGCTGCCGACTTCCCGATCGCCCAGGCGCTGCGCGAGGGTGTCGCGGTCGATCGGTGCATCGGGCGCGAGGATCACGGTGAACTGGTGCCACACGTGCCCACGGCCCGCGAGTTCCGACGGCAGAACGAGACCTTCGACGTCTTTCAGACCGGTCCGCAGTGCCTCCGCATTGCGCCGGCGCGACTCCACCTGTTGCAGATAGGAACCCAGCTGCGGCAAACCGAGACTGGCCTGCAGATCCGTCATCCGGAAGTTCTGGCCCGCCATCTCGTACTCGTAGCGGCGTCGCATGCCCTGATTCCGCAGCACGCGCAACCGGTCGGCCACCGCGTCGTCGTCCGTCGTGACCATGCCGCCCTCGGCGGTGGTGAGATTCTTGGTGGCATAGAACGAGAAGCAGCCGAGTCCGAAGCTGCCCGCACCCTTGCCGTCGAACGTGGCACCGTGCGCCTGCGCGGCGTCCTCGACCACAGCGAGGCCCCGGGTCTCGGCCAGCGGCATCAGCGCACCCATGTCCGCGGTCTGCCCGTACAGATGCACCGGCATCAGCACCCGGGTGCGGTCGTTCACGCACTGCGCCACGACGTCGGGGTCGAGCGCGAAATCGGCCTCCCCGATGTCCGCGAACCGGGCCGTCGCGCCGGAATCGAGAATCGCGTTGAGCGTGGCCACGAACGTGAACGGGGTGGTGAGCACCTCGTCGCCCGGCTGGAGATCCAGCACCCGCAGTGCCGCGATCAGCGCGGTGGTGCCACTGTTCACGGCCACGGCGTGCCGGGTGCCGACGAGTTCGGCGAACCCCTCCTCGAACCTCGCGACCTTCGGTCCCTGCGCGACCATCCCGGATCGCAGGGTGTCGAGAACCTCGCGCTCGACGTCCTCTCCGAAAGAGATACTCGAGATCGCGATCACGGTTCCTCCGATAGATTGACGTGCGTTCACACCGTCTTCACAGATTGCACCCTCTTGAAGGTTCCCACGGTCTGCACGGCTCCTGGAAGGAATCCGAAACTTTCATGACCATCGGTGAAAACTGCGAGATCCACCCGACCGTCGTGATAGGCGACGGCGTCACTGTCGGGGACCGTGTGAGCATCGGACCGTATGCCGTCCTCACCGGACCTCTCGACATCGGCGACGACTGCTGGATCGGCGCCCACGCGACGCTCGGGGCGCCCCCGGAGTGGATCGGGAAGACGCATCCCCGCACGTGGACGGAGGTCAGCCCGCATCAGGGTGTCGTGATCGGCGCGGGCACCGTGATCCGGGAGATGAGCGCCGTCCAGCAGGGCGCCGAGCGGCCGACGACCATCGGCCGCGGCGGATTCGTCATGAACCACACGTCCGTCGAGCACGACGTCCGGATCGGCGACGACTGCGTCCTCTCGCCGTCCAGCACCCTCGGCGGTCACGTGACCCTCGCCGACGGGGTCAATCTCGGCATGAGCGCGGTGGTGCATCAGCGGCGGGTGATCGGTGCGCGCGCAATGGTCGGAATGGGATCGGTCGTCGCCAAGGACATTCCGCCGTTCGCCACGGTGTTCGGCAACCCCGCCGCCCTGCGCGGCACCAACCGGGTGGGCATGAGCCGCGCCGGGATCGCCGACCGAGACATCGCGGCCGTGGCGAAGTTGTACGCCAAGGGGCGCCTCGATGACGACGTGGAACTCCCGCATTCGCTCGCCGACGCGTTCGCCTGGTGGCGGGAGTTGGCGGTGAAACCGCTCGTTTCCTGATCCGGCGCCCTCCGATTGCTATCGTCGGAAACGAACGCTGCACCGCCGCAGCGCACTGCCGGTGAGGGGGTGGTTCTCGTGGACGCCGATCCCGAGATCGTCCCGGACCGCGGCGGTCGCGCCGTGCTGACGAACGCGCTGCGGATCCTCGTCACCCTCGCGATAGTCGTCGCCATCGTGTTCGCCGTGAAATCGCAGTGGGCCGAGGTCAGGGACACGATCACCCAGCTGGACTGGTGGGCACTCGTCGTCTCCGCGGTGTTCGTCTTCCTCGGCATGGGCGCGGCGGTGCGCGCGTGGCAGCACGCGCTCGGCGCCCTCGAACACCCGATTCCCGCGTTCGACGCCGCCCGCTGCTACCTGGTCGGTCAGCTCGGCAAGTATCTGCCGGGCAGCGTGTGGGCGTTCGTCCTCCAGACCGAGCTCGTGCGCCGGGCCGGGGTGTCGCGGGCCAACGGATTCGTCGCCGTCCTCGTCACCGTCGGGCTGAGCATCACGTCGGCGCTGGTCGTCGGGCTGCTGGCGCTGCCCGCCCTGTTCCACATCAGCACCGTCGCGGCGGTCGCGGTGATCGTTCTCGTCCCGATCGCCCTCGTATGCTGCTATCCCCCGGTCCTCACCCGGCTGGTGAACCTGGCCCTGCGGATCCTGCGGCGCGCCCCGCTGCAGCGGCAGCTGACCATGCACAAGATCGGGCGGGCCCTCGGCTGGTGCGCCGTCAGCTGGGTCCTCTACGGCGTGCACCTCTGGTTCCTCGCGGCGAGCTCGGCGGGATCCGAGGCGGGCACCCTGGTGCAGTGCATCGGCGCGATCGCCCTCGGCATGTGCGCCGGCGTGCTGGTGGTGGTCGCGCCATCCGGCATCGGGGTCCGCGAGGCCGTCGTCGTCGCGGCCCTGTCCCCGTTCATGGACAGCGGGGTCGCGCTCGGGCTGGCTCTCGCGTCACGCCTGGTGTTCACGCTGTGCGAGGTGCTCGCCGGCTTCGTCGCCGCGATCGCCGGTTCTCGTTCGCTGCGCAACGCCCTCGTTCACGAGGATTCCCGGGTACCGCAGCCGTCGTGAGGAGACCGCGATGACGGATGCCTGGGAGATCGATCCCGCGTACGAGCTCTATATCGGCCGCTGGAGCAGGCTGGTCGCGCCAGCGTTCCTGCGGTGGCTGGCCGCCGGCCCCGGCGGCGCATGGTGCGACGTGGGTTGCGGGACCGGCGCCCTCGCCCACACCGTTCTCCGCACAGCGGATCCGGTCAGGGTGGTCGGAGTCGAACCGTCACAGCCCTTCGCGGCGTCGGCTCGGGCACGCACGGACGATCCCCGTTTCGACGTCCGGTCGGGCACCGCCGAATCCATCCCCGCCGGGGACGGCGAGTTCGACCGGGTGGTGTCCGGGCTGGTCCTCAACTTCGT
This sequence comes from Rhodococcus sp. NPDC059968, assembly GCF_042738615.1. Taxonomy (NCBI): domain Bacteria; kingdom Bacillati; phylum Actinomycetota; class Actinomycetes; order Mycobacteriales; family Nocardiaceae; genus Rhodococcus; species Rhodococcus sp. NPDC059968. The sequence goes on from NZ_JBHWUE010000002.1 coordinate 222,505, forward strand.
TCCCCACCCGATCGAGGGGCTCGCCGAGATGCGCCGAGTCACGCGAGCCGGCGGGACGGTCGCCGGGTACGTGTGGGACTACGCCGACGGGATGCAGATGATTCGCGCATTCTGGGACGCCGCACGCGAACTCGACGAGGCGGCCGCGAACCTCGACGAGGGCGTCCGCTTCCCGCTCTGCCGGCCGCAGCCTCTCCGCGACGCACTGGCCACCGCGGGTCTGGCCGGGGTGGAAGTGCACCCGCTCGACATTCCCACCGTGTTCGCCGGCTTCGACGATTTCTGGCGCCCATTTCTGGGCGGTCAAGGGCCCGCGCCCGGATACTGCTCGTCCCTCCCCGCCGGGCGCCGAGACGAGCTTCGCGACCTGCTCGATACCCGCTTGCGGCGCGACGACGCGGGCCGCATCGCACTGACGGCGAGAGCGTGGGCGTTCCGCGGAACCGTCAGCCGATGACGGATTCCGTGGCCGCATACGCCTTCTCCGCGGATTCCTTCTGCGCCCGCCACCACGACTCGTTGTCGCGGTACCACCGCACCGTGGCCTCGAGCCCGCTGCGGAAATCCTTGTACTGCGGCGTCCAACCCAGTTCGGTGCGCAGCCGGGTCGAGTCGATCGCGTAGCGCAGGTCGTGGCCCGGGCGGTCGGTGACGAAGTCGAGGTCGCCGGCATCGCGGCCGAACAGCTCGAGCAGCGTTCCGACGACGGTCCGGTTGTCGACCTCGCCGTCCGCACCGATCAGATACGTCTGACCGAGACTCCCCTTGTCCAGGATCGTCCAGACGGCCGCGTTGTGGTCGTCGACGTGGATCCAGTCGCGCACGTTCTTCCCGCTGCCGTACAACCGGGGGCGCACCCCGTCGATCAGGTTGGTGATCTGGCGCGGAATGAACTTCTCGACGTGCTGGTACGGACCGTAGTTGTTGGAACAGTTCGACAGGGTGGCCCGCACCCCGAACGACCGCGCCCAGGCCCGCACCAGCAGATCGCTGGACGCCTTGGTGGCCGAGTACGGGCTCGACGGGTTGTAGGGGGTCGACTCGGTGAAGCGCTCGGGGTCGTCCAGTTCGAGGTCGCCGTACACCTCGTCGGTGGAGATGTGGTGATACCGGACGTCGTGGGCGCGGACGGCCTGCAGCAGCGAGAACGTGCCCATCACGTTCGTCTGCACGAACGGCGTCGGATCGGCCAGCGAATTGTCGTTGTGCGATTCCGCGGCGAAGTGGATCACCGCGTCCGAGTCCGCGACCAGACGGTCCACCAGCGCGAAATCCGCCACATCGCCGTGCACGAACTCGATGCGGTCGGCCACCGGGTCGAGCGACCGCCGGTTGCCGGCGTACGTCAGCGCGTCGAGCACCGTCACCTGCACGTCGGGCCGCTCGGCGACCGTCTGGTGCACGAAGTTCGCACCGATGAACCCGGCGCCGCCTGTCACGAGAAGCCTCATGTGCACCCACCCTAGTGGGGCGCCCGAGTTTCTATCCGACGCGAACACTGGAACACTGCGCACATGCGCGGAATCATCCTGGCAGGCGGCACCGGGTCCCGGTTGCACCCGATCACTCTCGGAGTGAGCAAGCAACTGGTCCCGGTCTACGACAAGCCGATGATCTACTACCCGCTCTCCACCCTGATGCTGGCCAACATCCGGGACATCCTCGTCATCACCACCCCGCACGACGCCGAGCAGTTCCGCCGGCTCCTCGGCGACGGCTCCCAGTTCGGGGTGAACCTCACGTACAAGGTGCAGGAGGAACCGAACGGCCTGGCGCAGGCGTTCGTGCTCGGCGCCGACCACGTCGGCAACGAGTCCGTGTCGCTCGTGCTCGGCGACAACATCTTCTACGGCCCCGGCCTCGGTTCCCGGCTGAACCGCTTCGAGAACATCGACGGCGGCGCCGTGTTCGCCTATTGGGTATCCGATCCCAGTTCCTACGGTGTGGTCGAATTCGACGACACGGGCCGAGCTATTTCGATCGAGGAGAAGCCCGCCACCCCGAAGTCGAACTTCTCGATCCCCGGGCTCTACTTCTACGACAACGACGTCGTCTCGATCGCGCGCGACCTGAAGCCGTCGGACCGCGGCGAGTACGAGATCACCGACGTCAACCAGGCCTACCTGCAGTCCGGACGGCTGCAGGTCGAGGTGCTTCCCCGCGGAACCGCGTGGCTCGACACCGGCACCGTCGATTCGCTGCTCGAGGCGTCGAACTTCGTGCGCACGCTCGAACACCGGCAGGGACTGAAGATCGGCGTCCCGGAAGAAGTCGCGTGGCGCCGCGGGTTCATCACCGACGCCGAATTATGTGCCCGCGCCGAAACTCTCGGCAAGTCGGGGTACGGCGACTATCTTGTCGAACTCCTCGAGCGCGGCAAGGACTGGTGACAGTGGAGTATCGGGAACTGAAGGTTCCGGGCGCCTGGGAGATCACCCCGCGGCAGTTCGGCGACGACCGCGGCGTGTTCCTCGAATGGTTCAAGGGCTCGGAGTTCGAGGCCGCCGTCGGGCACACCCTCGAACTCGCGCAGGCCAACTGCTCGGTGTCCGCCGCCGGGGTCCTGCGCGGCATCCACTTCACCGACAACCCGCCCGGACAGGCGAAATACGTCACCTGCGTCAAGGGTGCGTTCCTCGACGTCATCGTCGACCTGCGGGTCGGGTCGCCGATGTTCGGGCAGTGGGATTCGGTGCTCATCGACGACGTCGACCGCCGCGCCGTGTACCTTCCGGCCGGTGTCGGCCACGCGATCCTGTCGCTCGAGGACGCGTCGACCGTGATGTACCTGTGCTCGATCGAGTACACCCCGGCCCTCGACCACGACCTTCATCCACTCGACCCCGAACTGGGAATCGACTGGCCCACGGTGGGCCGGGACGGCCGCCCGCTGATGTTCCAGCTGTCCGAGAAGGATTCGGCCGCACCGTCTCTGAAGCAGGCCATGGACGCCGGAGTGCTGCCCACCTTCCCCATGTGAGTGTTTTTGCGTGCCCGAGCACTCGATGCCACTCACATGGGGGTGGCAGGATGCGGACATGACAACTGACATCAGCGAGCGGCTGGAGGTCCGGCGGGCTGTCGCCGCGGACCCGGCGACGATCTTCGGTCTACTCTGCGATCCCGAGGGACATGTGGCGATCGATAGTTCCGGGATGCTGATGTCCGCGGAAGGGGACCGCGTCACGGCGGCGGGCGACACGTTCGTCGTGCACATGGACCGCGACGCGTTGAACGACTTCGACCTCGGTCTCTACGACGTGACGGTGACGATCGAGACATTCGTGCCCGACCGGGAGATCTCCTGGAAGGTCCTCGGGCAGATCCGGCCGCAGATCGGGCACGTGTACGGCTACCGGCTCGATCCGATCGACGAGGGAACAATGGTGACGTCGTTCTACGACTGGTCGTCCATCGACCCGGTCTGGCGCGAGTCCGGGATCTTCCCGGTGATTTCCGAGAACGCCCTGCGCGCGACGCTCGGCATCCTCGCGCGCACGGTCGCCCCCGGACGTCCGCGACCACAAATCGATCCAGAGAATTGAAACGTGTTCTAGTATCGAGGGCGTGAACTTCGTCGTCGTCGACCATCCCCGGCCGGGCATCGCCCTGGTGACGCTCAACCGCCCGGAACGCATGAATGCGATGGCGTTCGACGTGATGATCCCGTTCCGCGACGCGCTGGAGGAGATCAGCAACGACAACTCGGTGCGCGCAGTGGTGATCACCGGCGCGGGCCGCGGCTTCTGCTCCGGCGCCGACCAGAGGTCCTCGGGCACGCTCCCCCACGTCGACGGCCTCACCCCGCCGACCGTCGCCCTGCGGGCCATGGAGATGCTCGACAACGTGGTGCTCTCGCTCCGCCGGATGCATCAGCCGGTGATCAGCGCCGTCAACGGCGCGGCCATCGGAGGCGGCCTGTGCCTGGCGCTCGCCTCCGACATCCGGATCGCGGCGGACGACGCCTACTTCCGGGCGGCCGGCATCAACAACGGCCTGACCGCGAGTGAGCTGGGCCTGAGTTACCTGCTGCCGCGGGCGATCGGTTCGTCCCGCGCGTTCGAGATCATGCTGTCCGGGCGGGACGTGCACGCCGACGAGGCCGAGCGGATCGGACTCGTGTCGCGGTGCGTGCCCGGCGAGGACCTCCTGGACGAATGTTTCGACCTCGCCGAGCGCATGTCCAGGTTCTCCCGGCCGGGCTTGGAGCTGACGAAGCGCACGCTGTGGTCCGGGCTCGACGCCGCCTCACTCGAAGCCCACATCCACCAGGAGGGCCTCGGACAGCTGCTGGTGCGGCTGCTGACCGACAACTTCGAGGAGGCCACCGCCGCGCGGAAGGACAAGCGCGAACCCCGGTTCCGGGACCGGCGCTAGGGCAGAGACAGGCGTCAGGCCCGGGACAACCGCACCGCCGACGGCGCGAACTCGCGCAGGCTGAACGAATTCGACACGACCGCACGCAGTTCGGCGAGTCCCCCGGACAGCACACCGGCCGCCCGTGCCTGCACCAGGACGTTGCCGAGGGCGGAACCCTCGACGGGTCCGGCGACGACGGGCAGCCCGGTGGCGTCCGCCGTCAGCTGGCACAGCAGGGCGTTCTGGGATCCGCCGCCGACGATGTGCACCACATCGATCGGCGTGCCGGTGAGCTCGACGACCGACTGCACCGACCGCCGGTACGCGTCCGCGAGACTGTCCAGCACACACCGGATCACTTCGGCCGGGCCCTCCGGAACGCGCTGACCCGTCCGCGCGCATTCGGCGGCGATGCGGGCGGGCATGTCGCCCGGCGGCAGGAAAACCGGCAGGTCCGGGTCGACGACGGAGCCGAGGTCGGTCAGCGCGGCGGCGTCCTCCAGCAGTTCCTGCAGTGACACCTCCAGCCCGTCCGCCTGCCACTGCCGCATAGACTCCTGCACCAGCCACATGCCCATCACGTTCCGCAGCAACCGGGTGGTGCCGTCGACGCCGGCCTCGTTGGTGAACCCGGCCGCCCGCACGTCCTCGGTGCGCACGGGGCCGGGCAGTTCCGCCCCCACCAGCGACCACGTCCCCGACGCGATGTACGCGAACCGCGTGCTCGCCGCGGGTACCGCGACGACGGCCGACGCCGTGTCGTGGCTGCCGACGGCCACCACCGTCGGGGGACGGTCCGTGGTCCCGATCTCGTCGGCGACGTCGGGCCGAACGGCCCCGATCACTGAACCGGGTTCCGCCAACGGGGGCAGCACACGGTCGTCGAGACCGAGCCGCCCGACCAGCACACGGTCCCAGTCGCGGCTCACCGGATCGAGCAGACCGGTGGTGGACGCGTTGGTCACCTCGCCTGCGCGAACCCCGCTGAGCCAGTACGCCAGAAGGTCGGGGATCATCAGCAACTGCTCCGCGACGTCGAGCCGCTGCGCGCCGCTCTCCCGCTCGGCCAGCAATTGGTACACCGTGTTGAACGGCAGTTGCGCGATGCCGTTGCGCTCGAACAACTCCCGATCCGGTATCGACGATCGCACCCCGGCCGCGATGCCCCACGTCCGCTGGTCGCGGTAGTGGTACGGCATCCCGAGGAGGGAGCCGTCACCGCCGAGCAGCCCGTAATCCACCGCCCACGTGTCGATTCCGATCGACACGAGGACGTCACCGCGGGCCTCGGCCTCCGTTGCCGCGGCCCGCAGCCCGTCCAGCACACCCCGATAGAGGCCGGCCAGATCCCAGTGCAGCGATCCACCCAGCCGGACCGGGCGGTTGGGGAAACGCGCAACCTCGTCGAGGGTGATCACGCCGTCGGCGACGCCGCCCAGCATCACCCGCCCGCTGGAGGCACCCAGGTCGATCGCGGCGAACGCGTCCATCAGCGCAGGAACGCCGCAGCGACACCGGCATCCACCGGGATGTGCAGTCCGGTCGTGTGCGTGAGGTCGCCGCCGGTGAGCGCGAACACCGCGTTGGCGACGTGCTCGGGCAGCACCTCCCGCTTGAGCAGGGTGCGCTGCGCGTAGTACTCGCCCAGCTTCTCCTCCTCGACGCCGTACACGGCGGCCCGCTTGGCGCCCCAGCCGCCGGCGAAGATGCCCGAACCCCGCACCACACCGTCCGGGTTGATGCCGTTGACGCGGATGCCGTACTCGCCCAGCTCCGCCGCGAGCAGACGCACCTGGTGCGCCTGGTCGGCCTTCGTCGCCGAGTACGCGATGTTGTTGGGCCCGGCGAACACCGAGTTCTTCGACGAGATGTAGACGATGTCGCCGCCCATCGCCTGGGCGGTCATCACCCGCGCCGCCTCCCGCGACACCAGGAACGAGCCCTTCGCCATCACGTCGTGCTGCAGGTCCCAATCCTTCTCGGTGGTCTCGAGCAGCGGCTTGGAGATCGACAGCCCCGCATTGTTGACGACGAGATCGACTCCGCCGAACGCCAGGACCGCGGCCTCGAACGCCGCGGCGACCTGGTCGGCGCTGGTCACGTCCGCTGCGACCCCCACGGCGACGTCGCTGCCGCCGATCTCGGCAGCAGCCTCGGCCGCCTTCGCCTGGTCGAGGTCGGCGATGACGACGCACGCACCCTCCGCGGCGAGGCGCTGCGCGATCGCCTTGCCGATTCCCGACGCCGAACCGGTGACCAGGGCGATGCGGGTGGCGAGCGGCGCCGGCTTCGGCAGGCGCGCCAGCTTCGCCTCCTCGAGGGCCCAGTACTCGATGCGGAACTTCTCCCGCTCGTCGATCGGCTGGTACGTGGAGATGGCCTCGGCGCCGCGCATCACGTTGATCGCGTTGACGTAGAACTCGCCCGCCACCCGCGCGGTCTGCTTGTTCGCGCCGAACGAGAACATCCCGACGCCGGGGACCAGGACGATTGCCGGGTCGGCACCGCGCATCGCCGGGCTGCCCTGCTCCGCGTACTCGTCGTAGTACCGGGCATAGTCCTCGCGGTAGGCGGCGTGCAGTTCACGCAGTCGCGCGGTGACGTCCTCGAGCGACGCGGCCGGCGGCAGGTCGAGGACCATCGGCCGGACCTTGGTGCGGAGGAAATGATCCGGGCACGACGTGCCCAGCGCGGCGAGACGCGGATGCTCCTGCGCCGCCAGGAAGTTCAGCACCTCCTCGCTGTCGGTGAAGTGCCCCACCTGCGGGCGATCGGTGGAGGCCAGTCCACGCAACAGCGGGAACAGTGCGGCGGCGCGGCGGCGACGCTCCTCGGCAGGCAGTGCCCCGAAGCCCGCGATCGCGGGACCGAACGGCTGCTCGCGGCCGTTGTCGGCGATGAACTGCTCGGCCGTGCGAATGATCTCGAGCGAACGCTGCTCGCATTCCTCGCTCGTCGACCCCCACGCGGTGATGCCGTGACCACCCAGGATGCAGCCGATCGCCTGCGGGTTCGCCTCCGCGATGGCCGAGATGTCGAGGCCCAGCTGGAAACCGGGGCGGCGCCACGGCACCCACACCACACGGTCGCCGAAGCACTTGCGGGTCAGCTCCTCACCGTCCGCGGCGGTCGCGAGCGCGATGCCGGAATCGGGGTGCAGGTGGTCGACGTGCGGCGCGTTCACCAGACCGTGCATGGCGGTGTCGATCGACGGCGCGGCACCGCCCTTGCCGTGCAGGCAGTAGTCGAATGCGGCGACCATGTCGTCCTCGGCGTCGAGGCCCGGGTAGACGTCGGTCAGGGCGCGGACCCGGTCGAGACGCAGCGCGGCGAGACCGGCGGGCTTCAGCGTGCCGAGGTCTCCGCCGGAACCCTTCACCCAGACGAGTTCCACCTCGGCGCCGGTCACGGGGTCGACGTCGGTGCCCTTGGCGGAGGTATTGCCGCCGGCGTAGTTGGTGTTCCGAGCGTCGGCACCCAGTCTGTTGGACCGTGCGATCAGTTCGGCAATGGTGCTCGTGGCGTTCACTTCTTGTTTCTCCCTCGAGATTCTTGACTTCAGACCCGGATGAATTCGATGCCGAGCAACTCTGCTGCGGCCTTGATCGCGCCGGCACGGTGCCCGACGCACAACGCCCAGTGGTGACCCGTCCCGGTGGCGCTCCACTCGTCCGTCCACTCCCCCGGGTCCCGGCCGAAGTCGACCCGGGACGTGGTGTTGCCGATCGCCAGGAGCGGTCCGGGGACCACTTCACCCTCGGACGCGATGAACGAGTACGAGCCGTCGCGGTTCTGCCCGACCGCGAAGGTCGTGACGGGCCCGTGTGTCACGTCGAACTCGACGCTGACGCCGTACCCCCGCTTGCCGTGATAGACACCGAGACCGCGGAGCAGCGGTTCGGCGGACGAGATCTGCAGATGGGCCGGTCCGTCGTGACCCATTTCGACGACGCCGTCGCGGAAGTTCAGTGCCTGCAATTCCGTGAACGATCCACCGGCGCCCATCCGGTCCGAGACCAGCATCGCGACCGCGGTGCGGATGTCGTACTCCCCGGCCAGCGGAATACCGCGGGCGGTGAGCAGGGACGCTCCGAGAATCATTCCGGCGCCGAGCTGTTCGTGCAGTTCACCGTCGAGCCCGCGGTGGTAGTACGCCATGGCGTCGAGAGCGAAGTCCGCGACGATGCGGTCGAGTCCGACGGAGACCCTGGCTCCCCAGGCCAGATCGTCCGCGTTCACCGAATCATCAAGCGCGAAAACCTCTTTCGCGAGCGCGACACGGTCGGCCGTCTCGCGATCGGAGACCGCATCGACCCGTACCCGGAGGTCGTCGAATTCGAGCACCTCCACGTGCGCGCCGAACTGGGACGACAACAGGGTCATGTCGGTCGAGATGTCGAGCATCCCCGGGTACAGGTGACCCATGAGCCCGAGCCGGCCGTGCCGCAGGGCGGCCCGTGCCGAGGCGGCACTCACCCAGGCGTCGATGCGCCGCCAGGCGTTCTCGTCGTGCAGGTACCCGGACACCGACCGGAAGTCGATGCCACTGCGCCGGAACACGTTCGCGACCTCCGGCAGCGGGCACTGCCCGCAGTAGGCCAGCCACGTCCCCGTGTCGGTGTTCGCGTGATCCATCGCCTCGGTCGGCTGCAGATCGATCAGCAGCACCGGTACGTTGGTCCGCTGCGCGATCGGCAGCACCATCGACGACGTCAGGTAGGTGGTCAGGAAGATCACCACCAGGTCGCAGTCGGCCTGCCTCAGCGTCTCGGCCGCGACGGCGGACTCCTGCGGGTCCGAGACGAACCCGGCATCGACGACCTGACAGTCCTGCTCCTCGAATCGGCCCGTCACGTACCGGGCGGACTCCTGCAGGACACCCCGGAGGCTTGGGAACTGCGGCCAGTAGGCGCCGAGCCCACCCGATACCAGCCCCAGCCGGGTCTTCCGGGGACGCACGCGTTCGAGGCGGGCGGGCACGGCGTCCGTCGTCGTATCGGTCATCACGCGCCCCAGCTCGCCTGGTTTCCGCCGACCCGCTCGTGCTCGATCCGCTCCAGGTATCCGGAGCGGGCGAACGCGCCGATCGGGTCGGCTTCCCTGCCCTGCGATTCACGCAGTTCCGCCAGCAGCGGCCGGACGTCGGTGTTGTATCCGTCCATCAGCACCGCGTGGGCACCGAGCACGTCACCCGACTGCTGGGCCGCCTCGAGTGCGTCCCCGTCGACGAGCAGTGCCTTGGCCGTGGCTTCCTGGACGTTCATGATCGACCGGATCTGGCCGGGGATCTTCGGCTCGATGTTGTGGCACTGGTCGAGCATGAAGTTCACCCCGGAGTCCGGGCGATGCGCGCCCGCCCGGACGATCTCGTGCATGATCCGGAACAGCTGGAACGGGTCCGCGGATCCGACGATCAGGTCGTCGTCGGCGTAGAAGCGGGAGTTGAAATCGAAGGCGCCGAGCCGTCCCTGCCGGATCAGCTGGGCGACGATGAATTCGATGTTCGTGCCCGGCGCGTGATGGCCGGTGTCCAGGACGACCTGCGCCTTCTCGCCCAGCGCCAGGCAGTGCAGCAGCGACGTTCCCCAGTCGGGGATGTCGGTGGTGTAGAAGTACGGCTCGAAGAACTTGTACTCGATCAGCAGGCGGTGATCGTCGTCGAGTTCGGCGTAGATCTTCTGCAGCGAATCGGCGAGCCGATCCTGCCGGGCGCGGATCGAATCCTGGCCGGCGTAGTTGGTGCCGTCGGGCAGCCACAGCTTCAGATCCTTCGAGCCCGTGGCCCGCATGACGTCGATGCACTCGACGTGGTGGGCGACGGCCTTCGCGCGGATCTTCGGGTCGGCGTTGGTCAGCGACCCCAGCTTGTAGTCGTCGTCCTGGAACACGTTGGAGTTGATCGCCCCCAGCGACACCCCCTGATCGGCGGCGAACGCGGCGAGCTTGCCGAAGTCGTCGACGCGGTCCCACGGGATGTGCAGCGACACCCTCGGCGCCGCCCCGGTCACACGGTGCACCTGTGCGGCGTCCTCGATCTTCTCGTACGGATCCCGCGGGACGCCGGCCGTGGCGAACACCTTGAACCGGGTGCCGGAATTCCCGTATGCCCAACTGGGCACTTCGATTCCGAAGTCGGCGAGGGCGGAGATGTCGCCGGCCGTGCGCCGAGTGTCAGTTGCCGTCATGGTGAATCATCCTTCGGTGGAGATCGTGTGGTCGAGATGGGTGTGTAGCTGGGCGTCCAGGTCGAAGATCTCGGTGAGGAGCGTGAATCCCTCGTCGGGGGCCACACCGTCGAGTTCGAAGAACGGCGCCATGTCGTGTTGCCACCGCCGGTTGACGTCGGTGCGCGCCATGGCCGCCTGCGCCTGTTCGAGATCGGCCGACTCGACGTAGCCGACGATCAGCCCGTCCGGCCGGATGTGCAGCGAATAGTTGTGCCACCCGCTGGCTTTCAGTGCCTCGAGCATCTCCGGCCAGACCTGGGCGTGCCGGCGAACGTACTCGTCGATCCGGTCCGGCCGGAGTTGCAGGGTGAAGCAGTACTTGGTCATCGGACGGTTCAGAAGTTGTACTGGTCGATGGTGTTCGCGTCGAACACGGTGGGCGGGCCGAGCACGACCTCGCCGCCGGCGCCGATCGTGTACTCGCCGAGCTTGCCCGCCGTGAACTTCTGTCCCTCGGCGCCGGTGATCTGACCGGATGCCAGTGCGGCACCGGCGTAGGCGGAGAGGTAGCCGATGTTGGTCGGGTCCCAGAGGGCGAATTCCTTGACGGTGCCGTTCTTGACGTACTCCCGCATCTGGTTCGGGGTGCCGAGGCCGGTGAGCACGATGTTGCTCTTGTAGCTCGACGACGAGATGTAGCGCGCCGCCGCCGCGATGCCGACCGTCGTGGGCGATACGATCGCCTTCAGGTCGGGGTAGGTCTGCAGGAGGCCTTGCGTTTCCTGGAACGACTTCTGGTCGTCGTCGTTGCCGTACACCGTGGCCACCAGCTGGATGTTCTGGTACTCCGGCTTGCTCGCGAGCTCGGCCTTCAGCACCTCGATCCAGGCGTTCTGGTTGGTGGCGTTGGGGGTGGCGGACAGCACCGCGATCTTGCCGGTGCCGCCGATCTGCTCGCTCGTCATCTTCGCGAGCGTCTCACCGACACCCTGCGTGGTGGCCTGGTTGATGAACAGGTCGCGGCAGTCCTCGGCCGCGTCCGAATCGAACGTCACGACCTTGATGCCGGCGTCGCGGGCCTGGTTCAGCGACGGGCACACGGCGTTCGGATCGTTCGCGGCGATGTTGATCACGTTCTGGCCCTGCTGGATCAGCGTGTTGATGTAGGACACCTGCGAGGACGCGCTCGCATCGTTGGGGCCGACGAGCTTGTACTCGCCGCCGAACTCCTCCACTGCGGTCTTGCCGCCCCCGACCTCGATGTCCGAGTACGGGTTGTTGAGCTGCTTGGGGAGGAACGCGACCTGCAGACCGTCCTGGATCGGCGCGTCGGGGTTCGCGGTACCGGTGGCGCGGTCGCCACCGCCCGAGTTCGACGCCGAATCCTGGGTGGTGCCGCCGCAGGCCGTCAGTCCGATCGAGACTGCGACGATCCCCGCCAGGGGAACGAAGGTCCGGCGGAATCGGGTCATGGTGGATCCTTTCCTCGTGTTCGCGTCACTGCGAACGCTGAAGTGAGAAAGAGCTGTGGAGCAGGGGAATTCAGGAGGGGTTCTGCAGCTTTCGACGCTGCGCGGACGCCCGCACGGTCTTCAGCAGGTTCGGCAGCAGAACCGCCACGATCAGGAGAACGCCGGTGACGATGGTGAGCGCCTCGTTCGAGATGTCCTCGAGGCGCAGCGCATTCTGCAGTGTGGCGAGCAGCACCACCGCGGCGAGCACGCCGGCCAACCGGCCCTTGCCGCCGAAGATCGACACACCGCCGAGGAGCACCGCGGCGACCACGGCGAGTTCGAGACCGGATCCGTTGTCGGCCCGGGCGCTCGAGTACCGCAGACTCCACAGCACTCCGGCGAGGGCGGCGACCGCGCCGCACACCACGTAGAGCCAGAACTTCAGCCGCGCCCCGTCGATCCCGGCGAAGCGTGCGGCCGTGTCGCTGGCGCCCGTGGCGTAGATGTCGCGGCCGAGCGGGGTGGCCTGGAGGATCACCGCGAACACCAGAGCCACCACGACCAGCGGAATGGCGAGATTGGGGATGGACGTGCCGCCGACCGTTCCCGTCACCCACGACGTGTACGCGCGGGGGAAGTTGGATACCGCCTGGTCACCGAGGAGGACGAACGCGAGCCCACGGAAGAGGGCAAGGGTGCCGATCGTGACGGCCAGGGACGGCAGTCCCAGCTTCGCGACCAGGAAACCGTTGAGGGCACCGAGGACGCAGCCGAGCAGGATGCAGATCGGGATGATCATCTCGATGGCGAAGCCGTTGTTCCACATCCAGCCCATCGCGGCGCCGCTCAGCCCCAGGACGCTCGCCACCGACAGGTCGATCTCGCCGGCGATGATGATGAACGTCATCGGCAGTGCGATCAGGAAGATCGGCGCCAGATCGAGGACGAGGAACGCGAAGTTCCGGCTGCTCCCGAAGTCGGGGTTGGTGACCGACGCGACCACCAGCACGACGGCCGTGATGGCGATGATCGCCGAGTCCCAGCCGGCGAGCAACTCGCGGACCCGGCCGACCGTCGACGTCCGACCTGCGGTGTCCGGCTGTGCGGTCGTCGCCGGCTCGATGGTGTCAGTCGACATGGGCGCTCCTCTTCCGAAGTTGCTGTGCGGCACGCACCGCGAGCAGCCGATCGGCTGCGATGGCGACGAGAATCAGCGCACCGACGATGGCCTGCTGCCAGAACTGGTTGATCTGGAGAACGGGCAGCGAACTGTTGATGGTGGTCAGGAGCAGCGCGCCGAGCGCGGCGCCCCAGACGGTGCCGACGCCGCCGACCACGGCCACACCGCCCACGACGGCGGCCGCGATCACGTTGAGTTCGTAGCCGGATCCGGCGGCGGCGTCGACTGTGCCGAAACGCGCCGCGAACATGACCCCGGCGATTCCGGCCATGGCCCCGGAGAAGACGAAGGCGAGCAGGATGCGCTTGCCGACGGTGATGCCCGCGAGTTCGGCGGCGTGGCCGTTCGACCCGATGGCGTAGAGGTCGCGGCCACTGCGGTACCGACGGAGATACACCCCGGCGAGGATCACCGCCACCACCGCGACGACGACGAGCACGGGGACACCGAGAAGTGTTGCGGTGCCCAGCTTCAGGAAGTTCGACGGCATCTCGTCGGCGGTGATCTGCTCGCCGCCTGCCCACAGGTAGGCGATGCCCCGGAAGATGTACATCGTGCCGAGCGTGACGACCAGGGCGGGAACTCCGCCGAACCGCACCAGCAGCGCGTTGGCGAGTCCGCAGATCGCGCCGACCACGATTCCGGCGAGGATGCCGAACACGATCGGCACGCCGTCGGGCCCCTGCATGACACTGCCCGCGGCGAACGCCGACAAGCCGAGAACCGAACCGACCGAGAGGTCGATGTTCTTGGTGATCATGACGACGGTCTGCCCGACCACCAGAACTCCGACGATCGATGCCGCCAGCAGGATGTCGCGAATACTCTGAGAGGACAGGAAATTGCTGTTCTGCATCGTGGTGATCACGACCAGCACGATCAGCGCGGCGAGGATGCCGAGCGAACGGACCTGCAGCACCTTCTCGATCAGGGACGTCCCCCCGTCCGATTTCACCGATGGCTTCGCGGCACCTGCAGGCGCGACGCGGGTGGGTGCGCTCATGCGGCGGCCTCCGAACCCGTTGCAGCGAACATGATCTTCTCCTCGTCGGCCTCGGACCTGCTCAGTTCCGACACGATTCGTCCTTCCCTCATCACAAGGACGCGATCGGCCATTCCGAGCACCTCCGGCAGTTCGGAGGAGATCATCACGACGGCGACGCCTTCACTGGCGAGCATCGAGATGATCCGGTGCACTTCGGCTTTGGTACCGACGTCGATTCCGCGGGTGGGCTCGTCCACGATCAGGACGCTCGGCGCGGTGGCCATCCACTTGGCGAGCACGACCTTCTGCTGATTGCCACCCGACAGCACGCCGACGGGGTCGGTGATGCGCGCGTACTTGGTCTGCAGTTTCTTCGTCCACTCGTATGCCGACCGACGCTCACGTCCCCCGACGAGGAAGCCGAACCGCGCGAGAGCGGACGACCGCGTCAATGTGGCGTTGCGCTCGATCGACATGTCCAGGATCAGGCCCTGCTGGCGACGGTCCTCCGGGACGAGCGCCATTCCGGCGCGCATCGCGGCCTTCGGGTTGCCCTTGCGCAGGCTCTTGCCGCGTACCCGGACGTCTCCGCTGTCGCGGGGGTCCACACCGAACGCCGACTGCATGACCTCGGACCGGCCGGCACCGACCAGCCCGGACAACGCCACGATCTCACCGGCCCGGACCTGGAAACTGATGTCGGAGAACACCCCGGCTCGCGACAGGTTCTCGATCTCGAGGACGACGGCGCCCGGTTCCACGTCGATCTTCGGGAACAGCGCGCCGAGGTCGCGGCCGACCATGCTGCGGACGAGGTCGTCGACCGTCAGTCCCGCCAGCTCGGCGGTGGAGATGTGCCGTCCGTCGCGCATCACGGTGACCCGCTGGCACAGCGCGAAGATCTCCTCGAAGCGGTGTGAGATGAACATGACCGCCGCACCGGACGCGCAGAGGGACCGGGCGACCTTGAACAGCCGCTCGACCTCGTTGCCGGACAGCGCCGCGGTCGGCTCGTCCATGACGATGACGTTGGCGTCGGTGGAGAGCGCCTTCGCGATCTCGACGAGCTGCTGATCGGCGATCGACAGTCCGCTGGCCAGCCGGTCCGGGTCCATCGGGACACCGAGACGGTCGAACAGTGCGCGGGCGGCGGTGTTCATCGCGCCGCGGTCGATCATCCCGAACCGGGCCCGCGGCTGGGTGCCGATGAAGATGTTTTCCGCGATGGTGAGGTCGGGGAACAGGGTCGGCTCCTGGTAGATGACCGCGATGCCCCGGGCCTTGGCATCCGAGGGCGACCCGAGCGACACTTCCTCGCCGCCGACGAGGAGCGATCCGGTGTCGGGGCCGTGCACGCCGGCGAGCATCTTCACGATGGTCGACTTGCCTGCACCGTTCTCTCCGACGAGGGCGTGTGCCTCGCCGCCGTAGAGCGGAAACGACACACCCTGAACAGCAGCGACGTTGCCGAAGGACTTGGTGACGTCCCGAACTTCCAGCAACGGCACCGCAGGGGGGACGCTCATTCAGCACCTCCGATTGAAACGGTTCATTTCTCGTTTATGAAGCTAGAAGTGATTGACGCCACAAGTCAAGAGGTTTGGCAAAGCCGGTCACCACCGTGACCTTATCGTTATAAAAGCACGCCAGGTCCATTACTACCCGTCTCTCATCGTCTCGCCTGGGAGCCGGTCTTGATTCCGCCACCGCGGACGGCGATACTGAGTCTGAAGCGATTCAAGAGCGCCGGATCGTTCTCGGGCAACGACCGACGCGACAATGTGCGCGGTCGAACGAGAATGTGCGCGGTCGAACGAGAATGTGCGCGGTCGAACGAGAATGTGCGCGGTCGAACGAGCCGGCTGAAGGGGGAATCGAATGGCAGCGTCCATGCGCGAGGTCGCCGCGCTCGCGGGCGTCTCGATGGGGACGATCAGCAACGTGCTCAATCACCCCGAACTGGTGTCCGAGGCGACCCGTCAACGAGTGCATGCGGCCATCACCCAGCTCGGCTTCGTCCGCAACGACGCCGCCCGCCAACTCCGCGCCGGCCAGTCGCGGATGCTCGCCGTCGTCGTCCTCGACGCGCGCAACCCCTTCTTCGTCGACGTTGCGTCCGGAGCCGAGGAGGTCGCCGAGGCGAACGAGCTGCTGATGGTCATGATCAGCACCGGCGAATCGGAAGAACGCGAGAACCGGCAGCTCGGCCAGCTCATGGAACAACGCGTCCACGGGATCCTGCTCTGCCCCACCGGTGAGAGCACCCCGATGCTCGCCAACCTCGACCGCCAGGGCACACCGGTGGTCCTGCTCGACCGCGGGTCCCGCACACCCGGCCGATCCTCCGTCGCCGTCGACGACGTCCACGGCGGCCGGATCGCCGCTCGCCACCTCATGGAGCAGGGGCATCGGAACATCGTGTTCGTCGGCGGGCCCGACAGCATCAGGCAGGTCCGCGACCGACGGGACGGGGCGCTCAGCGCCGTCGCGGAATCGGCGAGCACACGCATGCGCACCGTCGCCACCCGATCCCTCAGCATCGAGGCCGGCACCCACGCGGCCCGTGAAATTCTCGCGATGCCGGCGGAGGAGCGGCCCACGGCGGCATTCTGCGCCAACGATCTGCTCGCACTCGGTGTGCTCCAGGAGTTCATCCAGCACGGCAAGCGCGTGCCCGAAGACCTCGCGATCGTCGGGTACGACGACATCGACTACGCCGCCGGCGCGGCCGTGCCGCTGACATCCGTCGCCCAGCCGCGGAACGAACTGGGTCGAGCGGCGGCCGAGCTCCTGCTCGATCAGGTCAACAACCCCGACACCCACCGCCACCAGCAGCTCTCGTTCACCCCGACCCTCGTCGTCCGCGAGTCCACGGCCGCCTGCCCGGTGCGGGGTTGACGAGGGCTCGGACTCGTCAACCACGCACCGAGCCGAAGGCCCCCGGGGTATCTTTCGGACATGTCGAAGCCACCTCTGACACCGAAAGCCGCCGAGATGTTCGCTCGGCCCAATTACGCCACCATCGCCTGCATCCGACCCGACGGCCAGCCCGTGTCCGTGGCCACCTGGTACCTGTTCGAGGACGGCAAGGTAATGGTCAACATGGACGCCGAGCGTCGACGCCTGGACTACCTGCGCGGCGACCCCCGCGTCAGCCTCACCGCGATGGACCCCGACGACTGGATCACCCACGTCAGCGTCCAGGGCCGGGTGACCGAATTCGTCGACGACGGCGAACTCGCCGACATCGACCGCCTCGCCACGCATTACACCGGCAAGCCGTACCCCGTCCGCGACCGCAAACGGGTCAGCGCCTGGATCGAGATCGACACCTGGCACGGCTGGGGGTCGCTGAAACAGTCCTGAATCGACTCCGCGACGACGACAACCGGGCATGACGACGCCCCGCGCCGCAGCGGTCCTCGCCCTGGCCACGGCGGTGATCGGCAGCCTGCTGCTGAGCGCACCACCGGTCCGCGAACCGGGACCGCCCGCGGCGACGGTCGCCCAGCCCGCCGCGCCTCCCCCGCCCCCGCCCGTGGTCCTGGCCCCGGAGGAGGTCGAGGCCAGGGTGATCCCGGCGATCGTCACCCTCGTCGCGGATTCGGGCCTCGTCGAAACCGCGGGAACGGGGATCGTGCTCACCCCCGACGGCGTCGTCCTCACCAACCATCACGTGATCGACGGCGCCCTCGACATCAGCGCGGTGAGCCTGGGCAACGGTGCGGAGTACGTCGCGGACGTCCTCGGGTACGACAGTTCGCGCGACATCGCGGTACTCCGACTCCAGGGCGCGAGCGACCTCCCGGCCGCGATCCTCGCGAAGGACACCACCGTCGGCATCGGTGACCCGGTGACCGCGGTGGGTAACGCGGAAGGAGGCGGAGTTCCGGTGGCGGCCCGGGGGTTCGTGACCGACGTCGAGCAGACGATCACCGCCCGCAGTTCCACCGACGGTTCCCGGAACCGACTGAACGGGCTGATCCAGATCGACGCGGCGGTACGTCCCGGCGACTCCGGCGGCCCCCTCGTCGACACCACCGCCGCTGTCATCGGTGTCAACACTGCGGGCAACGCCGACTCCGACCCCGCGAAACCCGCTCCCACCCAGCCGAGATCGTATGCGGTGCCCATCGACACCGCGATGACGATCGTCGATCAGGTCCGCGCCGGAACCACGTCCGCCACCGTGCACATCGGCGATACCCCTCTCCTCGGGATCAGCGTCACCGACGACGATCGGGGCGCCGAAGTGCTCTGGGTCAGCATCGGCACCCCCGCCGACGACGCGGGTATCGAGATCGGAGACGTCATCACCGAATTCGACGGAACACCCGTCCGGTCCTCGAACGATCTCAGCGAACACATGATCGGACGGCACCCCGGCGACGAGGTCGCGGTGCGCTGGTTCGACGAGAGCGGACACCAGCGATCGACGACGATCGTGCTCGAGAAAGGCCCGCCGCGGTAGTCAGGCCGTCTTGTCCCGGGCGACACCGTCCTCCGGCCGCACACGCATCGCGACGAAACGCGCGATACGCCGAAGCACCGCACGGCTTTCCGGCAGACCGGGCCACAACGCCGGGAACGCGTGCACCTGGCCGTCCCAGATCTGCAGCGTCGTCGGAACACCCGCAGCGCTCAGCCGATACGCCATCAGCTCCGAATCCGACCGCAGCACCTCGCCTTCTGCGGCGACCAGCAGCGCAGGCGGCAGACCCTCGAGAGCCCCGTTCACGGGCGACAGCGCGGGGTCGAGCACGCCGTCCACCTCGCCGCCGAGCTTGCCGATGGTGACGAGCGCCTCCACTGGCGCGAACACGTCGCGGGCGGCGTTGGCGTGCACCAGCTTGTCGGCGCAGTCCAGGTCCAGCAGCGGCGACAGTCCGACCAGGCCGGCGGGCAGATCGACGCCCTCCTCGCGGGCCTTCAGCGCAGTCGCGAAGACGAGGAACCCACCCGCCGAATCACCGGCGAACACCGTCCCGCCCGCGCGGGCTCCGTTCTCCAGCAACCACTTGTACGCCGTCAGGCAGTCGTCGACCGAACCACTGATGTTCGTGTCGGGCAGTTGCCGGTAGCCGACGTGCATCACCGGCAGCCGGGTCAGCTTCGCGATCGTCGCGACCACCGGCCGGTGCGTGTTCAACCCGCAGCACAGGAAGCCGCCGCCGTGCAGGTAGAGGACGACGCCGTCACTCAGATCCGGTGACACCCCCGGCGCGCGCACGATCTCCGCGTCGAATCCGGGCAGTCGCACCTTCTGGCGGCGAATACCGGAAGCGGGACGGATCCCCGCCGCCATGTCCAGCAACGCGGCCCTGCGAATCGCCGATTCGTTGATCGGTGCCATCCGCACCACAGGCCGGAGAAACCACCTGCACGCCTGGTAGAGAACCTGGGATTCGATACTCGGCCCCGCGAGCCTCGCCCCCGAACGATATTGGACGGTCGGTGTCCCGCTCCGCTGCTGCGCGGACGGCTTGCGGTCGTTCGGCACAGATTTCATGCCTTCTCCCCTGGTCGCCGATACCCGTCGCCTTTGACGGATACGTAACTTCAACCTTGGAGTACCCGCCACCGTCGTGTGTCACTCATGGTGCCTTCGGCCCCAAGTCGTTATCCCCTTTGCCCGAATCGTTATCGCGGGCGTGGCAAGTGGGCCATTTCGGCGGTCGGCTCAGCCGAAATCGAGGTCGTCGAGCTCCTCCACCACGGTGACCTTGCGTTTGCGGCCACCCATCATCCTGCCGATGCCGCGGCGTCCGACGGCGTCCGCGTTGCCCGAGGGCAGGATCCGCTGCGGCGCCACCCGGGGTCGTGCCACGTGCACCGGAGGAAGCGCCGCGGCCGGGGCGGGAGCCGGGGGTTCCACGGGGTCGGGAGCTGCTACGGGCGCCCGGGGCGGGAGCGGAGCCGGCACCGCGGCCACGGGCAGCGGCGCGACAACCGGCTCGAAGACCCGCTCGCGGCGGGGCAGATCGGTTTCGCGGAGTTCCACGTCGTCGAGCTCGACCACCCACCGCACCCGGTGCCCGAGACCACGTTCCTGCAGTTCGGCCCAGATCTCGTCGTGCCACGTCGAGGATTCGCCGCTACCGAACGCCCGGGAGTTCGCACTGACCCACACCACGTCCTCGGACGGGCGGCGATCGGCGATGTCCAGGACCGTCAGCCAGTTCACCGTGGCGGTGTAGCCGTGCCGCTTCTTGTCCACATACGGGCGACGACGCTGCAACTCGCGACCGGCGATCTCGAGGTGCGATGCGTGCGCCGGCTCGATCACGTCGCAGCCCATCGCCTCCAGCTGCCGGGCGAGCGAGTCGACGTACCCGTCGGCCTTGGCCCGGGCGGCGTCCACGAAGACGGACAGGTCCTCCCGGAGCCCGAGCCGGTCGTACATCCGCGCCTGGACGGTGAGGGCGTCGATCATCGCGACGGATTCCCGCTGGTACCGGTGTGCGACCTCGACGAGGACGAGGCGGGGAACGAGTACCCGGCTGCCCTGGTCGAGCGCGTCGCGGACGAACGTCTCGAAGCGCGCGTCTCGTGTGACGGCCGAGGTGTCGAGAACAATCAGCATTGATCGATTCTCACCGAACACGCCTGCAGCGCCAGAGAAGTTGCTGAGTCGTTACCCAAACACCCGGATCGGGGTCATCGCAGCACCCGTCAGGGCATTGCCGTGTGGTTGCCGGCAGCGGTCCTAGTGGATCTTGAAGATCACCGCGCGCTGCACGACGAAATTGATGACCGTCGCCGTGCCCTGGGCGATGACGAACGCGAGCGGCAGACGCCACCATTCGTCGGGGAATGCGTGGTACATCACCCAGTTGAGGCCCACCTGGACTGCGAACGTGACCGCGTAGAGGATGACGACCGCCACGAACCGGGCGCGGCTCGGTTCGGCCTTGAACGTCCACCGGCGGTTGATCAGGTACGCGGTGGTGGTGCCCGCGATGAAGCTGATCGACTTCGCCACGTTCACGGGGAGCCCGACCACCTCGAACAGCAGGAAGTACAGGCCGAAGTCGACGATCGCGGACAATCCACCGGTCAGGACGAAACGGATGATCTGCGTCTTCAGGTCCAGTGCGTCGTCCGCGATGTTCTCGGTGACGGGGATCTCGACGGGGAGCGGAACGTGCGGTTCGTGCTCGTGACTCGGCTGGGTTTCTGACACGACGACGAGGCTAGCGCCCCGCGAGTACTTGTCGACCGCCCGCGGTCGATATGCACGCAGGGGCCCGCAGGGTCGGCGTCCGGGTACCCTCTACCTCGATGTCCACGACAGCAGAAGAGACGCCCACCCAGGCGCTCCCCACACAGACCCGCACCCTCACCGGATGGGGACGCACCGCGCCCACCACCGCGCAGGTGCTGTCCACTCCCGACGTGGAGGTGATCGCGCGAGCGGTCGCCCAGGTCGCGGAGCAGAACGAGTCGAAGCCCGCTCACCTGCAGCGTGGGGTGATCGCCCGCGGCCTCGGCCGCTCCTACGGCGACCCGGCGCAGAACGCCGGTGGCCTGGTCATCGACATGAATGCGCTGAACCAGATCCACCGCATCGACCGCGACACCCACCTGGTGGAGGTCGACGCCGGCGTCAACCTGGACCAGCTGATGAAGGCGGCCCTGCCGTTCGGTCTGTGGGTTCCGGTGCTGCCGGGTACCCGGCAGGTCACCATCGGCGGCGCCATCGGCTCCGATATCCACGGCAAGAACCATCACAGCGCCGGCAGCTTCGGCAACCACGTGGTGTCGCTGGACCTGCTCACCGCCGACGGCAAGGTGCGCACGCTGACGCCGAAGGGCGGCCGCAACGACCCCAAGGGCGCACTGTTCTGGGCGACGATCGGCGGTATGGGCCTGACGGGCATCATCCTCAAGGCCACCATCAAGATGACGCCCACCGAGACCGCGTACTTCATCGCCGACGGCGACGTCACCCAGACGCTCGACGAGACCATCGCGCTGCACAGCGACGGCAGCGAATCCAACTACGAGTACTCGAGCGCCTGGTTCGACGCCATCGCGGCGCCGCCGAAGCTGGGCCGCGCCGCGATCTCCCGCGGTTCGCTCGCGAAGCTCGACCAGTTGCCGGCCAAGCTGCAGAAGAACCCCCTCGCGTTCGACGCCCCGCAGCTGCTGACGTTCCCGGACGTCTTCCCGAACGGCCTCGCCAACAAGTTCAACTTCTCGATGATCGGCGAGCTGTGGTTCCGGAAGTCCGGCACCTACCGCGACAAGGTTCAGAACTTGACGCAGTTCTACCACCCGCTCGACATGTTCGGTGAGTGGAACCGCGCCTACGGGTCGAACGGATTCCTGCAGTACCAGTTCGTGGTGCCGACCACCGCGGTCGAGGAGTTCAAGGCCATCATCCGCGACATCCAGAAGTCGGGGCACTACTCGTTCCTCAACGTGTTCAAGCTGTTCGGCGAGGGCAACCAGGCCCCGCTGAGCTTCCCGATCCCGGGCTGGAACATCTGCGTAGACTTCCGCATCAAGCCCGGCCTGAACGAGTTCGTCACCGAACTCGACAAGCGTGTCCTGAAGTTCGGCGGCCGCCTCTACACGGCCAAGGACTCGCGCACCACCGCCGAGACCTTCCACGCCATGTACCCACGGATCGACGAGTGGATCGCCACCCGCCGCAAGTACGACCCCACCAATGTCTTCGCCTCCGATATGTCCAGAAGGTTGGAACTCTAGTGATCAACGCTGTCGGGAACCCCCAGACTCTCCTGCTGCTCGGTGGCACCTCCGAGATCGGCCTCGCCATCTGCGCGGAGTACCTGAAGAAGGCGCCGATGCGGGTGATCCTCGCCGCACTGCCGGGTGATCCCGGTCGCGATGCCGCCGTCGCCCAACTGAAGGCGGCCGGCGCCAACGCCGTCGACGTCATCGACTTCGACGCCGTCGACACCGAGAGCCACCCGAAGGTCATCGACGAAGCGTGGGCCAAGAGCGACGTCGACGTCGCCATCGTCGCGTTCGGCCTGCTCGGCGACGCCGAGGAACTGTGGCAGAACCAGCGCAAGGCCGTCCAGATCGCCGAGGTCAACTACACGGCCGCGGTGTCGGTGGGCGTGCTCGTGGGCGAGAAGATGAAGGCACAGGGCTTCGGCCAGATCATCGCCATGTCGTCCGCCGCAGGCGAGCGCGTGCGCCGCTCCAACTTCGTGTACGGATCCACCAAGGCCGGACTCGACGGTTTCTACCTCGGACTCGGTGAGGCACTGCGTGAGTTCGGTCCGCGCGTCCTCGTCATCCGTCCCGGCCAGGTCCGCACCCGCATGTCCGCGGACGTGAAGGAAGCCCCGCTCACCGTGAACAAGGAAGACGTGGCCAAGCTCGCCGTCACGTCGGCGGAGAAGGGCAAGGAACTCGTGTGGGCGCCCGGCGCCTTCCGCTACGTGATGATGATCCTGCGGCACATCCCGCGACCGATCTTCAAGAAGCTGCCCATCTAAGCTTCGCCCTTGTGACGGAAGCAGACGTAGCACCGGCCCGACGGTCCCTGTCGACAGCTGTCGAAATGCTGCTGGGGGCCGTCGTGGCCGCAGTGGTGGCGGCGGTCGGACTGTTCGCGTTCGCGCGGGTGCAGTGGCCGGCGTTCAACTCGTCCAACGTGACCCAGGCCGTCACGACGGTCGGCCAGGTCGTAGCCATCGCGGGAATCGCGGTGTCGGTGCTGCTCGTGCGACTGCACCGGGCTCCGCGGTTCGCCCGGCTGCTGTCGTGGGCGAGCTTGTCCGGGTTCGTGACCGTCACCCTCGGTCTGCCTCTCGCAGCCACCAAGCTCTACCTGCACGGCGTCTCCGTCGACCAGGAGTTCCGCACCGAGTACCTCACGCGGCTGACCGACTCGGCGGCGCTGCGCGACATGACGTACGCCGACCTGCCGCCGTACTACCCGGCCGGTTGGTTCTGGATGGGCGGGCGCGTCGCCAACCTCCTCGGCATGGACGGCTGGGAAGCGTTCAAGCCGTACGCGATCGGATCACTCGCCGTCGCCGCCGTCGTGGCACTGGTGTTGTGGAGCAACCTGATCCGCCACGACCTGGCCATCGTCGTGTCCCTCGCGACCACGGCACTCGTTCTGGCCTACGGGTCACCCGAACCGTACGGCGCCGTCATCACCCTGCTGATCGGTCCCGCACTCGTCCTCGCCTGGGGCGGGCTCAATCGTGTCGACGGACGCGGCGGCTGGGGCGCCGTGATCGGCACCGGACTGTTCCTCGGCCTCGCAGCCACGTTCTACACGCTGTATCTCGGACTCGCCGCCTTCGCGATCACCCTGCTCGCACTGCTGGCCGCGACCCTGCGGATACGCGCCCAGAAGTCGTGGCGGGCGGCGATCGATCCGCTGGTCCGGCTGATCGTGATCGCCGCCGTGTCCGGGCTTCTCGCACTGACCGTCTGGCTACCGTATCTGCTGAAGGTCGTGGGCGGTTCGCCCGCGGCGTCGGGAACAGCGCTGCATTATCTGCCCGAGGCAGGCGCGCATCTACCGCTGCCGATGATCCACTTCTCCCTCACCGGGGCACTGTGCCTGCTCGGCACCATCTGGCTCGTCGCCCGCGCGTCGACGTCGCGGCGCGCGCAGGCACTCGGCGTCGGGGTGGTGGCCATCTACCTGTGGTCGCTGCTGTCGATGGCGTTCACGGTGCTCGGCAGCACCCTTCTCTCGTTCCGGCTAGAGCCTGTGCTGATCGTCCTGCTCGGCGCGGCAGGTGTCTTCGGATTCGTCGAATTCGCAGGATGGCTCGTGCTCGCGACCAGCGACAACCCGCGCGTCAAGGGGGCGGTCCTGGTGATCGGCGTGCTGGGCGCGCTGTCGTTCGTCCAGAACATCCCCAAGTTCCTCGACTCCGACATCGCCGTCGCCTACACCGACACCGACGGCAACGGCGAACGCGCCGACCAGCGCCCACCGGGCGCCGCCGCCCATTACGCCGCAGTCGACGAACTGGTCCAGGCGCAGGTCCCCCGCGACCGCGACGACACCGTGGTCCTCACCGCCGACACCAGCTTCCTCAGTTTCTACCCCTACCTCGGGTTCCAGGCACTGACGTCGCACTACTCGAATCCCCTGGCGGACTTCGCCGGACGCGCACGGGTGATCGCGGAGTGGAGCGAGCTCGAGACGCCCGATCAGCTGGTGGCCGCACTCGACGCGGCACCGTGGCGCGCCCCCGACGCGTTCGTGTTCCGCCAGGGCCCCGACGGGTACACGCTGCGTCTCGCCGAGGACGTGTATCCCAACGATCCCAACGTGCGCCGCTACACCGTCACGTTCCCGAAGGAACTGTTCGACGACCCGCGATTCACGGTGTCGGAGACCGGACCGTTCGTGGTCGTCACAAGAAACTGATCGGTCTGTTCAAGTTTATCTCGCCCTACAGCGGGAATTCCGCACCCAATCAGGGAAACGGGTATTTTCCGTTCCCCGAGGGGAATTGTCGGGTCGTCGCGAGGAGCGGTCATGCCGGATGCAGAGGAGCCTCGACGTGCCGGAAGCGGTGCCGAAGACTATCTTCTCGGCACCGCCGGCGGTGATGTGGTCGTGCATGCCGGACTCGCCGTGACGATCGGAACGATCGTCGGTGTCTACGTCGGGCACTGGGTGCTTTTCGTGATCGCCTTGCTCGGTGCCGCCGTGTGGATCACAGGCGACATCGCCGTCCATGTCAGTCGACAAAGGTCGCCGGACATCAGTCCGGCGACCCCTGTCAGGCACCCTGTCGGGCGGGCTGCCTAGTTGAGCTTCTGCGGCACACCGTAAGTCATCACGGTGTCACCGTTCGAAGTGACCGCCATAGCGTACGGACGGATGGTGACCGGCCCGAGAGCACCGGAGATGGAGCCATGAACTCCCTGCATCCTGACCACAGCCGCCGATCCGTCGAACTCCTGACCCTCGAGGATCGGAACGGTGGTGATTCCACCGGGCTCCAGGTCGATGTCGAGTTCCTGCGACGGAATGATGTCACCGGCAAGTTCCGCGTTGGTCCCTGCGTTCAGGTCCAGCGTGAAGTCCGGGACGAGTCCCAGGTTGATTCCGTTGCTCGACCCGATCGCGAACCCGAGTCCGGGCGTGTTCAGGACGATCGTCGCGCCCGCCAGTGCGACCGGGTAACCGATCTGATAGCCGACGGTGAGCTGAGTTCCCTCGAACTCCTCCGCGTTCGGTCCGGTGATGGCGACCCCGGCGTAACCGTTGTGGAAGAACTCCACGCTGGTGGGTACGCCGTCCAGCGGAGGTACGACCTGATACACCGTGTCGCCCTGCACGACTTCGATGCGATTTCCCTTTGCGTCGATCACGGAGCTGGAATTGTCCACGCCGGCCGAGGCCGTGCCGTTGCCCATGACCATGGCAAGCACCGCAATACCTGCGACTGCGACTGTCCGTGTAAACCGTTTGTACCCAAATCGAGATGTGCTGATGTCCGTCATGCCGACCCCATTCAGAGTGCACTGCAACCGATACGAAAAAGCATGCTGAGCGTAACCAGTGGGGCAGGAGAATATCCCTGTATTGATCAGAAGTTCACAAATCAACTTGATGTGATACACGCAACAATCACGCGAATGCAACCCAGGAAGCTCTCAGCGACCTCCGGTACCCTCGGACGATTGACATCGACCCGAGAACCGGAGGCGCTGCTGCGTGACTGAGATACTCACCCAGGTCGAGACCACTCGGCAGGCAGAGAGCACCAGCACCACCGCTCGCCCTCTCCGCTCCCGTCTCCGGCCGCACCCGGCGGATGCCGCGGTGGTCGTCTTCTACGTCGGCCTCGCGGCATTCGTGTTGGCCCGCCAGTGGAAACACCTCGGGACCGGCTATCTGGTGCGCAGCGGCCAGGACCAGACGATGTGGGAGTGGTTCTTCGCGGTCGCGGCCCGCTCAATGGTGCATCTGGAGAATCCGCTCTCCAGCGACCTGCAGAACTACCCGCTGGGCGTCAACCTCATGGGCAACACGGCGATGTTCGGCATCAGCATTCCGCTGGCGCCCGTCACGCTGTTGTTCGGACCGAACGTCACCTTCACCCTCGCGCTCACACTTGGCCTGTCGGGCACGGCAATTGCCTGGTACTGGGTGTTTTCGCGGCATGTCGTGTCGTCGCGACTCGCGGCCGCCGTCGGCGGCGGCCTGTGCGGTTTCGCACCCGCCCTGATCTCGCACACCAACGGGCACCCCAACTTCGTCGCCCTGTTCCTGCTGCCCTTCATCGCGCTGGCCGTGATCAGACTGGGCAGCGGGGCACGCTCGGTGCGCGACGGCATCGTACTGGGCCTGCTGATCGCCTACCAGATATTCCTCGGCGAAGAACCCCTGCTGATCTACGCGCTGGCGTTCGCGGTCTTCGGTGCCGCCTTCGCGGCGTCGCGTCCGCGAGCGGCATTCGTTGCGGCCAAGCACAGCATCAAGGGTTTCGCGATCGCGGGCGGCATCGCGCTGGCCATCGCCGCCGTGCCCCTGTGGTGGCAGTTCTTCGGACCCGACAGCTACCGGGCGATCGAACACGGCCCGGTCGGCAACGACACCGAAGCGTTCACCAGCTTTCCGACGTCCTCGCTGGCCGGCGAGCCAGGGTCCGCCGAGTTCAGCATGAACGCCACCGAGGAGAACGCGTATTTCGGCTGGCCCCTGCTGATTCTCCTCGGCCTGTCGGCCCTGTGGCTGTGGCGCATGCCGCTGGCTCGCGCCGCGGCCGCGACGGTGGCCGTGATGGGCGTCCTGTCGCTCGGGACGTCGCTGACGATCGGCGGCTGGGACACCGGAATTCCCTTGCCGTGGACGCTGATCTCACACCTGCCGCTCCTCGAATCCGTTCTCGAATCGCGCTTCGCGATGGGCTGCCTGCCCGCCGCTGCCCTGCTGCTCGCGCTGGGCACCGACCGCGCCCTGGCGTCCGCCCGCGAGGGTCAGCGGACCACCACCCTGCTGTGGGTCGGCTGGCTCGCGGTGGCATTGCTTCCGCTGACGCCCACCCCGCTCGCCGTCGTGCAGCGCGACACCGCACCGAGCTTCTTCGCCGACGGCACGTGGCGGGAGTACGTCACCGACGGCTCGGTCGTCACGGTGCCGCTCCCCTCCCCGGAGAACGCGCGGATGCTGCGCTGGCAGACCGAGCAGGATCTCGGATTCCCCATCGCCGGTGGGTATTTCGTCGGTCCGGCCGGCAGCGAGGAGCAGGGTAAGTACGGGCCCGACGACCGCCCCACCGCGCTGCTGCTCGCGTCCGCACAGTCGTCCGGCCAGGTGCCTGCCATCGACGAGGCGACGAAAGCCCAGGCACTGACGGACCTGAAGTTCTGGAACGCCGACGTCCTGGTTCTACCGCACACCCAGAACGATCGCGTTCTGCGCGAGACGGTCCAGGAGCTCGTCGGGTCGCCCGCGAAGCCGGTCGACGGGGTGTGGGTGTGGGACGTGCGAGCGCTGACGTAGGAAAGCCCTACCGCGTCAACACTTCCGGCCCGTCCTCACCGATGGCGACGGTGTGCTCGCTGTGCGCGGCACGGGCGCCCGTCGCCGTGCGGAGCGTCCAGCCGTCGGCCTCGTGCCGGTAGTCGTCGGTGCCGTCGGCGATGAGCATGGGTTCGATCGCGCACCATCCCCGGACGCAGCAGCATTCCCTTGCCGACGCGCCCCTCGTTGGGCACGTGCGGATCTTCGTGCATCTGCCTGCCGATGCCGTGCCCGCCGTGGTCGGCGAGCATCCCGTACCCCGCGCCGCGGGCGAACAGTCCGATTGCGGCACCGATGTCGCCCAACCGGTTTCCCGGCCGGGCGGCCGCAATGCCGTGCGCGAGAGCGGCTTCGGCGGCCTCGACGAGTGCCACGTCGGCCGGGTCCGCCGTTCCCACGACGAAACTCACGGCGGCGTCCCCGCACCAGCCGGCGAGTCTGGCGCCGCAGTCGATGCTGACGAGGTCACCGTCGCGGAGTCGGTACTCGCCGGGAATTCCGTGCACCACCGCGTCGTTCACGCTCGCGCAGATGACCCCGGGGAACGGGCTGGGCGCCCAGTTCGGGTGATAGTTCAGGAACAGGGGCTCCGCCCCCGCGTCGCGGATCACTGCGGCGGCGACCGCGTCGAGGCCCTGGAGCGTCACCCCGATCGTGGCCGCTTCACGCACGGCGGCCAGAGCGTCGGCCACCACCCGGCCCGCCGCGCGCATCGCCTGCACCTCGGCCGCCGTCTTCAACTCGACCACGACTCACCCTCCACGCCTGGATCCAATTTCTATACCGGTATTACTATATGACATATGGTGCGTGTGCCGTTGACAGCAGAGGAACTCGAACGCGGGCAGAGGCTGGGTGAGCTGCTGCGATCCGCGCGGGGAGACATGAGCATGGTCGCGGTCGCACTCGACGCGGGCATCTCCGTCGAAACCCTGCGCAAGATCGAGACCGGACGCATCGCGACACCCGCGTTCTTCACGATCGCCGCGGTCGCCCGGGTTCTCGACCTCTCCCTCGACGACGTCGCCGCGGTCGTGACCTTCGGTCCCGTGAGTACTTATTAACCGCCGGGCGTTAACAAGTACTCACGGGTGGCGGAGCCACAATCGCCTAACATCGTTCTGTGCCGTCCCAACCCCCGCTGCCTGACCTTCGGACCATCCGCACTTCCCGGCTCATCGCGATCGTCACCGGCCTGATCGGGTTCGTGCTCGCGCTGGCCACCCCGTTCCTGCCGGTGAAGCAGGACGCCGCGACGATCGACTGGCCGCAGGACGGCACCCTGAACAGCGTCGAGGCGCCGCTGGTCTCGTACACGCCGCTGGACATGCAGGTGAACGTGCCCTGCACGGTGTTCACGCAACTCGGACCCGACGGCGGCACCGTCGTCTCCACGCTCCCGAATCGGGCGCCCGACTTCGAGAAGAACGGCCTCGTCGTGAAGGGAGGCGCCGGCGGCACGGTCGATGTCACGATTCGCGGCATCTCCCTGATCTCGGCAGACGCCGCGGATCTCCAGGGCTGCACCGCCCTCACCGTCACGTCCGACCACCGGCGGACGTCGGCCGAGATCACGGGCACCGCCGAACCACTCGCCGGTTCCGTCGAGGGCGATCAGCGTCCGCAGATGGTCGGCCTGTTCACCGACCTGCAGGGGGCGGCGCCGGCAGGTTTGAACGTGCACGTCCACCCCGACTCCCGATTCTCGTCCAGCCCCACCCTGCTCAAACTGCTGGCGATGATCGTGTGCGTCCTCGCGACGCTGACGTCGCTGTACGCGTTGCACCGCGTGGACGGCATCGACGGCCGCCGCGCCCGCCGCTTCCTGCCCGCGAACTGGTGGAAGTTCACCGGTGTCGACGCCGTCGTGATCGGGACGCTGCTGCTGTGGCACGTGGTCGGCGCCAACACGTCCGACGACGGCTACCTCCTCGGCATGGCGCGGGTGTCGGAGCATTCCGGCTACATGGCCAACTACTTCCGCTGGTTCGGCGTCCCCGAGGCGCCGTTCGGGTGGTCGTACGAACTCCTCGCGGCGCTGGCGAAGGTGAGCACCGCGAGCATGTGGATGCGGCTGCCGACGCTCCTCGCCGCGCTGCTCTGCTGGATGGTGATCAGCCGGGAGGTCATTCCCCGCCTCGGGGTGGCCGTGCGCCGCAACAGAACTGCCCTCTGGACCGGCGGACTGGTCTTCCTGGCGTTCTGGTTGCCGTACGACAACGGACTGCGCCCCGAACCGGTGATCGCGCTCGGCGCCCTCCTCACGTGGTGTTCGATCGAGCGCGCCATCGCCACCGGACGACTACTCCCCGGTGCCGTCGCCGTGCTCATCGCCGCGTTCTCCCTCGCGGCCGGACCGTCCGGCCTGATCTGTATCGCCGCCCTGATCGCGGGTGCGCGGCCGATCCTGCAGATCGTGATCACACGGGGCCACCGGGTGGGATTCGCGTCCCAGATCCTGCCGATCCTCGCCGCGGGAACAGTCGTGATGGTCGCCGTCTTCGCGGATCAGACACTGGCGACGGTGCTCGAGTCGACGCGCGTCCGCACCGCCCTCGGCCCCAACGTGGCGTGGTTCGACGAGCGGCTGCGCTGGGATTCGCTCATGGGGATCTCGCCCGACGGCTCGCTGGCCCGCCGATTCGGCGTGTTCGTGATGCTGCTGTGCGTCGTGGTCTGCGTGATGCTGATCCTGCGCAAGGGGAAGGTGCCCGGAACCGCGATCGGACCGTCCCGCCGCATCCTCGGCATCGTGTTCGCGTCACTGCTGCTGATGATGTTCACGCCCACCAAGTGGACGCACCACTTCGGTGTGTACGCGGGTCTCGCCGGCTCGGTCGCGGTGCTCGCCGCGGTCGGGGTGGGGGCCGCGAGCATCCGCTCCAAACGGAACCGCACCCTGTTCGCCGCGGGTGTCCTGTTCATCCTCGCGGTTGCGTTCACCAGCTCCAACGGCTGGTGGTACGTGTCCAGCTACGGCGTCCCGTGGTGGGACAAGCCGCCGATGATCGCGGGCAAGGGCTTCTCCACACTGTTCCTGGGCCTCACGGTGCTCACGCTGCTCCTCGCCGCCTGGTACCACGTCCGCGAACCGTACGAGAGCGGCAAGAAGCCCAACGGCAAGCGTGCCCGGATGCTCGCGCCGTCGCCGCTGACCGTCGCGGCCGGTGCCGTCGTCCTGTTCGAGGTGCTGTCACTGCTGAAGGGGGCCGTCGCGCAGTACCCCGGCTACTCCATCGCGAAGGCCAACATCGAGTCGGTGACCGGCAACTCGTGCGCGCTCGCCGACGAGGTCCTCGTCGAGACCGACCCCACCGCCGCCCTGCTGCAGCAGCTCACCCCGGTCACCGACCCGAACGGCGCAGGCGCATTCGGCACGACCTCCGCGGAGGGCTTCACCCCCAACGGCATCGCCGACGACCTCACCGCCGACTCCGAGAAGATCGCCACCGGCGGCGCCAACACCGTCGACACCGAGACCGACGAGACGACGACGGGCACCAGCTCCGGCACCGGCGGCGGCACCGAGGCCACCGCCGGAGTCAACGGCAGCACCGTGACGCTGCCGTTCGGCCTCGATCCCGCCCGAACCCCGGTTCTCGGCAGCTACCAGCAGGGCGGGGAGCAGAAACCCGCCTCCCTCACCACCGGCTGGTACGGGCTGCCCGACCGCAGCGACGACGCACCGATCCTCACCATCTCGGCCGCCGGACGCATCCGGTCGGTCGACGCGGACGGCGTCGTCACCCCCGGCCAGAGCCTGAAGGTCGAGTACGGGGTCACCGGCCCCGACGGGTCCGTCACCGCGCTCGGCACCGTCGACCCGATCGACATCGGGCCGTCCCCGTCGTGGCGCAACCTGCGCGTGCCGCTCGACCAGTTGCCCGCCGAGGCGAATACGGTCCGGCTCGTCGCGGACGACCCGGACACCGACCCCGGCCAGTGGCTGGCGGTCACGCCGCCCCGGGTGCCGACGATGCAGACTCTGCAGACCGTCGTCGGCTCCAGCGACCCCGTGCTCCTCGACTGGGCCGTCGGCCTCGCGTTCCCCTGCCAGCGCCCCTTCGACCACCGCTACGGCGTCGCCGAGGTCCCGCAGTGGCGTGTGCTCCCCGACCGCATCGGCGCCGAGTCCACGAATGCCTGGCAGGACAAGTTCGGCGGCGGCCCACTGGGCTGGACCGACCAGCTGCTGTCGGCGAGCACCCTGGCCACCTACCTGTCGAACGACTGGGACCGCGACTGGGGCTCGCTCGAGCGGTATACACCGCTCGACGAGTCGGCGACGCCCGCGCAGGTCGAATCCGAACAGGTGACCAGGTCGGGTACCTGGTCGGCCGGACCGGTGCGTTACTACTAGAAGTGCCCCTACCCTCTGGTAGGCGGCAATATGCCTACTCAGGTTCCTGACATACCATCGACAACCGTGCCCGACGCTCTGACAACTTCCGTCTCCGATCCCGAATCCACTTCGCCGCCTGCTCGCCAGGACCGGCGGAGTGAGTACCGGACCGCTCGCCTGATCGCCATCGTCACCGGCCTCATCGGGTTCGTGCTGGCAGTGGCAACTCCGTTCATGCCGATACAGCAGACCACCGCTGCGGTGAACTGGCCGGAGAACGGCGTCGTCGGCGACCTCGAGGCACCGCTGATGTCGCAGGTCCCGGTCGACCTGTCGGCGGCGATCCCGTGTTCCGCGGTGGCCGGGCTCCCCCCGCAGGGCGGAATCCTGCTGGCCACCGCCCCCGCGCAGGGCGAGGGTGCGGCACTGAATGCGATGTTCGTGCGGGTGTCGGACAAGTCCGTCGACGTGCTCGACCGCAACGTCACCATCGCGACGGCACCGCGCGCACAGGTGCAGTCGGGCGCCTGCACCGAGATCCGCATCACGTCGAACATCGACGCGACGTCCGCCGAGTTCGTGGGTCTGACCACTCCGACCGGTGACCCGATCGCCGGTTCCCTCACCGGCGACCTCCGCCCGCAGGTGGTGGGCGTGTTCAGCGACCTCCGCGACGGGGCGGCGCCGGCGGGCCTGTCGTTCACGATGAACGTGGACTCCCGGTTCTCGTCGAGCCCCACGCTGATCAAGCTCGTCGCCATGATCGTGGCCCTCCTCGCCACGGCCATCGCGCTGGTCGCCCTCGGCCGCCTCGACGGCACGGACGGGCGCGGGCACCGCAACTTCCTGCCGTCGCACTGGTGGAAGTTCACCGGACTCGACACGATCGTCGTGGGCACGCTGGTGCTGTGGCACTTCATCGGCGCCAATACGTCCGACGACGGCTACCTGCTCACCATGGCCCGGGTCTCCGACCACGCCGGCTACATGGCCAACTACTTCCGCTGGTTCGGTGTCCCCGAGGCGCCGTTCGGCTGGTACTACGACGTGCTGGCCGCGATGGCCAAGATCTCGACGGCCAGCCCGTTCATGCGACTGCCCGCCCTCATCGCCGGCATCCTGTGCTGGATGGTGATCAGCCGGGAGGTCGCTCCCCGCCTCGGCCGGTCCGTCCGGCGCAACAAGGTCGCACTGTGGACCGGCGGACTAGTCTTCCTCGCGTTCTGGCTGCCCTACAACAACGGCCTGCGGCCCGAGCCCATCGTGGCGCTCGGCGCCCTGCTCACGTGGTGCTCCATCGAGCGTTCCATCGCGACCGGACGTCTTCTCCCCGCGGCTGTCGCCGTCCTGATCGGCGCGTTCACTCTCGCGGCCGCCCCGACGGGACTGATGTGTGTGGCCGCCCTGCTCGCCGGCGCCCGCCCGCTCGTCCGGATCGTCGTCAAGCGCCACCGCCAGGTGGGGACGCTGCCGCTGCTGGCTCCGATCGTGGCCGCGGGCACGATCGTCCTGGTGGTCGTGTTCGCCGACCAGACGGTCGCCGCGGTGATGGAGGCCACCCGGGTCCGCACCCTGATCGGCCCGAACCTCGAGTGGTACAAGGACTTCCTGCGCTACTACTACCTCTTCGTCCCGACCGTCGACGGTTCGGTGGCTCGCCGCTTCGCGTTCCTGACGATGATCCTGTGCCTGCTGACGACGCTGTTCATCCTGCTGCGCCGCAAGCGGATTCCCGGTGCCGCCACCGGCCCGTCGTGGCGTCTGCTCGGTGTCGTGTTCGGCACGATCTTCTTCATGATGTTCAACCCCACCAAGTGGACCCACCACTTCGGGGCGTACGCGGGCATCGCCGGCTCCCTGGCCGCACTCACCGCCGTCGCCGTGTCGGCGTCCGCGCTGCGGTCGCGCCGCAACCGCACGATCTTCCTCGCCGGCCTGCTGCTGATGCTGGCCCTGACGTTCGCGGGCATCAACGGCTACTGGTACGTCTCGAGCTACGGCGTGCCGTGGTTCGACAAGGCCGTCTCCATCGGCGGCCGCCAGTCCAACACGTTCTTCCTCGTCCTGTTCGGGCTGGCCGTCGCACTGGCCGCCTGGCAGTACCTGCGTGAGGGATTCGCCGCGCCACCCGCCCGCGCCAACACCGAGAAGGGCAGGCGGATCAGGAAATTCGCGGCCGCCCCGCTCACCGTCGTCGCCGGCATCATGGTGCTGTTCGAAGTCCTCTCGCTCCTGAAGGGCGCCGTCTCCCAGTACCCGGCGTACTCCCTGGCACGGTCGAACTTCGACTCCCTCACCGGGCAGACGTGCGGACTCGCCGAGGACGTCCTCGTCGAAGGCGACACCAACGGCGGAAACCTCACACCCATCAACGATCCCGCGCAGCCGCTGGCGAACCCCGCCGACCCGCTCGGCGGAGCCGATCCCGTCGGCTTCTCCCCCAACGGCGTGCCGTCCGACCTGACCGCCGACTACGTCGAGGTCAAGCAGGGCATGGGCAACACCGACAACCAGAGCGTCGGGCCCACCTTCGAGACCGGATCGAGCGCCGGAACCAGCGGTGGCACCGGAAACGTCGGCGTCAACGGAAGCACCGCCAAGCTTCCGTTCGGACTCGACCCCGGCACCACCCCCGTCATGGGCAGCTACCAGGAAGGCGTGCAGGAACCGGCGACGCTGTCGTCCAGCTGGTACGCACTCCCCGAGCGCAGCGACGACACCCCGCTGATCGTCATGTCCGCCGCGGGCCGCATCTGGTCGGTCGACTCGACCGGCGCCCTCACCTACGGTCAGTCGCTGCTCCTCGAATACGGCAAGCGTCAGCCCGACGGCACCGTCCAGGCCCAGGGCACCTACCTGCCCAAGGACATCGGGCCCGCGCCGTCCTGGCGCAACCTGCGCGTCCCGATCAGCGAACTGTCCCCCGACGCCGACTCCGTGCGGATCGTCGCCAACGACCCCAACCTCACCGGCGACCAGTGGCTGGCCTTCACCCCGCCGCGGGTTCCGAAGCTCGAGACCCTCAACTCGACGATCGGCAGCTCGCAGCCGGTGCTGCTGGACTGGGCCGTCGGACTGCAGTTCCCGTGCCAGCGCCCGTTCGACCACCAGTACGGTGTCGCGGAGATGCCGAACTACCGCATCCTCCCCGACCGCCCGCTGGCCGTCAGCTCCACCGACACCTGGCAGTCCCCGGAGAACGGTGGCCCCCTCGGCTTCACCGAACTGCTCGCCAGCGCCACCGCCATCCCCACCTACATGCGGGACGACTGGGGTCGCGACTGGGGCTCCCTCGAGCGCTTCAACCGGTACTACCCGGACGCCACCGCGGCCACGGTCGACACCGAGACCGCCACCCGGTCCGGACTGTGGAAGCCGGGCACCCTGCGGGTGTACAGCAGCCCGTAGGCCCAGCTTGCTTGCGCGGCCCGCGGAGTTGTCCACAACCTTCCGTCCATCCACAGGGCAATTTCCGACGTGGGCTTTCGGGCGCCGGTCCGATTCGCCCACGGCATGCTCGGACCCATGCGACGAGGAACCTGGGCCGAAGATCTCTCTGCGATAGCCGCCGTCAGCCGCGACGGTGTGGTCCGGGCGGCCACCCTGGAGCGGCTGGGGGTCGCGAAGGGCACCATCTCCGCACGCTGCACCGACGGCGGTCCCTGGCAGCGGATCCTCCCCGGCGTGGTCCTGCTGCACAACGGGCCGCCGACGACGCTGCAGCGCAATCTGGCGGCGCTCGAATACGGCGGTCCGGACGCGCTGCTGTCGGGTCACGCCGCCCTCGCCGCATACGGCTACACCTCGCCGGCGTCCCGTAACGACGTGCTGCTGCTCATCCCGTCCACCCGGCATCGCCGGGACTGGTCGTACGTGAAGGTCGAGCGGACGTGGCGCATGCCCGCACCCGTCCACCGGGGGCTCCTGCGGCTCGCTCCCCCGGCGCGCAGCCTCCTGGACGCGGGACGTCGCACGCCCCAGGCGGACAGCTGTCGGGCGCTCCTCGCCGGCGGCATCCAGCGCGGCGACGTGACCGTCGACGAACTGGTGCGCGAACTCGCGCAGGGCAGCGACCGCGGGAGCCGCCTGCCCCGGGCGGTCCTGCGCGAACTGAGCGAAGACGCGCATTCCGTCGCCGAGGTTCACGCGCAGAAGGTGTATGCGACGAGCGGTCTTGCGCCGATGCGGCACAACGTGGACGTGCTGTCCGCCGCCGGGCTGTGGATCGCCCGTCCCGACGGCTGGCTGGACGACGTGGCCGTCGCCTGGGAGATCGACTCGCTGAAGTACCACTTCTCGCCCGAACTCCACCAGGCGACGATGAGGCGGCGGGCGCGGATGCAGCGCGAGGGAATCATCGTCGTGACGCACTTGCCGAAGCAGATACAGGCCGACCCGGCGACGGTGCTCGCGGATCTCCGTGCGGCGCAGACGCTGGCGGCGTCACGCCCCCGGCCGCCGGTGTTCGTCCACACCGAACCGAAGCTGCGGTCGGCATGAGCCCCTGCCGCGCCCGATGTCACAGTGGTGCAATCAGACTGTGCGACATCGGGCGAGCGGGCGGCGGCGAATCAGAGAGGCATCAGGTCGTGCTTGCGCGGGTTGCGCTGTACCTTCTTGTCACGCAGCATCGTCAGCGCCTTACGGATCTCGAGCCGGGTGGTGGCGGGCTCGATGACGGCGTCGATGTAGCCACGCTCCGCCGCGATGTACGGCGTCGCGATGTTCTCGTTGTAGAAGTTGATCAGCTGCCGGCGGACGGCGGGAGCGTTCTCGCCCGCGGCCTCGATCTGCCTACGCCCGATGAGGTCGACAGCACCCTCCGCGCCCATCACCGCGATGCGGGCGGTCGGCCATGCAAAGTTGATGTCGGCGCCCAACTGCTTCGAGCCCATGACGGCGTACGCGCCGCCGTACGCCTTGCGGATCACGACGGTCACCTTCGGGACGGTCGCCGTCACGAACGCGAAGATGAACCGGCCACCGCGCTTGATGACGCCGATCCGTTCCTGCTCGAGACCGGGAAGAAACCCGGGCGTGTCGACGGCGAACACCAGCGGGATGTCGAAGGCGTCGCAGATGCGGATGAAATGCGCGGCCTTGTCCGAGGCCTGAGCGTCCAGCGCACCCGCCGCGACCAGCGGCTGGTTCGCGATCACCCCGACGGTGCGCCCGTCCACGCGAGCGAAGCCGGTGATGATGTTCAGCGCAACCTGCCCGCCGATCTCGTGGAACTCGCCGTCGTCGAAGATCCGCAGCAGGATGTCGTGCATGTCGTAACCGGCGTTGTCGGCGTCCGGGATGAACGTGTCGAGGTCGCGGTCGGAGTCCGTGATCTCCGGTTCGAGACCCGGGTTGACCACCGGCGGCTTCTCCATGCAACTCGACGGCAGGAAGCTGAGGTACTTGCGCACCCACTCGAACGCGGCCTTCTCGTCGGCCGCCACGTGATGCAGGTTGCCGTACTGGGCCTGGTTCCGGGCGCCACCGAGTTCCTCGAGGCTGACGTCCTCGCCGGTGATCTTCCGGACCACGTCGGGTCCGGTGACGAACATGTACGACTCCTCGGTAGCCACCAGGACGTCGGTGTTGATCGGCGCGTACACCGCACCGCCCGCGCACTTGCCGAGGATCATCGAGATCTGCGGGCACATCCCCGACAGCGGCTCCTGCCGACGGCCGAGCTCCGCGTACCAGGCCAGCGACGTCACGGCGTCCTGCACCCGGGCTCCACCGGAGTCGTTGATGCCGACGCAGGGGCAGCCGATCTTGGCGGCAAACTCCATGATCGCGGCGACCTTGCGGCCGAACATCTCGCCGACGGATCCACCGAACACGGTCTGATCGTGGGAGAACACCGCGACGGGGCGTCCCTCGACGGTCCCGTGGCCGGTGACGACGCCGTCGCTGTACAGGGCGTTGGGATCACCGGGCTGGCGCATCAGGCCGCCGACCTCGATGAAACTTCCCGGGTCGAGCAGCATGTCGATGCGTTCGCGCGCGCTCGGAATGCCCTTCTTCGCGCGCTTGGCGATCGCCTGTTCGCCCGCGGGTTCCTTTGCCGTTTCGAGCTTTTCGCGCAGTTCGGCAAGCTTCTCTGCGGTTGTCGTGGTCACTGATGTGCTCCGGTTCCGGCGGCCTGGATCGCCGCCAGCTTCTTGGTGAGGTCGGCACCGACCTTCGAGATGTACGGCTCGTCGACGATCTGGATGTGATCGCCGCCCACATGGATGATCTCCAGGTTCTTCACCGCCTCGCCCCAGCCGCCGTCCGGCTTCCGGGTCTTGAACGCGGGCTCCAGGTTCATCACGTCGTCGTGGTAGCGGTCGGCCATGTACAGGACGACGTCGCCGTCGTACTGCTCGATCTCGGCGGTCTGGATGGCCCGGTTGTCGAGCCACGACGTGCGCTGGTGCTCGATGATTCCGCCCGGAATCTTGGTGCCACTCAGCTTGAGCAGTTCCGTGAGGATCTTGATCTGCTCTTCGTCGCTCTCCGCCGCAGCGAGCTTGTCGTACGGCAGCGGGTAGTCCACGTTGTACGTCTTCTTCGCGAACGCGGCGTACCGCTGCCAGCGCTTGCGAATCTCGTCCGGGGTGTCCTCGACCTTCTCACCGGCCATGACCGTGTCGATCAGGCCCACGATCCGAACGTCCGCGCCCGACTCGCGCAGCAGCTTCGCCACCGCGTAGGCCAGCACACCGCCCAGCGACCAGCCGTACAGCACGTACGGTCCGTCACCCTGGATCTCGCGAATCAACGGCAGGTACTCGGCCGCCCGGACCTCGATCGGCCCCTCGGTGCGCTCGAACCCGTACATCGGCGTGCCCGCGGGCAGACGCTTCAGCAGCGGCTCGTACGCGACGGTCGAACCACCGGCCGGGTGGAACACGAACACGGGGACGGCGTCGGATCCTTCCGGGCGGGGCCGCAGCGCGCGGACCAGCCCGTCGATCTTGCCGGAATCCTCGAGGAATCCGCGCACCACGTTGGCGAGTTCCTCGATGGTGGTGGAGTCGAGGACGTCGTCGAACGTGATCTCACCGTTCGCGCGTTCCGACAACCGGACCGCCAGCTTCTCGGCCGTCTCGTCGTTCAGGATCGGCAGCGTATTGAAGATGCCCTTGGCGGACTCGCCGGTGACGACGGCCCACGTGGCGAACGTCAGACGCTCGGCGGCGTCGCGCGGCGGAACATCGGAACCGGTCGCGTCGGCGACCGCTTCCTTGCCGTCCACGGCGGCTGCCTCGGGGGCTGCGACCGTCTCCTGGACCGGGGTGGCCGCGAGGATCGCCTCGGCCTCGGCCTCCACGGACGTGTCCTCGGCGTCGAGCGGGGACACGGCGCCCTCGGAGTCACGGTCGGCCTCTGCCGCCTCGGAGTCACGGTCGGCCTCCGCGGCCTCGGAGTCACGGTCGGCCTCCGCGGCCTCCTCCGCTTCCTTCTCGGCCTTCTGCTTGTCTGCCAGCGCCTGCACCTCTTCGCGGTTCTCGACCGCGTAACGCAGGTACTTGGCGACCTCCATGAGGTTCGCATCCTTGACGGCTTGCAGCTGCAGCTGCGGGATGTCGAACTCGTACTCGACGCGGTTCTTGATGCGGACGGCCATCAGCGAATCGAGGCCCAGCTCGATGAGCGGGATCTCGGCGGGCAGGTCTTCCGGGGCGTAGCCCATGGACTCGGCGACGATCAGCGCGAGACGGTCTTCGAGCGTCTGCGAACCGTTCGGGTCCCACCTCTCACCGATGTCCTCGACGACCTCGGGCAGCTCCTCCACCGGGGAGGTCGACTGCACCGGGGCCGCGAAGACGGGCTCGGGCAGAGCCTCGCCGGACGCGACGGCGGCGTCGAACAGCAGCGTGAAGCGCGGGCCGCTCTTCGCGTGTACCTGCAGCGACGCGCCACCCGGATGCGGGTTGAGCGTCGTGGTGAGCGTTCCCTCCGCCGGCGCGTGGGCGTGCAGAACGGATGCGGCGAGCGTCACGTCCGACAGCACCTGCGACGCGGCGGCGGTGACCAGTGCAGGCAGGTCGGTGACCGCGCCGGCCTGGACCTCCCACACGTGGCGGCCGTCGGGCAGCGACACGTGCGCACCCGGGACACGGGTGTTGCCGCTGGAATCGATCCGGGTCTCCACCCAGTACGGCTTGCGGATCCATGCGGTGCGCGGAACGGACGCGAAGTCGCCCTCGGGGAGCAGCGACGACAGGTCGACGGCGTGCCCGTGCACGTACAGCTGCGCGAGCGCGGCGAGGACACCGAGCGGCTCGTCCTCCTTGCGCTTGAGCGTCTGGATGAGCTGCATGTCGTGCAGACCGGCGTCGAATGCGGTGGCGGCCACGGACATCAGTGCCACCGGGTTGGGCGCCAACTCCACGAACGTGGTGTGCCCGCTGCCCACGGCGAGGCGGACGGCGTTGGTGAAGTACACGCTGTGGCGCAGACCCTTGGTCCAGTACTCCTCGCGGTGAATCGGCTCGTGGCCGGCGCGGTAGTACGTGTCCTGGTCGACCGACGAGTACACGCCCAGCTTCAGCTTGGTCGGCTCGATGCCCGCCAATTCCGCGGCCAGCTCGCCCAGCAGCGGATCGACCTGGGAGGTGTGGCTGGCGCCCTTCGTCTTGAGGACGCGGGCCATCTTCTCCTCGCCCTCGGCGCGCGCGACGATGGCGTTGACCTCGGGCTCGGGGCCACCGATCACGGTGTGCGTCGGGGCCGCGTACACGCAGACCTCGAGGTGCGGGAAGTCGGTGAGAACGGTCTCGATCTCGGCCGCGCTGTACTCGACGAGCGCCATCAGACGGATGTCGTCGCCCTCGAGCGTGGCCTCGGCCTCACCCATGAGGCGGGACCGGGCGCAGATCACCCGCACCGCGTCCTCGAGCGGCAGACCACCCGAGATGTATGCGGCGGCAGCCTCACCCATCGAGTGTCCGACCACGGCCTCGGGCTCGGCGCCGTGGTGACGCAGCAGGGCCGCCAGCCCGATCTGGATGGTGAAGATGCCGACCTGCGAGGTCTCGACGTCGTAGTCGATCGCGTCGTCGAGGAACTTCTCCTTCATGGAGTAGCCGGCCTCGTCCTCGATCAGCGCGTCGACCTCGTCGATGGCCGCGGCGAAGACCGGGTTCTCCAGGTAGAGCTGCTTGGCCATCTTGCGGTGCTGCGAACCGAAGCCCGACAGAACCCAGACGGCGCCCTTCGACGACGGCGAATCCGCCGAGAACACACCCTGCCCGGGCTTCCCGGCGGCGATGGCGCGCAGTCCGGTGACGGCCTCGGAGCGAGTCTTCGCCAGGACGACGGCACGCGAGCGGCCGTGGTTGCGGCGGGCCAGAGAGCGCGCGACATCGGCGAGCGGAGTGGTGCTGCCCTCTTCGGTCTCCAGCCAGTCGGCCAGATCCGCGGCGGCACGACGACGACGCGACGGCAACGCACCCGACACCGGGAGCACAACCGTCGGCTCGACAGCCTCTACGGTCTCGACCACCGCTTCCTCGGCGGGAACGACGGTGTCGACAGGCTCGGCCGCTTCGTCGACGGCAGGTCCGGTGTACTCCCGCACGACGACGTGCGCGTTGGTGCCACCGAAACCGAACCCGGACACACCGGCGACGGCCGTGCCCGTGTAGCGCGGCCACGCCGCACCCTCGGGAATGACCTGCAGGTGCGCCTTGTCGAACGCGATGTACGGATTGGGTCCGGCGAAGTTCAGCGTCGGCGGCAGGGTGTCTTCCCGCATCGACAGCACGACCTTGATCAGGCCAGCGGCGCCTGCGGCGGCCTCGAGGTGACCGAAGTTGGTCTTGGCCGAGCCGAGCAGCGCGGGCTTGTCTTCGGCGCGTCCACGACCGACGACGCGTCCGAGTGCGTCGGCCTCGATGGGATCGCCGAGGATGGTGCCGGTGCCGTGCGCCTCGATGTAGTCGACGCCGGCCGGGTTGATGCCCGCGTCGCGGTAGGCGTAGCGCAGGACGTCGGCCTGCGCGTCGGGGTTCGGGGCCGCAAGCCCGTTGGAGCGGCCGTCCTGGTTGACCGCGCTACCGGCGATGACCGCGAGGATCTCGTCGCCGTCACGCTCGGCGTCCTCGAGACGCTTGAGGACGACGAGGCCGCCGCCCTCGGCGCGGATCATGCCGTCGGCGTCGGAGGAGAACGCCTTGATGCGGCCGTTGGGGGCCATCACACCCAGCTGGTCGAAGCCCAGCGTGGCGGGCGGCGCGACGAGCATGTTGACGCCGCCGGCGAGCGCTAGATCCGACTCACCGGACCGCAACGAGCGCACCGCCTGGTGCACCGCTACGAGCGACGACGAGCAGGCCGTGTCGAGGGCGATGGACGGTCCGCGGAAGTCGTAGAAGTAGGACACCCGGTTGGCGACGATGGACGTCGACGTACCGGTCAGCGCATACGGGTGCGCGTGGACGGGGTCGCTGACCGCGAGCAGCTGGTAGTCGTTGGCCGAGCTGCCGATGAACACACCGACCTGCTCACCCTTGAGTTCGCTGGCCGGGATGCGGGCATGCTCGAGGGCTTCCCACGTCAGTTCCATCGCGAGGCGCTGCTGCGGGTCGACGTTCGCGACCTCCAGCGGGGACATCGCGAAGAACTCCGCGTCGAAGGTCTTCACGTCGTCGAGGTAGCCGCCCTGCGTGTTGGCCTTCTCGACGGCGGCCTTGATCTGCGGGTCGGAGGTGAACTCCTCCCAGCGGCCCTCGGGCAGGTCGGAGATGCCGTCGCGGCCCTCCGCGAGCATCTGCCACATCTCGGCAGGAGTCTTTCCCGCGCCGGGAAAGCGCGAGGCCAGGCCCACGATCGCGATGTCGTGCGCGTCCGACGTCGGCACCGACGCGTAGTACGCGGCGTCCGCCGAGTCGTCGAGCTGCTCGGGTTCGCCCTCGATGATGCGGGTGGCCAGCGACGCGATGGTGGGGTGCTGGTAGGCGACCGTCGCGGTGAGCGTGACGCCGACCAATTCCTCGATCTCGCCACTCAGCGCGACGGCGTCGCGAGACGACAGACCGAACTCTTCCATCGGGCGGTCGTCGGTGATCTGACCGACCGGTTGCCCGGTTGCGTCGGCAATCCAGTTGCGCAGCCACTCGCGCAGCTGCGCGACCGTCATGTCACCGGTGTTG
The DNA here is from genome assembly GCF_042738615.1 of Rhodococcus sp. NPDC059968. Classification (NCBI taxonomy): domain Bacteria; kingdom Bacillati; phylum Actinomycetota; class Actinomycetes; order Mycobacteriales; family Nocardiaceae; genus Rhodococcus; species Rhodococcus sp. NPDC059968. The sequence goes on from NZ_JBHWUE010000002.1 coordinate 266,621, forward strand.
CCGGTGGCATTCCCCGTCGCTTCGCTCGCCCCGACCCGGTCATCATCTTTTTCAGCCATCAACTCACCAAGCTACCCGTCAGGAAGTGGACTATTCGGAAACGCTATCGGGGAAGGCCGTCTGCGTGTATCCGCCGCGCAGGGTGCCTTCGATGTAGCTCGCCTTGCACGCGCGGCGGGCGATCTTGCCGCTCGACGTACGAGGAATCGAGCCCGCGGGCACCAGCAGGATGTCGCGCACTGTGACCCCGTGCCTGCTCGACAACGCCGCCCGCACCGTGTCGGCGATGGGCTGGGGGTCGGCCTTGCCCGCACCCGGTGCGCGCTCGGCCACGATCACGAGCTGCTCGGAGGAGTCGCCCGCGTCGTAGTTCAGACCCGAGTGCGTGTTCTCGAACACCACGGCGGGCAGCTGGTTGGCCGGGACCGCGAACGCGGCGACGAAGCCGGGGCGGAGCGCGGTGCTCGCCTCCTGCGCCGAGTACTCGAGGTCCTGCGGGTAGTGGTTGCGGCCGTCGACGATCACGAGGTCCTTGACGCGGCCCGTGATGAACAGCTCGCCGTCGATGTAGACGCCGTAGTCGCCGGTCCGCATCCAGTTGGCGTCCTCGGGCGTGCCCTCCGCGTGGCTGCCCTCGGCGAGCCGGTTGGTGAGCTTGTTGTGGAACGTCTCGGCGGTCTCGTCGGTGCGGCCCCAATAGCCGATGCCGATGTTCTCACCGTGCAGCCAGATCTCTCCGACCCGGTCGTCGGGCTGCTCGATGCGCGACTCCGGATCGACGATGGCGGCCCACTGGCTGCGCGCGACGTAACCGCAGGACACCTGCGGGATGGCGTTCTCGGCGTCCTGGTCCACCTTCACGACGCGACCGGCGTTGAGCTCGTCGCGATCGACGTAGATGACGCGGGCCTCGTCCGAGTGCCGGGTCGAGGACACGAACAGGGTGGCCTCGGCCATGCCGTACGACGGCTTGATCGCCGTCTTCGGCAGACCGTACGGCGCGAACGCCTCGTTGAACTTGCGCATCGACGATGTGGTGACCGGCTCGCTGCCGTTGATGAGACCGATCACGTTGCTCAGATCGAGGCTCTCACCGCTCTTCGGCAGACCGCGAGCGGCCGCGTGCTCGAACGCGAAGTTGGGTGCGGCCGCGAACGTGCCGGCACCGTCCGACACCGCTGCCAGTTCCTTGATCCACCGGTACGGCCGCTGCACGAACGCGCGCGGGCTCATGATGGTGATGTACTTGCCGCCCAGGGCGGGCAGGATGACGGTCAGCAGACCCATGTCGTGGAACAGCGGCAGCCACGTGACGCCGCGCGAGTTCTCGTTGAGCTCGATGGAGTCGACCATCTGCAGCGCGTTGGTGCCGACGGCGCGGTGCGTGATCTCCACACCGGCGGGCACACGGGTGGAGCCGGACGTGTACTGCAGGTACGCGACGTCGTCGAGACCGATCTCGGGGCGCACCCAGGACTCGCCGACGCTGTCGGGGATGGCGTCGACGGCGATGATGCGGGGGCGCTGGGCGGCGGGGAGGGACCGGAAGAACTGTCGAACACCCGCGGCGGAGGAGGTGGCCGTGAGGATGGCGGCAGGCGTGCAGTCACCGAGGACGGCGTGCAGACGGTCGGTGTGGCCGGGCTCGTCGGGGTCGAACAGCGGCACCGAAATCGTTCCGGCGTGGATGGCGGCGAAGAAGGAGATGACGTAGTCGAGACCCTGCGGCGCCAGGACTGCGACACGGTCGCCGGGCTTGGTGACCTGCTGGAGGCGAGCCGCGACGGCGCGCAGCCGGTGGCCGAACTGTTCCCAGGTCAGCTCTTGCGCTTCGCCGTCTCTGTCCCGCGAATAGTCGATGTAGCGGTATGCCAGCTCGTCCGAGTTCTCCCGGGTGTGCCGTTGGACGTAGTCGACCAGCGTGCTTCCCGATTCGAGCCTGATATGGCCCTTCTCGTCGATAAAATCATCGAACTTCGCGTTCATTCCATCTCCTCCGAAGCGATCACACAGGCATGCACCGGCATGACTGCGCCCCAGACTTCCTTCGCCGAATCGGATCTTGTACAACTCGCGGGGAATGACGTAACACGCCACTCACCCGAATAAGTTCATCGATTCCAAACCATCGATATGTTACAGATTGGCATCGCCGCCCTCGGTTCGCTGCGTCTACTCGCCCTTCAGTTGCGAGATGATCGGCGCGAACGCATCCATCTGTGTGGGGAACACACCGACGTAAGACATTGTCGTCTTTTCTCGCACCATACGTATCTGATCGGCGATCTCCTCGAAGCTCCCGATCGCGAGATACGGCGAGCTCAGGATGTCTTCGACGGACAGCTTGGTGTCGACCTCGATGTTGGGCGGGAAGCCCTGATCGAGTGCGGCGAGCGCCATCTCGGCGGTCTGCTCACGGTCGTCGGTGATGACGATGGTGGTGATCGTCCAGTTCAGTTCGATGTCGTCGAACCGGTCACCGGCAGCTTCCCGGATCCGGTCGACGCGCTCCATCGTCTTCTCGAGCGTGACACCCGAGAGCAGGAGCTTGCCTTCCTTACTGGTCGGCGTCGCCACGGAGATGATGTCGGCGTACTTGGCCGCGAGCGCCAGCATCTTGGGGCCGCCGCCGCCGACGGCGATCGGGGGACGCGGGCCCTGACGGGGCCGCGGACTGCCCGTCAGGCCCTTGATCTGGTAGTACTTGCCGTCGAAGTTGCACTCCTGGCCGCGCAGCAAGACGTCGAGGATCTGCAGGGTCTCCTCGAGCTTGGCGATCCGGACGCCCGGGCGCTCGTAGGCGATGCCGCCCTTGTCGAACTCTTCCTTCATCCAGCCGGCGCCGATGCCGAGTTCGAGGCGGCCACCCGACAGCACGTCGATGGTGGCGGCGTCCTTGGCGAGGATCGCCGGGTGCCGGAAGCCGTTGGCGAGGACGGCGGTGCCGAGCCGGATCTTGTCCGTGGCGATCGCGAGTGCTCCGAGAGCGGCGATCGGTCCCACCTGGTTACCCAGGTGGTCGGGGATCATGAAGCTGTCGAACCCGAGTTCCTCGGCCTTCTGCGCGAGCTTGACGAACCGACGCGCGCCGCCCTCGTCCGCGTTGCCCTCTCCGCCTGCCGCGAATCGGAACTTACGCAACGAGCTGGCGTCGGAACTCATGAATAGCTTCTCCTGTGGTGAAACGCCCGCGTTTCAGGACGTGAACATCGGTGGGGTCGGGCACCGGTGATGCCGCAACGTGCAGCACTCTACCGGTGCCGAGAAACGCACACTACCGGCCAGTACGCGTCTCGCCTATCTGTTTGGGACGTTTCACGGCTCACCGACCACGGTGAACCCATCCGCCACAAAATCAACTGTGGGCCGGGGTCGGGGCGGCCTCTATCTTCTCGGCAGCCCATCCGGCGATCCACTGTGTGGCCGTCGTGCCGGAGTCGTCGACGACGTACGAGTTGTACATCGCGTGGACGGGGTTGTTGTTGTACTCGAGCAGACGCAGACCGCTTCCGATCCAGTTGCTCGGTTTCAACGCCTGCGCCGGGGCGTCGCAGATTCCGTCCGTCGGGGCGCAGATCTCGACCGCCCGGTCGGTGAGACCACCGAAACCGCCGGGGCGGGGACCGGTCATGGTGATTCCCGGGATCTGCAGACCGGCCAGCGACAGTTCGGCTCCGACGCCGGTGACCGGCTGGCCGATATTCGTCGCGGTGGCCGGGTCGCGGCGACCGTCGGCGATGAGCCCGACACCCAGTACGAGATCCGCCGGAACAGGACCGTCACCTGCACCGATACTCGACGCGACGTCGCCGGCGATGACCGCGCCCTGGGAGAATCCGGTGAGCAGGAAGCTGGTCAGGGGGCACTCTGCGTGACGACGGATCAGGATGTCGTTGGTGGCGGCCGTGCCCGCGCCGCGGCTGTTGTTGTACGACTGCTGCCCGTCCGGCGGGAAGGCGACCGGGTTGGAGAACTGCGCGACGTACGGAACCGTGTACACGTCGGCGCGCGACGACTCGAACTGCTCCTGCAGCGGCCGCGACACGTTGAGCATCAGCGACGCCGGATTGGCCGACGGGTTGTACGGGTCGTCCGTCGGGCTGGACTCCCACGTGCCCGGGACGACCACCACCTGGACGTCGGGACAGCTCGCCGGCTGGGCGTTGGGGCGTTCGGGACCGGGCGGGGTCGGGATCGGTTTGGGCAGCCGCCCGGCGAGGAGATACCAGAGCGCGATCACTGCGACGAGAATCACCAGCAGGACAACGATCAGCACCATCAGCTTGCGCAGGAGGCTGCTCTTCTTCTTCCGCGTTCCGCGCCCGGTCAACGACATCGGCGTCTACTTGCAGTAGGTCGCGTGGGCGACATCCATGTAGGTCTGGGCGTTGGCCGTCGCCTGCTCCTGGGTCAGTTCCTGACCGGCAGCGGACGCCTCGGTGCCGACCATCGCTGTGACGAACACCATCGCTTCGGCGTCGCTCTTGCCTTCGGCCTTGGCCTGGCAGATGAAGTCGGCGGTGCTCACGGCCATGGTGCCGTCGGCGGCCGGCTCGATGCCCTTGCTCTTCAGCGCGTCGAGGAACTTCTGGCCTTCGGTACTGACCGGGACCTCGCTGGGGCCGGGGAAATCGCCCGGAACTTCCTCGGGCTGCTCCGGCGGCGCCGTCGCCGCCTGACCCGGGCTGGTCACCGGCGCGGAGGCGGAGGCCGAGGCGCTCGCGCTGGGCGCGGCGGACGCTGAACTCTCGGCGGAGCTGGACGCCGCAGCGGACGTCGTGGCGCTGGTGGACGGGTTCGACGTGGCCGTGGAGTCGTCGCTACCGCACCCGACCAACAATCCGCTTGCTGCGACGGCGAGCGCGCCTACCGCGATCGCCCGTCGGAAGGTGGTGCTGATACGTGAGTGCTGCGGCATCTATTTCCGTCCTTGCTTTCCAAGTCGTTGTCTCTCGACAGGGTACAGACGCAGATCGGGCGGAAGCCTGGTCCGCCGGACCCGGCCCCGCCCGCTGCGCGTGAGATTTCTAGTGCTTTCCGGCCATCAGTGAATCTCGGCCTTGTTGTCGATCACTGTGACGTAACCGGTCTTGAAGTTCTGCTGGACGCCGCCGGGGATGGCGAACTTGTCGCTGATCGGGAACCCGAGCCGGCCGCCCTCGTACCCGGCGCTCTTCCACGCGTCGAAGATCGGTCCGTTCTCGACGGACCAAGCGCCCGACAGCGGGCTCCAGTAGATGTTGCCGCCCTCGAACTGGTTGAACCGGCCGCCGTCCTTGACCGCGATCTCGCTGGTCTTCGGGAATCCGAGCCACCCACCCTCGTAACCGAGTTCGGCGTACTTGCCCATGATCATTCCCTGCACACTGTGTGTGCCGTTCGCGGGACTGAAGTACATGGCGCCGATCTCGAAGCCCTGCACCGCGCCGTCCTTGCCGGGCGTGGGAACTTCCTCGGCCACCGGGTATCCGAGCGGTCCGCCCTCCCAGCCCTGACGTGCCCACTCGTCGCGGATCGCACCGCGGACGGCGTGCGCCCCGGTCTGCGGCGACCAGTACACGGACCCGTGCTCGAAGTGGTTGAAGCGACCGCGACCGTCGGGGGTGCCCAGTTCGGGTGTCGTCGGGTAGCCGAGCGGCCCGCCCGGACCACCGGTCGCCTGGTAGACGCCGCCGATGGCGCCGGCCACCGGCTGTGCGCCGGTGTCGGATTTGGCGAAGATCCGGCCGTTGCGGAAGTCCTGGACCGTTCCGCCCGCGAGGCTGTACTCGGGGGTCAGGCAGTCGCCGATCCACGGGTTCGCACCGGCGACCCCGGCGATGGAACCGCCTGTGGTGCACACCGGCTTGTCGGGTTCGACGTCGACGGCGCCGGCGAGCTGCGGCCACAGCTGGTGGAGCTCGAACTGCCAGTACGGCCACGAGTGTGTGCCGGACGGCCGGTAGTTGACCTGGGCGGGGATGCCCAGTTTGTTGAGCTTGGTCGCGAAGGTCTGGGATGTGAGTCGCGAGAGGATTTCGAGCCCCATACCCGCGTAATTGGTGCTGACGCCCGGGATTCCGGACGGCTGGTCGTACGGGCCCGTGGTTCCGCTACCGCTGGAGATGTAGAGGCTGACGCCCTTGAGCTTGTCGGCCAGCAGGTAGGGGTCGTGCTCCTCCCACGCCGAGCTGGTCGGGGGACCCCACATCGCGTCCGCGTCGAACCCGCCCGCGTCGCTCATCGCGTAGGCGACGGCCTGCGGCATACCGAGCGCGGTGGTGGTGAGCATGCCCGACAGCGACGCGGCGAACTTGAAGAATCCCTGGTTGCGTGCCGCCAGGAACATGGCGGACGTGCCGCCCATCGAGAGTCCTATGACGCCGCGCGTCTGCGTGGTGCGCCAGTCGCTTTCGAGGATCGGGGGCAGTTCCTTCGTGAGGAACGTCTCCCACTGGTAGTTCTGACCGTTGTCCTGGGCCACCCAGTCGGAGTAGAAACTGGACTGGCCGCCGACCGGGAGGACGACGTTGATGTTCTTGTCGGCGAAGAACGACTCGGCGTCGGTCTCGAGGGTCCAGCCGTTCTCGTTGTCCTGTGCGCGGAGACCGTCGAGCATGTAGACGGACGGGAACTTCTCGGTGGGCTTCGAGTTCCAGTCGCGCGCAAGGAGCATCTGCACCTGGATCGGCACGCCCATCGACGGAGAGTTGATCCAGATCGCCACGCGACGGTCGGTGAGCCAGTCGACGTGATGGATCGTCGCGCCGCCCGGGGCCTGCGTGGCCACCGGAGCCTGCGCGGCGGCGGGCGCCGCATGGGCGACCGGCGCAGCCGAGACGGTGGCGGTCTGGGTGAACCCGACCGCCACCGGCACCACGAGCACAGCGGCAAGCGAGGCCAGCGTTCGCCTTCGAACATTTCCGGCAGACGAACGCTGACGTTCTGCCCTGAACAGGCCTACTCGCATGACGTTCACTCTCTCTCTGCGCGTCGAGACCAACACGGAGCACGGCCTCGCGTTCCGGTTCTTTCTACACGCAAACGACAGACGAGTGGGAGTGCCGCGCTGTTACAGCTGGTGCAATTGTTACTTCCGAGCTACCCGATCGTGTTGCCGAGGTCGCCGGCCAGATCGTGGATCTGCTGCTGCCAGTAACGCCACGTGTGGATGCCGCGGGGCGGGAAGCTGTAGGTGACGTTCTTCGCGCCGAGGGTGGCCATCTTGACCTGGAAGGCACGGGTGTTCGCCAGCGACAGTGCCTCGAGGCTCGCACCGGTGCTCGCGTTGAAGACGTCCATGAATCCGGTCGGTGCGGCTCCGCCGGGAGCGGGAATGCCGTTGGCGGCCGACACCCACAGGCGGGTGTTGTTGTCACGAAGCTTGTTCGCGAACACGAACGGGTCGTTGCGCAGCCACGCCGGGTTCCACGGCGGGCCCCACATCGCGTCGACGTTGTAACGGCCTGCGTCGAGCATCGCGATGCGGATGGCCTCACGCATGCCGGGAGCCGAGATGTTCAGGTAACCGGACAGCGAGCCCGCGTAGTTGAACTGCTCGGGGTGGTAGGCCGCGAGGGTCAGGGCGGCGCTGCCACCCATCGACAGGCCGATGACGCCGTTACGGGTGGACTGGAACCCGAGGCGGTTCGCCAGTGCGTCGCGAAGTTCTTGAGTGAGGAACGTCTCCCACTTGTACGGGGTCTTCTGGCCGTTGAGGTTCGAGTTCGACAACCAGTCGGAGTAGAAGCTGGACTGCCCGCCGACCGGCTGGACGACGTTGATGTTCTGCGAGGCGAGGAACGGGCCCGCGTCGGTGTTGACCTCCCAGCCGCTCAGATCGTCCTGCGCGCGCAAACCGTCGAGCAGGTAGACGACCCGGTTGGTGTTGCCGTCGGCGGCACGCCAGATGCGGCTCTTGATCGGTCCCATGGCGGAATCGACCCAGAAGTCCTGCGCCGCGGGGTCGAAGGCTGCGGATGCGGTTGCGCCTCCGCCCACCATGGTCACGCCCAGTGGCAGTGCGACCGCCAGAGCAATTGCGGCGGCGGTACGCCTGGCCCATCCGCTTGTTCTCGTCGAACCCCCAACTCGCATGAACTCGTCTTCCCTCCGCTTGTTTCGTCTCGCGCCGCGGCCGCGGCAACCTCTCGATAACTCTCGTGAAAATCTCACGTACAGACGCCACCCGCGCAGCGCTCGCTGCGCGGGTGGCGTCTCGACGGGATCACCTTACTGACAAAACGTTCCGTTGTGCACTCCCGGGGGAAGGCAATCCAGGGTTTCCCCTCACGTTCCCGGTCCGGGCACATGCACTCCGGAGCGCACGAGTGCCGCCCCGCCGGATCGGCGGGGCGGCCTTCGCCACGAAGGTGGTGTCAGATCACCAGGCGCCCAGTGTGTCCAGAATCTGGCCGCGCGCCTTGAACAGCTCCGAACCCCAGTACGGCCACGAGTGCGTGCCGTTGGCGGGGAAGTCGAAGGTGGCCGGGACACCGAGGGTGGCCAGACGCACCTGGAATGCGCGGGTGTTGGCCAGGGCGAGAGCCTCGAGGCCCATGCCGTTGGCGGTGTTGTAGTAGTCGATCGGAGCGCGCGGGTGGTCGAACTCACCGGGCAGACCGCTGGCAGCCGAGATGAACATCGACAGGCCGTTCAGACGCGGCGCGAACACGAACGGGTCGTTACGCAGCCACGCCGGGTTCCACGGCGGGCCCCACATCGAGTCGACGTTGAAGCGGCCGGCGTCGAGCATCGCGACGCGGATCGCCTCACGCATGCCGGGAGCCGAAATGTTCAGGTAGCCGGACAGCGAACCGGCGAACTTGAACTGGTCACGGTGGTATGCGGCGAGGGTCAGGGCGGCGCTGCCACCCATCGACAGGCCGAGGACGGCGTTGTTGGTGCGCGAGACGCCGTAGTTCGCCAGGAAGTCGGGCAGTTCCTGCGTCAGGAACGTCTCCCACTTGTACGTGACGGGCTGGCCGTTGAAGTTGCTCGCCGAGTACCAGTCCGAGTAGAAGCTGGACTCGCCACCGACGGGCATGACCAGGGTCACGTTGTCGTTGCGGTACTGGTCGATCGCGTTGGTCTCGAAGCTCCACGCGTTGCGGTCGTTGCGGGCGCGCAGGCCGTCGAGCAGGTACAGCGCGGAACTACCGCCGCGGGCTGCCCACTGGACCTGGACCTTGATCGGTCCCATGGAAGAGGGAACCCACAGTTCCTCGTAGCCACCAGCCGGCGCGGTCTTGGCGGGACCCGCGTGCGTCGGTGCTGCTGCGGCGACGGCTCCACCAGCGATTCCTGCGCCCACAGGCAGTACCAGTGCGACGGCGCCGATGGCCATCGCACGCTGCTTGAGGCGCTGAGACAACCTCGGTCTGGCAAAACGCATGAATACTGCTCACTCTCTTCGTCTGCGGACTCCGCCAACTGGGCGGCTCCGGCGGATTCCGTCGGGGAACAGGCGACCTGCCGGCCCGGGCATTGAAGCCGGGTCGGCAGCGGACCTCTTCCAAGTCACACTGCGCTTGGTGGACTGTATGTCACACAAAGTTCCCTGACAAACGCTCGCGGAGCGCTTTTCGGGGAACTTCCAGACCACCGTCAACGATGACTCATCATCGACGTACATCGTCGCCGACAGCTCCCGCGTTACACAAACGAGATCTGATGTTCCGACATCGAGATCTGCCCGGGACGCCGCAGTGACACACGCCCGGCCCGTTTCGCCCTATTTGGCCGGTTCCGGGAGGGGCGGCTCGAGATTGCATCGCTGAATTTCATATGCGGGCACTCGCTCGATTCGATAACTCGCGAAATGCAGCGCATCCTTGAAATTCTGTTTGAATCGCGGCCACGTCAGTTCCGACCGGTACGACGTCAGCAGGTCCTGAGTCTCGGGGCACGTGAGCGCGACCCGCGCCTCGGTCACCCATTCCTCGTCGAGGAATCCGGGCATCCACGGGTGCTTGTCGATCATTCCCGTGTCCACCACGACCCAGTCGGGGTAGAGGGCCTTGTCGTGCCCGATACGGCCGTCGTCCAACCGCTCGGTGTGCGCCGCCAGCGGGTAGGCGAGACCCATCTGGTCCAGCACCCGCACGTCGAGGCCGACGTTCATGCTCGTCATGCCGAGGTTCAGGAAGTACACGGTGTGGCCTGCGCCGCCGTCCGGGATCGGAAGGGGCGGAGGAACGACGAACCAGTACGTGTAGTCGGCGGACGGGATGAGCAGGCCGCCGTCGGGGGTGTCCGAGATGGTCTGGACCATGGCGCGCATCCGCGGGTAGTCCAGATAATCGTCCGCGCGAATCGGGTGCGCATGACCGGTGTTGAGAACGTAGAAGGCGCGTTCGTCGACAATTCCGGAACGTCCGATAACGACACCTTCCGGCATTCCCGTCGTGTTCGACGCGAAGAATGCCCACACGACGGTGCCGACCCACAGGAAAGCCATTGCGAGAAAAATCGACGATTCCCTGTTACGCCCCCACGCCACCCGGTCCGGAATTCGCACAGGAATTACGGCGACGGGAACGATGAAACAGAACAGAACGGGGAGAAGAACGCGGCCGTGCATGAAGTCGCCGCCGACGCGCAACGAGTACAGACCGAGGATCAGCCCGCTCGCGAGAATGAAGACGACGACGGCATTCTGCGTCCGCAGCCATCCGCGCAGGCGCGTCAGCCGATTCCCCTCGGTGTGACGAACACCATCTTCGATGGACTTGTCCCGGCCGCGCCAGGCGATCACGGCGCCGGCGAAAAGGAAAACCAGCGGCAGCCACAGCAGGTACGGGCCGAGCAGATTCCAGAGATAGGCGAAACCCTGCGACCACTTGGCGCCGCCGGCGTCCTTCGACACCGCGGTGTTGGGGTACGGGAGGGCGTAGTAGCCCATGCGCCAGATCTGGTAGCCCACCGGAACGATGCCGGCGACGAACACCATCGCCACGCGCACCACCCAGGTGAGACCGGGCGCGAGGAAGATCATCGCCAGCGACAGCACACCCAGGATCGCCAGCTCGGGGCGCACGAGGGGCCCCATGCCCGCGATGAACGAGAGCACGAGCACCGAGGTGGTGGACGGCGTGGCCGCCTGACTCCATCGGACCAGCAGCAGCCAGAGCAGCGCGATCCAGAAGATGACGAGGCAGCTTTCGAGACCCGACGTCGCGAAGTCGCGGGCCGGGGGCACCGCGATGTAGACGAGCACACCGGCGGGCATCAGGAACAGCGTGCCGCCGCCGGCGAAGGACCCACCGCGGTACAGGCGCGCGGTGCCGAACATGGCGAGCACGATCGCCGCCGTGGACAGGATCAGCGCGATCGTCAGGACGACGTATTCGAGCCGGGCCTGGGAGAGCCAGCTGAACGCGTAGACGATGTACGTCCACGCGGTGCTGGTGTTGGCCTCGACACGCTCGCCCGAGTTGAAGACCGGACCGTTGCCTGCGAGGAGGTTGCGGACCGTGCGCAGCACGATCAGGCCGTCGTCGGCAATCCATCTCCGTTCCCAGGCGCCCCAGAACATCAGGAGGGCCGAGATGGCCACACCCCCGAGGAAGACCACCCTCGAGAGGATGGCCTTCCGGTGGCGTTCGGTGGTCCGCTCCGCGGCGGCGTCCGAGTCCTCGGCGCCTCCTACCAAGTCAGACGAGGTAGACAGCGACACCCACCACTCCGATCCAGGCAATCGCGAGGAGTTGGAGCACGCGGTCGCCCAGCGCGATCTCCTCGGGCTCCCCCGCCTCGCCGCCGTCGACGTCCACGGCATAACGCAGGATCGCGATGGTGAACGGCACCATGGAGATGGCGTACCAGTTGGTGGCCTTCAGGTCGTCCTGCTGGAACGCCCACAGTCCGTAGCAGAGCACGACCGCGGTGGCGCTGAGCGTCCAGACGAAACGCAGGTACGTCGTGGTGTAGTTCTCGAGGGACTTGCGGATCTTCGCACCGGTGCGCTCGGCGAGCTGCAGTTCGGCGTACCGCTTACCGGCCGCCATGAACAGCGAACCGAATGCCATGACGAGCAGGAACCACTGCGACAGTGCGATCTCTGCGGCGACACCACCGGCGATGGCACGCAGCAGGAACCCGGACGAGACGATGCAGATGTCGAGGACGGCCTGGTGTTTGAGACCGAAGCAGTAGGCCAGCTGGATGCCGATGTAGACGGCCATCACGACCGCCAGCTGCCAGTTGGCGAGGAACGACAGGGCGAGCGACCCGCCGAGCAGCACGACCGCCATCCCGAACGCCAGGTTGACGGGGAGCACACCCGCCGCGATGGGGCGGAATCGCTTGGTGGGGTGCGCGCGGTCGGCCTCGACGTCCATCGCGTCGTTGACGAGATAGATGCCGGACGCTGCCATGCAGAACACCACGAAGGCGAGTGCGACGGGAAGCAGGACGTCGGATTCCGTCGCAGTGCCCGCTGCGATGGGAGCTGCGAGTACCAGGACGTTCTTGACCCACTGACGCGGGCGGACAGCCTTGACGATGCCTGCCGCCAGGGATGTCGGGGGTCCGGTGACGACGGCCGGTTCCTCGCTCATTTCTCTCCAAACTTCTGCTCGGCCTTCAGCACCGCGACCGCAGAGGCGGCCCCCAGGGCAGATCCGGCGAGCACATCGGTCGGGTAGTGCACTCCCAGAACGAGCCGGGAGAGCAGCATCGGCGGTACCAACAACGCAGGCAAGGGTAGCCCGGTGAGACGGCCGAGCAGCACGGCAGCCGCTGTGGTGGACGTCGCGTGCGACGACGGGAAGCTCAATTTGCTGGGCGTCGACACGTTGACCTGGATCGACGGGTCGTTCGGCCGGGGGCGGCGGACGATGCGTTTGATCACGATCGACGCCGCGTGGGCGCCGACGGCACCCACCGCGACTCCCGCCCACTGCCGGCGGCGAGGCTTGTCGAGCGCCGCGCCGATGCCGGCAACGGCCACCCACCCGAGGGCGTGCTCACCGAAGTGGGACATACCCCGTGCGGTCGAGACGACGCCGGGACGGCTCGCGATCGTCGACTGGACGGCCTGCAGGATCTGGATCTCACTTGATGCCGAAGACACGTTCCCACCTCTCCTTACTGGTCAGCGCAGGAACGGCGTCCTGGTACTCGCGCTTGAGTTCGGGGAACCGCTGGGCCAGTTCGCGGCGCAGCCGGATCGCTTCCTTCAGCAGCGCGAGCGCCAGCTTGGGGTTGCGCTTGCGGTAGACCACTCCTCGCCCGTCCGCGGTGGTGACGGTGACGCCGTCCACCTGCGACAGCAGGAACCAGCGCGCGTCGATTGTGGGCACGTTGAGCTGGGGACGCTCGTGGTGCTGCTCGTGCGCGGGCTTCACGTTGTGGACCAGGCCCTTGCCGAGGCGCACGATCTTCGCGAGCGGGTTCGTCGGCAGGCCGACCGCGCCGACTTCCTCACCGGAGGGCATCGGCAGGCTCGTCGACGACGGCAGCACGACGGCGTCCGGGTACTCCTTGCGCATCGCGTGGACGTTGCCGAGCGCGGTCGGGAGCAGTTCGAAGATGTGCTCGGGGCCCTGCAGGAAGTCGGCGATGGCTTGGTTCTGGATCGCGACGGTCGAGTATTCGAGGCACAGCAGGTGCTTGATCGTGGCCTTGACGGTGTTGATCACGAGTCCACGGCCGTTGCCCGGCATGTGCAGCGACGCGACGACGAGCCGGTTCCGCAGGTGGAAGTACGCCTGCCAGTCGATGGCGTCGTCCTTGTCACTCCACGCCATGTGCCAGATCGCGGCACCGGGCATGGTGACGGTCGGGTAGCCGGCATTTCGGGCACGCAGACCGTATTCGGCATCGTCCCATTTGATGAACAGCGGCAGCGGCTGACCGAGTTCCTCGGCGGCCTGCCGCGGGATCATGCACATCCACCAGCCGTTGTAGTCGACGTCGATCCGGCGGTGCAGCAGCCGGGAGTTCTCGCGGTCGCTCAGCGGGTAGCGGGAGAAGTCGTGGTCGTACTCGACGTTCGGTGCGGCCGTCCACATGAAAATACTGCGGTCGACGACCTCGCCCATCGAGTGCAGGTGACTGCGCTCCTGGAGGTTCAGCATCTGTCCGCCGACGAGCATCGGCGACTTCGCGAACCGCGACATCGCCAGTGCGCGCAGGATCGAGTCGGGCTCGATCTCGATGTCGTCGTCCATGAACAGGATGTGCTGGCAGTCGGTGGTCTTCAGCGCCTCGTACATGATCCGGCTGTAGCCGCCGGACCCGCCGAGGTTCGCCTGGTCGTGGATGGCGAGCCGGTCGCCGAGCGCTTCGGCGGCCTCCGTGAAGCCGGGCTCGTCCCTGACCTTGCGGGTGCCCTGGTCCGGGATGATGACGGCCTTGACCACGTCCATGACGAGCTCGTCGGACGCCAGCGCCGTCAGTGCCTTGACGCAGTCGGTCGGCCGGTTGAACGTGGGGATGCCGACGGCGACGGTGGCCGCACCGGGGGCGTCGACCGGCGCGTACCAGCCGGCGCTCTCCAGCACGACCTCGGTGTCGGTGGTGATGTCGAACCAGATCCAGCCGCCGTCCTCGAACGGGGCGAGTTCGATCTCGAACTCCAGCGCGGCGTCGCCGTCCTGGAACTCGCGGCCCTCGACGTGGATGCGCGACGAGTCGGCCTTGGAGCGGTACACGTCGATGCGGCAGTGCCCCGACAGCTCGAGACGCAGCACCACGGAGTTCAGGGTGCTCCACCGGCGCCAGTAGCTGGCCGGGAACGCGTTGAAGTAGGTGCAGAACGACGCCTCCGCCTCGGCGCCGACCGACAGCGACGTGCGCGACAGCGAATGCGCGCGGCGGCTGTTGGTCTTCGCCTCCTCCAGGTAGAGGGTGCGGACGTCGAGCGGCTCGCCGGCGCGCGGCAGGATCACCCGCTGCAGCAGCGACTTGCCGAGTAACGGGGCGTCTTCGGTGACCTTCTCGGATTCGAGCAGATGTCGGGCGCTCATTCGGCATCCCCCACGAGGGCCGCACCGGATTCGAAGTGCGGACGCAGGGAGTTGTCGAACATCGCCAGCGCGCTGGCGATCGCCATGTGCATGTCCAGGTACTGGTAGGTGCCGAGACGGCCACCGAACAGGACCTTGCTCGACGCCATCTCCTCCTTCGCGCGGTCGCGGTAGGCGGCGAGCATCGCGCGGTCGTCGGGGGTGTTGATCGGGTAGTACGGCTCGTCCTTGCTCTCCGCGAACCGCGAGAACTCCCGCATGATGACCGTCTTGTCCTTCGGGTAGTCCCGCTCCGGGTGGAAGTGGCGGAACTCGTGGATCCGGGTGAAGGGCACGTCGGCGTCGTTGTAGTTCATGACCGGGGTTCCCTGGAAGTCACCGGTCTCGAGTACCTCGGTCTCGAAGTCGAGGGTGCGCCAGCCCAGCTCGCCCTCGGAGTAGTCGAAGTAGCGGTCGAGGGGGCCGGTGTAGACGACGGGGGCGTCGGGGCTCTCGGCGCGCAGGTCGTCGCGGACGTCGAACCAGTCGGTCTCGAGCCGGACCTCGATCTTCGGGTCCTTCGCCATGTTCTCGAGCCACGCGGTGTAGCCGTCGACGGGCAGGCCCTCGTACGTGTCGTTGAAGTAGCGGTTGTCGAACGTGTACCGCACCGGCAGTCGTGTGATGTTGCCCGCGGGCAGGTTCTTGGGGTCCGTCTGCCACTGCTTGGCGGTGTAGTCGCGCACGAACGCCTCGTACAGCGGCCGCCCGATCAGGGAGATCGCCTTCTCCTCCAAGTTGGACGCAGACCCCGAGTCGATCTCGCTGGACTGTTCGGCGATCAGCTTCCGCGCCTCGTCCGGGGTGAAGTAGCGCCCGAAGAACTGCGACACCAGCCCCAGCCCCATCGGGAACTGGTACGCCTGCCCCTTGTGCAGCGCGAACACGCGGTGCTGGTAGCTGGTGAATTCGGTGAACTGGGTGACGTAGTCCCACACCCTCTTGTTCGAGGTGTGGAACAGGTGCGCACCGTACTTGTGGATCTCGATGCCGGTCTCGGGCTCGGCCTCCGAATAGGCGTTTCCGCCCAGGTGATGACGACGGTCGAGCACCAGCACACGCTTACCCAGCTGTGTTGCTGCACGCTCGGCGACGGTCAGTCCGAAAAATCCGGAGCCGACGACGATGAGGTCGTACCGGCCAGGGGCGGTTGTCTCTGGGGTTGCAGCGGTCACGATGAACCAGGGTAAGCGACTCCGCCGCCCGTGCGCGGCCAAGGGGGGCAAGCACCCCCTCGGCACACACGAGGAGTTCTCCCTGTATTCACTGGTTCTGCAGGCCTCGTTGTTCCCGCCGACGCGGCGATCGCGCTTGATGAGCGGGTGCGCATCGTCCAGCTGGCGAACTTCTACGGACCGCGGTCGGGTGGGCTTCGCACCGCCCTCCACAACTGGGGTCAGGGGTACGTCGAACGCGGCCACGAGGTGATCCTCGTCGTCCCAGGTCAGCGCGACTGCGAGGAGCTGTTGCCGAGCGGGGTCCTGCGGATCACCCGGTCTGCTCCCGTCATCCCCGCGACCGGGGGTTATCGCGTGGTCAATCCGCGGCGCGTGGCCGACGTCGTCAGCGGTCTGCGGCCCGACGTCCTGGAGGTGTCCGACCGGCTCACACTGCGCGGTTTCGGGGGCTGGGCCCGGGATCGCGGGGTGCGCAGTGTGGTCGTGTCACACGAACGCCTCGACCGGTTGCTCGGCCAGCTCGCTCCGCGCCGCGTGGCCCGCGGCTGGGCCGATGTCGCGAACCGACGGATGGCCCGCAACTACGACGCCGTCGTCTGCACGACGGACTTCGCGAGCGAGGAGTTCACCCGGATCGGGGCCCCAAACCTGCACCGGGTTCCGCTCGGTGTGGATCTCACGATGTTCCACCCCGGCAAACACGACCAGGTGATGCGCGACTCGTTCGCCGACCCGGCGCAGCGTTTCCTTCTGCACTGCGGCCGGCTGTCGATGGAGAAGCAGGTGGAACGGAGCATCGACGCCGTCCGGCTGTTGCGGCGGCAGGGTCACGACGCCCGGCTCGTCATCGCCGGGGACGGGCCGCGGCGCGAGGCGCTGCAGTACCGGGCGCGTGGGCTCCCCGTGCACTTCACCGGGTTCATCAGCGACAAGGGCCGCCTGGCGTCGCTGTTCGCGTCGGCGGACGTGTCGCTGGCGCCGGGACCGCACGAGACGTTCTGCCTGTCGGCGCTCGAGTCGCTGGCGGCGGGCACCCCGGTGGTCGCGTCACAGTCGTCGGCGCTCGCCGAGATCATCACACCCGGCTGCGGCGCCCTGGCCCGGGACCGGGGTCCCGCGTTCGCCGAAGCGGTGAGCGGCATTCTCGCGATCCCCTCGCGCACGCGCCGGGCGTCGGCCCGGCGGCGGGCCGAGGACTTCGGCTGGGGCGAGTCCGTCGACGGGATGCTCGCCGTGCTCGAGGGGACCGGTCCGCTCTGCTCCGGCTAGCTGCCGCCCGTCGGTAACCACTCGCGCAGCACACTGGCGTCGATCACCTGCGCGCCCAGCTTCTTCGTCCAGATGATGGTTCCGTTGGTGTACATCCGGAACTTCCCAGCCTCCGACGGCAGCATCAGCTCGGGACCGATCGGCGCTCCCAGCGTGCTGTTGACGCCGCCGAGTTCCTTGTACTTCTCGGCGATCGGCGAACCCTCGGTGGTGCCGACGGTGTCCTCGTCCTCACCCGCGGACGCGAGGGTGGACTCGGGTTCGGGAGCGGCCGGCGGCGCGGGGACGCCGAGTCCGTCACCGACCGTGAACCAGTCGGACTTGAGCTTCAGCTTCGACCTCGCCTCGGCGCCCGTCGCCTCGGCGGTGCCCGACGATCCGACCACCTTCACACCCGTGACGCGTCCGCCGCCGACTCCGAAGTTGTTGCGGGTGACCACCTCGAACGATTCGAGTTCCCCCACGTTGAACGCGGACGCGATGTCGCCCGCGGTGAGGGTTACGGTCCAGTCGTGGTTCGGCGATACCGTGTCGCCCTGGTCCTCGACGGCCGGGAACTCGCCGCCTGCGGTGTATCCACCTGTCGACGAAGAGAATTCGGCGGCGACGGGCTTGTTGTCCTTCGTCAGGATCATGCCCTTGGTGGAACGGACGGCGTCGGTGGTCCGCGGGTCTTCCTTCGCGGAACCCCCGTACACCTGGCAGCTCTGGGTGTCGCAGGTCTTCGCGTACTCTTCCCGGTTCTCGGCGGCGGCGTAGGAGCGGGCCGCGACGGCCTGCGCCCGAAGCGCCTCGGCCCCACCGGTGTCGGCCCAGCCGGCTTTCGCCTCGGCGGGCACGACACCCAGGAGGTAGTCGTCCATGTCGAGGACGTTGACGGTGCGCACGGCGGCGCCGTCGAGCGCGACCCCGAGGGCTCCGCGGTAGGGGGTGTCACCGGCGCAGAGCTTGAGGTGCTCGTTCGCGGGACGGTCCGGGGTCAGGTCGATCGGGTCCACCCACGGGTGGTCGGTGGCGTCCTGCCACAGGACCTCGCCTGCACATCCGCGGGTGACCACGACGTTGGCGCCGCCGTCGGCGGTCGGCGTGAGGTGGACGGCCTCCCCCGGTCCGACGGGCTTGCCCGCGACGACGGCGCCGGCGTCGGAGTAGACGTCGAGTGGCTGATCGTCACGCGCCTGCAGCCGGACGCTGATCTGTGCGTCGGCGAGGGTGCCGAGTGTGGTGCCGCCGTAGTAGTGGCCGAGGATGCGTTCGGCCGCCCATCCCTGATCCTTCGCGTATCCGTAGGCGCCCCACTGGCCCATTCCGCGGCCGTGGCCGTTGCCGTGCCCGGACAGCGTGAACGGCGTGTCGGAGGCGACGGTTGCCCGGATGTCCTGGCTGGAGGAGCGCAGATGCACGACGACGCCGGTGACGGCGCCGACGACGAGGACGGGTGCGATGCCGAGCGCCGACGCGCGCAGGACTCTTGCCTTGAATCCGCGCGGGGCGGGAGGGCCCGCGATGTACCGCCTCCTGCGGGTCCAGGCAGGTCTACCTGCACGAACCCCGAATTCGGTCTTCGCCATCACTGCACTCCTCATCGCTGAACAACGAGCGCTGAGACGGGGCGTGCACCTCGTCTCAGCGGGTCCGGGGAATTCGGGATAAAGTCTCAATGTAAGGTTGAGCGTTATGGACCTGTGGGACTAGTGTGGCAAGAGTGGTTGGAGTTAGCAACAACAGCCTCTTCAGTCACACGAGTATCACGAGTTGCAGACACGCGAGGTCGCTCGCAGGAAACTACAACTGAGGAGAGTCCCCCTTGCCGCACCGTCGACCGAAGCCCTCGATCGTCCTCGGGGCTGTCGCCGCTCTGGCTGTCGCAAGTCCCGTTGCGGTCTACGGCATCAGTAGCGCACCCTCCGACGTCAAATCCACGAACGAAACCTCCAACTCCGCAGTGTCCACCGAGATCGCCCAGGTAGTGCTGTCGCAGATCCCCGACATCGTGATTCCGCTGAAGGAACTGACCGGGCTGCCCCTGCCCGACGTCAACATCGGCGACCTCCGGAACCTGAAGATCCCGCCGTACCTCCACATCCCCAGCAACGTGCAGCTCCCCGGCGGAATCCAGATACCGAACCTGCAGATCCCACTGAAGATCCCCGCCCCGGGTGACGTCTCCGACCCCGCGATCCTGCCCCCGGCCGATCAGCAGCCCGGCGCGATCGTCAAGGAACTGTCCCGCGACACCCCGTTCAGCATGGTGGCGCTCACCTCCGAAACCCTCGCGTCCGCGGAGTCGAAGGTCCGTGCGCTGCAGGCCGACGGAACGTGGGGGCAATGGGTCTCCCCCGACATGATCGACACGCGCCGCACCGACAAGGCGGCGTCGGACGGCAGGGTCGCCACCGAACCCGTCTACGTCGGGCTGACCAAGGCGATCCAGATCCTGACCCCCACCTCGACGCCCGCACCGGCAGGCGCACCCGCGCCCGGCCCGGTTCCCGCTCCCGCCCCGGCACCCGAAGCCCCTGCTCCCGCGCCGGCTCCCGCCCCCGGGGCCGCACCGCTCGGTTACACCCCCGCCGCCGTCAACACGCCGTTGCGGCAGCAGCCCGCACGCGCGGGCGCCGACGACGTCACGGCCGTACTCATCGAACCGGGCAGCGGCCCCGGCGACGCGACGCTCGGCGACATCGCGAGCCCGCTCGACAGCGGCGGTCCCAAGGTCATCAGCCGCCAGCAGTGGGGCGCCGACGAGTCCATCCGGTGCCAGGATCCCGACTACGACGACTTCATCGGCGGTGCCACCGTGCATCACACCGCGGGAGCCAACGACTACTCGAAGGCCGAATCGGCGGAGATCGTCCGCGCGATCTACGCCTATCACGCGCAGACGCTCGGCTGGTGCGACATCGGTTACAACGCCCTGGTCGACAAGTACGGCCAGATCTTCGAGGGTCGCGCGGGCGGTCTCGACCGTCCGGTCCAGGGCGCGCACGCCGGCGGGTTCAACGAGAACACCACCGGAGTCGCGATGATGGGCGACTTCTCGTCCGAGGATCCGCCGCAGGCCACCCTCGACGCCGTCGGCAAGTTCCTGGGCTGGAAGCTCGGCAAGGCCGGACTCGACCCGCTCGGTGAGACGACGATGTACTCCGAGGGCACCGAATTCACTCCCTACGCGGAGGGTGAGGCGGTCGATCTTCCGGTGATCTTCGCGCACCGCGATGTCGGCAACACGTCCTGCCCGGGCGACGCGGCGTACTCACACATGGACGAGATCAGGCAGATCGCGGCGGCCAGCCTCGGTGGCGGCAACGCGTCGCCGGCCTCGGACGCACCCTCGGGTGAGGCTCCGGCGCCCTCCGGCGGACCCGGCACGGACGCCAGCTCCAGCCTCGGCGCCGGACTCCCCGCCCTGGTCAACGAACTGCTGCGGCTCACCGACCCGTCGCCGGTCGCCCAGAAGTGGGTGGCGGAAGGCGGCGACACCGGCCGGCTCGGCCAGGCCCTCAGCGGACTGCTGCAGGCGAAGGCCGGGAACTCGGGCGCACAGTTCGCCAACGGCGCCATCTTCACCTCGCCCAACGGCGGTGTGTGGGCGGTCCTCGGACAGATCTTCAAGACGTGGCAGAACCTCGGAGCCGACAACGGCGAACTGGGCCTGCCGACCAGTGACGAGTACGCGATCCCGGGCGGTCTGCGCACCGACTTCGAGAACGGTTCGCTGATCTTCAACGAGATCACCGGCATCGTCACCAAGGTGTTGAAGACCTACAACGACACCTACGCGGAGGCCTACGCGAACGGTGCCCCGGTCGATGCCGCAGCTCCGGTCGCACCGCCCGCGGACCCGGCATTGGTTCCGCCGGCTCCAGCCGAGCCCGCTCCTGCTCCCGTCGAGCCGGCACCGGTACCGGCCGGCTGATCGGGTTTCACCCTCTCGGGCGCTGGTGGTCTCAGGACCACCAGCGTTCGAGTACTTTCGCGACCCCGTCGTCCCAGTTGGTGGCCGTTACCTCGTCGGCGGCGGCCTTGGCGTCGGGGTGCGCGTTCTCGACGGCGACACCCCGGCCCGCGAGGTTCAGCATCGGAATGTCGTTGGGCATGTCACCGAAGGCCACGATCCGCGACGCCGTCACGCCGAGTCGTTCCGCTACCAGCGCGAGACCCGACGCCTTCGTGATTCCCGACGCCGACAGCTCGATCAGCCCGTTGTCGGTGGAGAACGTGACGTCGGCCCGGCGACCGATGTGCGGCGCCAGCGCGTCGACCATCGCCTGACTGGACATTTCCGGCACCCGGATCAGCAGCTTCACCGCGGGGGCCGCGACGACCTCGTTCTCGGACATCTCGGTGTTGTCGGGGTTGAGCCAGGCGTGCTGGTACCCGGGCGAGCTCACGAACTGCGGTGTCGCGGCGTCGTGCGCGCTGACCCCGACGCGCTCCGCCGCGAGCCCGGCGCCGGGCAGCACGCGGAGCGCGATCTCCGACAGCCAGGTGAGAGTCTCCACGTCGAGGGTCGCGGCGCTGAGCACGCGGTCGCTGTCGCTGTCGTAGATGACGGCGCCGTTCGCGCAGACGGCGAGCGGCGCGTAACCGAGGCCCTCGACCACGGGATGGATCCAGCGCGGGGGCCGGCCGGTGGCCAGCACGAAGGGAGTTCCCGACGCGACCACCGACGCGACGGCGTCGCGGGTGCGGGCGCTGATGCGCTCGTCCTCCCCGATCAGGGTGCCGTCGACATCGGACGCTACAAGGCTCGGTCGGTCTGGGCTCACCCAGCCATTCTGCCTGCCGGGTCCGCGACGCCGACCGGCGGCCGTTACCGGGCCCGGCGTTCCTCGGCTTCGCGGCGGTCCATCTCGGTGGCCTCCTCGATCGTCGGCGCACTGCCGCCGAGTCGCCGGGGCACCCAGTAGGCGCCCGCCGGATGGTCGAATCCGTCCTGCACCCGGCGCAGGATCGCGTCCATCTCCGTGTGCAGGGTGTCGGTGAGGGCCTCCGCCGGTTCCCGCGGCTCGATCGGCCTGCCGACCTCGACGGTCACCGGGAAACGATGCCGCCCAGGTTGTCTCGGCTGCCCCTTGGTGGCGATTCGCTGAGCGCCCCACACGATGACGGGCACGATCGGCACCCGGGCGTCGATCGCCATGCGCGCCGCACCCGACTTCAGTTCCTTGATCTCGAAGCTCCGGCTGATGGTCGCCTCCGGGTAGACGCCCACCAGTTCGCCCTCGCGCAGCCGCTCCACCGCGGCGAGGTAGGCACCGGCGCCGGCGGTCCGGTCGACCGGGATGACCCCGCACCCGCGCATCAGGAACGCCATCACCCTGTTGTTCGCGAGTTCAGCCTTGGCCATGAGCCGCAGTTTGCGGTCCACCGCACCGACCGCCAGTGCCAACTGCACGAAGTCCAGGTATCCGGTGTGATTGACCGCGAGCACCGCACCACCCTCGGTGGGGATGTTGTCGAGGCCTACTCGCGTCACCCTCAACCCCTGGAACAGGGACAACGCCTTGGCCGTCGACTCGACAGCCGTGTAGACAGGCTCCACCGCCACCTTCTCTAGCTACCGGTCTCCCGGGCCCGACGGGACTGCGCCTTCGCCTCGGCGTCGGCAGCGTCCATTTTGTTCGCTTCGTCGAGCGTCGGCGCACTGCCACCGAGGCGCGCGGGCACCCAGTACTCGCCGGCCGGGTGGTCGTAGCCCTGCTGGAGGTCGGCGAGCATCGTCGTCATCGTGGCGTGCAGCTTCTCGGTCAGCTCGGATGCGGGTTCGAACGGCTGGATCGGCTCGCCGACGGCGATCGAGATGGGAGTGTTCGTGCGGCCCAGCCGCTTCGGGAACCCCTTGGTCCACACCCGCTGCGCACCCCAGATGACCACCGGGACGATCGGCACATTCGCCTCGATCGCCATGCGCGCGGCACCCGACTTGAATTCCTTGATCTCGAAGCTCCGGCTGATGGTGGCCTCCGGGTAGACGCCCACCAGTTCGCCGCGGCGCAGGAAGTCGACGGCCGCCTTGTACGAATCCGAACCGGCGGCCCGGTCGACCGGAATGTGCTTGAGCGCGCGCATGATCGGGCCTGAGATCTTGTTGTCGAACACTTCCTTCTTCGCCATGAAGCGGACGTACCGCTTCACCCTGCGGGCCGGAAGTCCGGCGTAGGTGAAGTCCATGTAGCCGGTGTGATTGATCGCGATCACCGCCCCACCCGTCGACGGAATGTGCTGATCGCCCTTGACCGTGAACTTCAGCCCCTCGAGGGCGAATACGGTGCGGGCAATGCCGATGACGGTTCGGTAGACGGGTTCCACAATCGGCTAGCGTAGCCGGGTATCCGCGATCTGGCCCGCCGTCGGGGACGGACATTCGGTGGGGAGTCGAGAGAAAGGGCGCGCTGGAGATGGGTGGCAGGGGCAGGAGGGCGCTCATCGCGCCGGTCGTCGCGGTGATCCTCGGCGCGGGGGTGGCGTGCGATTCGCAGTCCGGCATCCCGACGGAGGAGCCCCCGGCCGACACCGTTTCCGCGCCCACGACCGCGGCAGAGCCCACGACCACCGCACCGCCTGCCCCGGTGCCGCAGGTGATCGTCGGTGAGGTGCCCGGCAACCCCGCAGCGGTCGACGCCGTCCGTGCCTGGGCCGCCGACCTGGTCACCCGGCCCGACACCGTCCCCGCGAAATGCTGGACGCTGCCGCCCGCCCAGGCCGCCGACCAGTACGCCGACACGTCCGCGATCCTCGAGGCGCTCGCGCAACCCGGCGTCGACGGACAGTTCGCCGTGTCGTGGACCGGCGGCGGCACCACGGTGTCCGCCAAACGCAGCGAGATCGCGTCCGGCTACGCCTGCCCGCACGTCCACCCCGCCGGGACCGTCGACTTCTACACGCCCACCGACGCCGAGTACGCCGTCACCCGATTCCTGTCGCGGGAATCGGGCGCGCCGGTGAACAGGGCGGACACCGAGACCGCCTACCCGCTGATCTGCCCCGGCTTCAGCCCGTGGGACCCGTCCGGCACCGGCAACGGCGGCCGGCCGCCGCTCCAGCTCGACCCCGACGTCCTGGCCGGGACCACGGCGTTCGCCGCCGACGCGATGACCGCCACACCGGTCCGCGGCGACTACCTGGAAGTGGCCGTTCCCGTCACCGACGTGTCCGGTGCGACGAGCACCAGGCAGGTCACGCTGTCCATCGGCCCCGACGGCTACTGCCTGGGCGAAGTGACCTGACAGCACGTGAGTGGCGATGTGTGCTGGAGCGCGCATTGTCACTCACCTGGGGGGAACGCCTACTCTGGAACAGTCGCTCAGCTCCCAGGAGGCATACCAGTGCAGGTCACCAGCGTCGGACACGCCGGATTCCACATCCAGACCGAGGCAGGCTCGATCCTGTGCGACCCCTGGGTGAACCCCGCGTACTTCGGGTCCTGGTTCCCGTTCCCGGACAACACCCAGCTCGACTGGGACGCCCTGGGCAACTGCGACTACCTGTACGTGTCGCACCTGCACAAGGACCACTTCGACCCGGAGAACCTGAGCAAGCACGTCAACAAGGACGCGACGGTGCTGCTCCCCGACTACCCGGTGCCGGACCTCAAGCGGGAGCTCGAGGCGCTGGGCTTCCACAAGTTCTTCGAGACCGAGGATTCCGTCAAGCACAGGATCAACGGCGCTGGAATCGAGGTCGCTCCGCAGGCTCCGCTCGCGCCGGGTGACCTGGACATCATGATCATCGCCCTGCGCGCCCCCGCCGACGGTCCGATCGGCGACTCGGGTCTCGTGGTGTCCGACGGTGAGACCACGTGTTTCAACATGAACGACGCACGCCCCGTCGACATGGACGTCCTGCACGACGAGTTCGGCAAGATCGACATCCACCTGCTGCAGTACTCGGGCGCCATCTGGTACCCGATGGTCTACGACATCCCCACCAAGACGAAGGCCAACTTCGGCAAGCAGAAGCGTCAGCGCGGCATGGACCGCTGCCGCAGCTACATCGAGCAGGTCGCGGCCACCTGGGTGGTGCCGTCCGCCGGACCGCCGGTGTTCCTCGACGACGCGCTGCGCTACCTGAACGACGATCGGGGTGACGAGGGCAACATCTTCCCCGACCAGATCACGTTCCTCGAGCAGATGCGGATCCACGGCAACGACGGCGGCATCCTGATGATCCCGGGGTCGACCGCTGACCTGAAGGGTGGCGAGCTGACGCTGACGCACCCGATCCCGGACGCCGAGGTCGACAAGATCTTCTCCGGCAAGGCCGCGTACATCGAGGACATGGCGAAGCGCATGGCGCCGGTCCTCGCTGCCGAGAAGGCGACGTGGGCCCCCGCCGAGGGTGAGCCGCTGCTGGAGGCGCTGAAGGCGAAGTTCGAGCCGATCATGAAGCAGTCCGACCTGATCTGCGACGGTATCGGCTACCCGGTCGGGCTGGTGATGGGCGACGAGACCGTCGTCCTCGACTTCCCGCAGCGCACCGTTCGTCCGCGCGGCGAGAAGGACGGCAAGTACCGCTACGGCTTCCGCATCGCCCCCGAGCTGGTGCGCACGGTGCTGCGCGACGACGAGCCCGACTGGGTGAACACCATCTTCCTGTCCACCCGCTTCGAGGCGTGGCGCGTCGGCGGGTACAACGAATTCCTCTACACGTTCTTCAAGTGCCTGACCGACGAGCGGATCGCGTACGCCGACGGCTGGTTCGCCGAGGCCCACGACGACTCCGCGTCGATCGAACTCGGCGGGTACGAGATCCAGCGACGCTGCCCGCACCTGAAGGCCGACCTGTCGAAGTTCGGCGTCGTCGACGGCACCAACCTCACCTGCAACCTGCACGGCTGGCAGTGGGACCTCGAATCGGGGCGCTGCAAGACGTCCAAGGGACACGAGCTGCGGTCCACGAAGCTCTGACCGCGGCGGGCGAATGTACCCGTCGGCGCATCTGCGGCGTCGAAGGATACGTTCACCCGGCAGTGATCCGGTTTTCGGCCTAGCCGACGGTCGGCGGCTGATCGACGAGCTGGGCCATGTAGAGCTGGTCGCCCATCTTGTCCATCAGTTCGATCTGCGTCTCCAGGTAGTCGATGTGATCCTCTTCTTCCTTGAGGATCCCCTCGAGGAGCTTCGCCGACGTGGCATCGCCCTTTTCCCGGCACATCTGGATTCCCGGACGCAGGCGCTCGACCACCTCGACCTCGATGGAGAGGTCGGAATGGAACTGCTCACGCAGGTCCTGACCGATACGCAGCGGCAGCAGCTTCTGATAGTTCGGCAGCGCCTCGAGGAACAGGATCCGGTCGGTCAGGATCTCGGCGTGCGTCATCTCTTCGATGGATTCCGCCCGCGTCTTGTCCGCCAGTTTGGTGAATCCCCAATTCGCCTGCATCTTGGAGTGCAGGAAGTACTGATTGATCGCGGTCAGCTCACTGGTCAGCTGTTCGTTGAGAAGAGCAATGATCTCGTCGTCGCCACGCATGACTTCTCCGTTCGCCCCGGTTGAGGCGAACGTACCACTGGCAGTATCTGCGATGTAGTGGATCGCGGGATTCAGTTGTGCTGCAGTTTCGTCACGCGGCCGCGCTGCTGACGGCTGATCGCTCCAGAATCTCCTTCAACCGATCGACGCAGGTTCCACATCCCCACCCGGCGCCGCAACGCTCACCGATCGCATCCGCACTGTCAGCTCCGGCGGCGCAGTGCTCATGCACTTCATCTTCCGTCACTGCCTTGCAGATGCACACGAACATGTGGAGCTCCTTACCAACTCGATTAGGTAAGGGTTACATCATTCCAGCGTTCGCGCAAGGGTAGCCTTCCCAAAATCTCGGTGCAGCGCATTACGGTTTCAGAACATCCGTACCTACGAACGGCACGAGCGCCTCGGGCACCCGCACGGTGCCGTCGGACTGCTGATGGTTCTCCAGGATGGCGACGATCCACCGGGTGGTGGCGAGGGTGCCGTTGAGGGTCGCGGCCGTCTGCGGCTTCCCGTTCTCGTCGCGGTAGCGGACACCGAGACGACGCGCCTGGAACGTCGTGCAGTTGGACGTCGAGGTGAGCTCGCGGTACGCCTGCTGCGTGGGCACCCAGGCCTCACAGTCGAACTTGCGGGCCGCCGACGACCCCAGGTCGCCGCCGGCCACGTCGATCACGCGGTAGGGCACGTCGATGGCGGCGAGCATGTCGCGCTCCCAGGCGAGCAGGCGCTGGTGCTCGGCGTCGGCGTCCTCGGGCTTGCAGTAGGTGAACATCTCCACCTTGTCGAACTGGTGGACCCGGATGATGCCGCGGGTGTCCTTGCCGTAGCTGCCGGCCTCGCGGCGGAAGCACGTCGACCAGCCTGCGTACCGCTTGGCGCCGTCGGCGAGGTCGAGGATCTCTCCCGAGTGGT
Source organism: Rhodococcus sp. NPDC059968 (assembly GCF_042738615.1). Taxonomy (NCBI): domain Bacteria; kingdom Bacillati; phylum Actinomycetota; class Actinomycetes; order Mycobacteriales; family Nocardiaceae; genus Rhodococcus; species Rhodococcus sp. NPDC059968. The sequence continues at coordinate 294,450 of NZ_JBHWUE010000002.1, forward strand.
ACCCGGCCAGCGGGACCTCGGACGTGCCGACGAGGTATAGATCGTCGTCGGCGAGGTGGTAGATCTCGTCCGCGTGGGCGCCGAGGAACCCGGTTCCCGCCATGATCTCCGGTCGCACCAGCACCGGCGGGATCATCATCTGGAAGCCGTTGGCCATCGCTTTCTGCGCGGCCAGCTGCAGCATTCCCAACTGCAGCATCGCGCCGAAGCCGGTGAGGAAGTAGAAGCGGGCGCCGGAGACCTTCGCGCCACGCTCCATGTCGATCAGCCCCAGCGACTCACCCAGCTCGAGGTGGTCCTTGGGTTCGAAGTCGAACGTGGGAATGTCGCCGACCGTCTCGAGGGTGACGAAGTCGTCCTCGCCGCCCGCGGGGGCGCCCTCCTGGACGACGTTGGAGATCGCCCGGTGCGCGGCGTCGAGCGCGGCCTGCGCCTCGTGCTGCTCGGCCTCGGCCTGCTTGACCTTGGCCGCGAGTTCCTTGGACCCCTCGAGCAGCGCCGGACGCTCCTCCGGGGACGCCTGCCCGACCTTCTTGCCGAACGCCTTCTGCTCGGCACGCAGATTGTCGCCGGCGAGAACGGCGGCGCGACGGGAGGCGTCGGCCTCGAGCAATGCGTCGACCAGGGCGGGATCTTCGCCACGGGTGCGCTGCGACTCGCGGACGGCGTCGGGGTTCTCGCGGAGGAACTTCAGGTCAATCACGGCTTCAAACCCTACCGGGCGCCGCGGAGCGGCTCACTCCGGTTTCGGTTCCAGCAGGCTCAGAAGGTCCTCGCGGCCGAACATGCGGGCGGCGTCGACGGCGGTCGGGTGGCCGGTCGTGGCGTCGGCACCACCGGCGACGAGGGTCCGCACAACGGCGTCCTCACCCTTGAACAGCGCCCCTGCCAGCGGAGACTGTCCCTTGTCGTTGAGCCGGTCGACGTCGGCGCCGCGGTCGATCAGAACCTGAACGGCCACGGCGTGACCGTGGTAGGCGGCCAGCATCACCAGAGTGTCGCCGTTCTGATTGGCCAGGTTCACCGGGACACCCGCGTCGAGGTACGTGGCCAAGGACACGGCGTCGCCGGATCGTGCCGTGTCGAACACACGCCCGGCGAGCTCTTGCAGTTCAGGATCCACCGGCTCGGCGGAGTGCTGAGGATCGTCACTCATGGTCGTCGAAGTTACGCCAGGTTCGAGCCGATTGCGGGAGTTGTTCTGCTTCCACGATCGGAACAGGCATTATGGAAATCGATGTCCTCAGATCAGTCGAACGGCGCCGACCCCCAGCCGAAGAACGCCGGGCAACCGGAGAAGGCGCCCCGCAGCATGTCCGCGACCACGACGCGTCGCGCGCTCGCGGCCGTCGCGGCAGGTGCCGTGGTGGCGGCGATCGCCACGTTCGCGATCGCCGGCGGTTTCAACCGCAGCGAGAACCTCCCCACGCACTCGCCCGGTTCCGGACCGCAGGCGACGGGTTCGGTGGAGGGCGACGCGTTCGCGTCGGCGGCGGCAGGCGACTGCCTCGACTGGACTCCGTCGAACGATCCGCAGGAAGACCGGAAGGACGTCGCGAAGGTCGACTGCTCGGAGGAGCACCGGTTCGAGGTGGCGGCGCCGCTGGATCTCAGCGTGTATCCGGGCGCCGAGTTCGGTCCGGGTTCGCGTTACCCGGGTGCGCTGCGGTTCGCCGCGCTGCGCGACGAACACTGCGTGCCCGCCGTCGACACCTACCTCGGCGCGAAGTTCGATCCGTACGGCAAGTTCAGCGTCGGTCTCATGTTCCCCAGCGAGTCCGGCTGGGCGGCGGGCGAGCGCACACTGCGGTGCGGCCTCCAATTCTCCAGCACCGCAGGGACGTTGCTGCCGTTCACCGGCAGGGTGGCCGAGCAGGACCAATCCAACATCTGGGATCCGGGCACCTGCATCGGAATCAACCAGAACGTGCCCACCGATCCCGTCGACTGCGCGCAACCCCACGCCTTCGAAGTGATCTCCGTCGTCGATCTGGCCACCCAGTTCCCCGCCTCGATGCCGTCCGTCGAAGACCAGGACAAGTATCTCGAAGGCGTGTGCACGCAGGCCGCCAACGAGTACCTCGGTTCCGCCGACGCGCTGCGGAACAAGACGCTCACGCTGTTCTGGGACAACCTGGAACTCGACAGCTGGCTCGCGGGCAGCAGGCGGGTGAACTGCTCGGTGGGCAAGGAGACCGACGCCGGCGGCTTCTCGACCATCACCGGTTCGGCGAAGGGCGAGATCCTCATCAACGGCGCGGCACCCGTGCCGCCGCCGCCGGTCCCGGATGGCAGGTCGATGCCGACGCCGCTTCCCGGCGCAGCTCCGGTCCCCGGGAACTGATGTGGCGGTGAGCATGACGCCCGACCGATTCGAGGAATTGGTGGGCGACGCACTCGATCTGATCCCACCCCAGCTCGCGGCCGCGATCGACAACGTCGTCGTCCTCGTCGACGACCGCAACGACGAGGACCCGTTTCTTCTGGGCCTCTACCACGGCATCGCGCTGACGGAACGGGACAGCCATTACGGCGGATCGCTGCCCGATACGATTACCGTCTATCGCGACGCCCTCCTCGAAATCTGCAGTTCGGAGGAGGAAGTCGTCCACGAGGTGGCCGTCACCGTGATACACGAGGTTGCGCACTACTTCGGGATAGAAGAAGATCGCTTGCACGAGCTCGGCTGGGGATGAACGGTTTTCCCGAGAAGAATTTCTCGGGATCGGGGGGAACCGAAGAGCGCGGTGCAGCGTCCAAGTGTGTAGGGACAGCTGCACATGCAGTTCGTTTGCCGGGGGGCAACTGCCTTCCGCCTGCCTAGGTCAAGAAGGAGTTCGACGCTATGCCAGCTCTGCACGTCGCACCTGAAGCTCTTGTCGCCGCAGCCGTGGAACTCGACGCGCTCGCCGCGCGTCTCGAGGCAGCGGTCGCTCTCAACTCCGCGGCCATCCGCGTGCTCCCGTCCGGGAGCGAAGAGGTCTCGCTGCACGCGGCCGGTTACTTCGGCACCGTTGCCAACACGTTCACTCCTGCTGTCGCCCAGGGCATTCTCGAGATGCGCGAGACCGCGAACACGCTCCGCACCCAGGCTGCGCTGTATGCCGCCGAGGACCTTGCGCTCGGCGCGTCCCTCGCTGCGGGCATGTGATGGCCGGCGCCTCGAGACCACTAGGAGACCAGACATGACCATGGGACTGACAGGTGTCATCTGGTTGCCCCGAGGGGCAACCGTCAACTCGACCACCCTCGCCGCGGGCGCGGGCCCGGTGCCGCTCAGCGTGGCGAGCGCGGCGTGGGCGGCACTGTCCACGAGCTTCGTCGACGCCAACCTCACGCTGGTCCGCGTGATGGCCGAACTCGCGGCCGGCTGGCAGGGTGTGTCCGCGGTCGCGGCGCTCGCGAAGATCACGCCGTTCACGGTGTGGACGGCCGAATGTGCCGAACTCGCCGCGGACACCGCCGTGAAGGCGGGGCTCGAAGCGGGCGCCTACACCACGGCCGCGCTCATCATGCCCAGCATCCCCGAGATCGTCGCCGTGAAGACCGCGAAGGCCACGGCGTATTCGACAGGCGGTGCGCTCAACGGCACCGCCGCGGCCGCCGAAGCCGCGGACCGCGCGATGGATATTCGCGCCGGGCTCGTGATGGAGGGTTACGAGGCCGCGTCGAACATCCTGGCGCTCACACGCGCGTACAGGCAGCCCCCTCGTATCGTCACCAAGGCCGATTCGAAGGAGGTCGGGAGTTTCGACGAAATCCCGTCCGACGGAGAGTTCGATCCGACGCGTGCCGCCGCTGCCGCACTGATGGCCGCCGGCCAGAACCCGGCCGTCACCACGGCCGCGTCCCAGGTCGGCAGCATCGCGGGCACCACCGTCTCCACCGCCACGTCGGCGGCGAGCAACATCGGCGGCGCGGCGTTGTCCGCGGTCACCGGTGGCGGCGTCACCCCGATGGTGGGCGGTGCGCCGATGATGTCGGGAGGCGCGTACGGCGGCGGCTCTGCCTCGACCAGCGCTGCGGCAGCCCGCACCTCGGTCGGTGCGATCGGTGCGGGCGCCGCGGGCGGGGCGACACTGCCCGAGGGCTGGGGCAAGACGGACGGCAGCCAGGGCGCACGGCCCGGCGCACCGGCAACCGCACCCGGCGCACCGGCAACCGCACCCGGCGGGGTGATCGGAGACGTTCGCGCCGACGTGAACCCGGCTGCGGCGGCGCGCGGCGCCACCGGTAGCGGACCGATGACGGTCGGGCGCGGAGCGGGCGCGGCCGGGGCGGGTTCGCAGGACGAGGACGAGCGGGAGACCCCCGACTACCTGAAGAACTTCGAACACTTCTCCGACGGACGCACCGTCATTCCCTCGGTCATCGGCGCGAACCCCGACCACCGGGAGTCCGGACGGTGATCGATCTGGGCACCCAGCCGGGCGTACCGACCCTCCCGGCGGTGACCCTGAGCCTCGACGAAATGGATTATCTCGTCGACACGCTCGCACTCGACGTGCTGCCGGTGGTGGTCGACGCCACCCCGCGGTACGACACGTACAACGCCAGGGACGCAGCGTTCCGCGGCGCCGTCGACACCCTCGCCGCCCGGGATCTGCTCTCGGGCGGCGGGGTTCACCCCGAACTCGCCGACCGCCTGCGGGTTCTCGCCCGACCGCTGTGGGAGATCGCCCTGCGCTGGTACGTCGACGGCAGCATCTCGAGACTGTGCATCTCCCAGGGCGATGCCCTCGCGGTGCTGACCCTGCGCGCCGGCGACACGTACGTCGTCCAGGATGCGGGCGCCGACATCTTCGCCTCTGTGATCGGAGCGCTGGGGGTCGCGGACCCGATGAACGTCGGCGTCGTCAACGCACCCACGGTCCAGCTCGGCGAAGCCTTCGATCAAGGCGGGGACGGCAAGTCGCTCGCGGCCGCCCTCACCGCACTCGGGGTGACCGCGAGCGACGCGATCGTCCTCGGCAACGCGATGGCCGGCTGCACCACCTACGCCGAGATCGTCGGAATCGTCTACGGCGACGGACGATACGATCCCGTGGGCGGACCCGTCACGGTCTTCGACACCCGCGCCGGGCGTATCGTCGGCACGTCCAGTGTCTCCGCGCACGGGGTGGCGTGGTCGTCGCTCAGCCCCGGCACCCCGCAGCGCCTGCGGCAGGCGCTGGAGTCGCTGGCCGACCGGCTCCACTGACCTACACCGGTTGCCGCTTCCACCATGCGCCGGTCTCGCGGCGCTCCTTCCAGGTGGTGAATTCGTACCGGTACATGCGCGCACGCACGTGTTTCGGCGGCTCCTCGGGGAACGGGTTGTACTGCAACAGCTTCAGCGTGTCGCGATCGTTCCGCAGCAGCCTCTCGACGAAACCCCGGAACCACGGTTCGGCGTAGCCGGGCGAGATCGCCGTGAACCAGAACAACCAGTCGAGCCGCAGGTGATACGGCGCGAACTGGCGCGGCCGCCGGCGAACGTCTCCCGGTTTCCCCTTGAAGCCGTACTCCTTCCACTCGGAACGCACACTGGCGTGTGCGTCCGACGTGCCCTCCACGATCACCTCGTAACGCACCCGGGTGATGCTGCCGAACGCGCCGTACGTGTTGACGAAGTGCCACTTGTTGAACGACGCATTCATGCGCTGTCCATGGGAGATCATGTTGCGAATCGGCCAGTAGCTCAACACGACGACGAGCGCGGTCACCGCGATCACCAGCACGACGAAGGGCATCGGCGCCGAGTCGCCGGCGGCCGGGACGTCGAAGGGCAGCACCTTCGCGTACACGCTGTCCGGGATGACGGACAGTCCCAGCACGATGGTCGTCCAGTTCAGCCACGAGAAGTTACCGCTCGCCACCAGCCACAGCTGGGTGACGATCATGACCGTCGCGGCGACGGCCGCGACCGGTTGCGGCGCGAACAGCCCGAACGGCACCACCAGCTGAGCGACGTGGTTGCCGAGCACCTCCACCTTGTGCAGCGGCTTCGGCAGCCGGTGGAAGTACCAGCTGAACGGTCCGGGCATGGGCTGGGTTTCGTGGTGGTAGTACAGGCAGGTGAGGTCTTTCCAGCATCGGTCGCCGCGCATCTTGATCAGCCCGGCCCCGAATTCGAGGCGGAACAGCAACCACCTCAGCACGAGCAGCACGAGTATCGGCGGACCGACCGAGGCATTGCCCAGGAAGATCGCGAGAAAACCCGCTTCGAGCAGCAACGACTCCCAGCCGAAGCTGTACCAGATCTGGGAGACGTTGACGATTGAGAGGTAGAGCACCCACAGGGCGAACCACACGAGCATGCACGCCGCGAGCGGGATGACCTGCGTCAGACCGAGCAGCGCGGTGAGGGACAGTCCGGCACCGGTCCAGCAGATCGCCTCGAAGAATCTGTCCGAGTAGTGGAAATGGAAGATGCTCGGTGAACGTCCGAACGTGACGGCGCGGAGAAAGACCGGGATGGGCAGCATCCCGTTGCTTCCGACGAGCGGCCTGAACTGGTTTCTCGCGGCCACGAACGCGACGAGGTAGATCGCGGCGAGCCCCTCGGTGACGAGCAGCCGACCGAGCGAGTAGTCATCGCCAACGAACCAATCCACCGCCGTCACTCCTCGAGGACGGTTTCCTCCATCGTCGCGCAACCCCAGGGTGCGCGCAACGACGTCACCCCATCGGGTCGTCGGCGCCGGGGATCACCCGGTGCTCGAACGGTGGCTCGACGGTTCCCCAGCGCACACACTCCCAGCCGCCGCCCGCGAGCGGCGTCAGCTCCACCGACTGTGTGTTCGCCAGATGATTGTTGGCGGCGAACAGCCCGGGCACCCCGGCGAGTTGCGCCGCCACGAGCCGGATGGCGGCGCCGTGGCTGACCAGCACGACGTCTCCCGATTCCGCAGGGTCGTCGAGGTATTGCTCCCGCAGGGAGTCCACGACCGGCACATACCGTTCGAGGATGTCCTGAGCGGATTCCCCGCCGGGAACCCGGGCGTCCAGCTCGCCGGTGTGCCACAGGTGGAACGTCTTCATGAACAGCTTGTGCGACTCCTCGTCGCTGCGGTCCTCGAGTTCACCGGCCTGGGCCTCGTGCAATCCCTCCCGTACCTGGACGGCGATGCCCGACGCGAGTTCGACGAAGCGCGCCGTCTGCCGGGCGCGCAGTGCCTGCGAGGACACGAGGGCGGCCGTCGTCGCCCTGGCGGCGAGTTCGGTGCCCAGCCGTTCGGCCTGGGAGAGCCCTTCGGGTGTCAGCCGGGCACCGGGCAGCCGGGTGTCGAGCCTGCGCTCGACGTTGGCCTCGGTCTGCCCGTGCCGGACCAGGATCAGCTTGCCGCTCACGATTCCCTCTCTCCCTGACGGATTCGTTCGATCCAGTCCGCTGCGTCTTCGTCGGACGGCGGCGGCGGGCCGCTGGGGTTCGCCGCGGGCCAGGACCCGAGGAACCGCACGTGCGACTTGCGGTGCAGGGCACGGAACGCCTCGGCGACGAGGGGGTCGTCGATGTGCCCGATGCAGTCGACGAAGAAGCGGTACAAGCCGGGGGTGGTGCGCACCGGGCGCGATTCGATCCGGATGAGATCGATTCCGCGCGTTGCGAATTCGGAGAGCACACCGACGAGGGAGCCGGGGGTGTTGTGGGGTTCGAGGACGGCCGAGGTGCGGTCGCCGCCGGTGCGTGCGGGCACCCGGGTCGGGGCGGTGACGAGAACGAATCGGGTGCGGGCGCTCTTCTCGTCCGCGACCCCGTCGGCGAGGCTGCGCAGCCTGAGCCGTTCGCCCGCGAGCGCGGTGGACACTGCGGCGTCGGCGAGGCCGTTCGCCACGTCCTCGGCGGCGCCTGCGTTGGAGGACGCCGTCTGGAGTTCGGCGCCGGGGCAGTTCTCCTCCAGCCAGATTCGCACCTGACCGGCCGCCACCGGGTACGCCCGCACGGTGCGCACCTGGTCGAGCCGTTCGATGCCCGCCCTGCCGAGGATCGTGAACGCCACGTCGAGTTCGGTCTCGGCCACGATCTGCAGGCGGTCGCCCAGGGCGAGGGAGTCGAGGGTGGGCACCACGGCCCCCTCGACGGAGCTCTCGATGGGAACGACGGCACCGTCGACGACACCGTCGCGCACCTTGGCCAGGCTGGCGGGCGGACTCGTCGCGGCCACCCGCTCGACCGGGCCGTCGAAGGCACCCGCGGCCTCGATCTGGGCGAGCGCCATCTCCGTGAAGGTTCCCGAGGGTCCGAAATACGCGATCTTTGGCACGCCTACGAGATTACGCACCGAGCGTCGACGCTCCGGCGCATTGACGGTGAATGTTTACCGCAGACCCGCGTCCGCCAGCTCACGGGCGACGAGCGCCGGGTCGTGCACCTCGACCCCCAGCAGGACTTCGCGGACGGCCTCCGCGGCCTCGGGGATCAGCGAGGTGAGCCTCGTCGGATCCGGTGCCGCGAGCGCGGCCCGCACGTCGTCGCCGCGAAGGGACGCAACGGTCCCGGACAGGAGCGCGAGCACCTCGCCCGTGTCACGGGCCCTCGCCACGTATCCGACGTCCGCGTGCGCGAGGACGGCCAGGAAGTCGGCGACCTCGCCGATCGAGTGTCCGCTCGCGAGGCCCGGGATGCGGCCGGCGTCCGCGAGTTGCTGCGCCGTCTCGGCGAGACCGGGGTCGTCGCTTCCGTCTGCGGTGACGAACACCGCGAGCGGAGAGGGCAGCCGCAGCACTACCGCGTCGCCGAGCTGGTCCGCGGGGCAGTCGAGGTGGAACCGGACCGCCTCGTAGGACGCCTGCTCGGTGGTGCGGAGAACGGACGGGTCGACGTCGAGATGCACGATGACGCGGCCGGCGTCGGTCCCGACGGCGTCGAGCAGTGCCGACGCCGGGACCACCCGCGGTCCGAGTGCGCCGCCTGCGGCCGGGCTCGTGTCCTGGTTCCCGCTGAGAAGTTCCGCGAGCAACGACTGCGGTCCGCGGGAACGCGGGACGCCGAGGGAGAGGGGTATAGCCACCTCCCCACCGTAATGCCCACCTCGTGGACCGGATTCGTCTCGGGGTCTTGCCATCGCCGACGCGGTCACATTAGGTTAGGGTTACCTCAGTATCGCGGAACCCTGAAGGAGGCTCCATGCCCGTCACGACCACCGGTCCGTCCACCGCCGAGCGTGTGCGTAGCTCGTGCGCACGGACCCAGGACGCGGTACTCGCCGTCGAAGGCAGCGCACCGACCGTCACGTCGGTTCACCACCTGCGGTCCAGCGGCGACGTCGTCGTCGCGGTGCCCACCGAATCGGCGGCCGCCACGCTGTCCTGGCTCGCCGGCGGCGGCGGAATCCCCGCCGTGCTGGAGCTGACCGACAACTCGCCGCTCGCCCTGCGTGAGCCCGTGCGATCGCTCGTCTGGCTGCGCGGCAACCTCCACGCGCTGTGCGAGGCACACACCCGCACACTGGCCGACGAGGTGGCGTCCGAATACCCGCACCCCGGACTTCTCGACGTCGGGCACGATGCGACGCTGCTGCAACTCCGCCTCGAATCGGCGGTGGTCGCCGATACCAGTGGCGCCGAACCCGTAGCCCTCGACGATCTGCTCGCCGCCCGGCCCGACCCGTTCTGGGAAATGGAGACCGCGTGGCTCCAGCATCTCGACGAGGACCACCGCGACCTCATCGACATGCTGTCCCGCAAACTGCCGCCCCACATGCGACGCGGACGCGTCCGCCCCCTGGGCATCGACCGGTACGGACTGCGACTGCGTGTCGAGAACGACCACGGCGACCGCGACATCTGGATGCCGTTCTCCGCGCCGGTCGACGACGCCGTCGCACTGAGCAGGGCGATCCGGCTGCTGGTGGGATGCCCGTTCGTGAACGGACTCCGCGCGCGCGGCTGATCGGCATTCCGGTTCGGCGCACGCTAGCGTGTGCCGCGTGATCTCGCGTGCAACGCTCGCCTCCTGGATACGGCCTGCCTCACCCGAACCGGCCGCTCCGCCGGTCACCGGGAGCGAGCGCCGGGCCCTGTGGATCGAGATCACGATCGTCCTGCTCGTCACGTTCGGGACGAGCGGACTGTCGGGGCTGCTGTCACTGTCCGAATCGCTGCTGACCCCGGGCAACCTCGCCGATCAGGCCGTCGCCCTCAACCTCGCCCGCGCTGAGAACCAGATCATCGATGTGGCCCGGCAGTTGCTCGGCGTCGTGAAACTCCTCGCCTGGGGCGCCCTGGGTCTGTATCTCCTGTGGCGCAGCGGCCTCGGCCCGCGCGCCGTCGGGCTCGGCCGATTCCGCTGGCGTCCCGACGCGACGCAGGGTGTCGGGCTCGCCGCACTGATCGGTCTGCCCGGGCTCGGCTTCTACCTGCTGGCCCGCGCGATCGGCGCCAACCTCACCGTCGTGCCCAGCACGATCGGAGATCACTGGTGGCGGCTGCCGGCCCTGATCCTGTGGGCAATCGCGAACTCCGGCGCGGAGGAAGTGCTCGTCGTCGCATATCTGATCACCCGGCTGCGGCAGCTCGGGTGGAGCGAGAATTCGTCACTCCTCGCGTCGGCGGTGCTCCGGGGGACATACCACCTCTACCAGGGTTTCGGCGGCGGGCTGGGCAACGTCGCCATGGGTCTGGTGTTCGGCCGGTACTGGCAGAAGACTGGACGGTTGTGGCCTCTCGTGATCGCCCACGCCACCATCGATTCGGTCGCGTTCGTCGGCTACGCCGCCCTGCGCGGGCACGTCGGCTGGATTCCGTAATCCGGCCGGACCAGTAAAGTCGTGCGGGTGACCGGCGACGCCCCCTATCCTCCGCTGCCGCCCCGTCCGCCCCGGCGGACGCAGGGCGGGCAGCAGGTGCCGCCGCCCCCGAACCGCCGAATGCCACCGCCCGACCAGCGGGTTCCTCCGCAGACGCGGCGGGTGCCACCGCAGGGTCCCCCGCAACAGGGACCTCCTGCGCCCCGCCCGCGACACCCCGCTCCCCGGCAGGGTCCCCCGGCGCAGCCGCCGGAGGGCACCCAGGTGATCCGCCGCGACGGACGGGGCGGCCCGCCGCCCCAGCAGGCGTGGTCGCAGGCCCCCGAACCGCAGTTGTCCCGGTCGGCGCCGCCGCAGGGTCCGCGCGGCTACGCGCCCACCCAGACGCCGCAGCCCTACCGTGACGCGCCGCCACCGCCGTCACGGGTGCCCGACCGGCTTCCCCCTCGCACGCCACCACCACCGCCGCCGCTCGCGCCGCCGCGGACCCCGGAGCCCCCGCAACAGCGACGCCCCAAACGCAAGCAGAACTGGGGCCGACGCATCGGCATCCTGTTCCTGGTGCTGGTCCTGGCGCTCGCGGGCATGACCTACTACCTCGACAGTTCGCTGAACCGGATCGACGCGCTGGCCGACTACCCCGGCCGGATCGACGACACCCCCGGCACGAACTGGCTGCTCGTCGGTTCGGACAGCCGCACCGGGCTGACCCCCGAGCAGGAACAGCAACTGTCGACCGGCGGCAACAGCGGCCCCGACCGCACCGACACCATCATCGTGGTGCACGTCCCCAGCGGCGGCGGCCCGGCGACCATGGTGAGCATCCCGCGCGACTCGTACGTGTCGATCCCCGGCTACGGCGAGGACAAGATCAACGCATCGTTCGCGTTCGGTGGTCCGCAACTGCTGACCCAGACGGTCGAGGAGGCGTCCAGTCTGCACATCGACCACTACGCCGAGATCGGGTTCGGCGGTTTCGCCGGCATCGTCGACGCGGTCGGCGGCGTCGACATGTGCCTGGACACCGCCATCGACGACCCGCTCGCGGGGATCAACCTCGCGCCCGGCTGCCAGGAACTGTCGGGGGCGCAGGCCCTCGGCTTCGTCCGCAGCCGCGCGACCGCGCTCGCCGACATCGACCGGATGAACCATCAGCGGATGTTCATGGCGGCCCTGATGTCGAAGGCCACCAGTCCCGCGACGTGGCTCAACCCGTTCCGCGTCTGGCCCCTCGTCACCGACACCGCCGCATCGCTGCGCGTCGACGAGAGCGACCACATCTGGAACCTCGCCGCACTCGCCTGGGCGGTACGCGGCGACATGATCACCACGACCGTCCCCGTCGGCGGGTTCGAGGACGTGGACGGAGCCGGAAACGTGCTGCTCTGGGATCACGACCGGGCGTCCCAGTTCTTCGACGCGCTGGCGAACGACCGTCAGGTCCCGGCCGAACTGGTCACCACCGGACCGTGACGCACGGCCGTAAACTGACACCCATGACGCAACCGGCGCCGAAAGCACCCAGCGAGTTCCATGCCCTTCTGCAGCAGCAGATCCGCAACGAGTTCACCGCATCCCAGCAATACATCGCGGTGGCCGTCTACTTCGACTCGCACGATCTCCCGCAACTCGCTCGCCGGTTCTATTCCCAGGCCGCCGAGGAACGCGGCCACGCGCTGATGATGATCCAGTACCTGATCGACAACAACCTCCAAGTGACAGTCCCCGGCATCGACGACGTGGTCACCGATTTCGATTCGGTGCGCGCCCCCGTCGCACTGGCGGTGGAACGGGAACGCGTCGTCACGGAACAGATCACCAAGCTCGCCCGGACGGCCCGCGACACCGGCGACTACCTGGGTGAGCGGTTCGTCCAGTGGTTCCTCGAGGAACAGGTCGAGGAGGTCGCAAGCATGCACACGCTCCTGACGATCGTCGAACGTGCCGGCGACAATCTGTTCGACATCGAGGATTTCATCGCCCGCGAGATGAGCGGGAACTCACCGATCCGGCCGGGTGCGCCGAAGAGCGCAGGCGGCGGCGTCTGACCCTTCGGGTCAGCAGCGGGTGGGCGCCGGTTCGCCGCGGAACCGCGCGGCCACGTATTCGTACGCGTCCGGAAAGCCCACCACTGCCGTCGTCATGTGCTCGGATATCTCGTACGGGACGAACGTCAGTCGGGCGCCGGCGGCGCAGTAGCGGTGCGCGGTCTCGGCAACCGAATCGAATGGCGTCAACCCGTCGAGGGTTCCGTGCCACAGGTAGAGGGGCGCGGTCGGGACACCCTCGAAGTACCGCAGGCTGTTGTCGCGCAGTACCTGGTGCGCGCCCGAACTCGCCATGAGGCTGGTGGTGGCAGCCAGCTGTCCGGCGCTGCGGAAGGCGCCGTGGAACAGAAGGAACCGGCGGCATTCGTTCGACATCCACTCGCGCAGCCACAGCCCGGTCGCGTTCAGCTGCGACGAGATCGGTAGCTGGTCCGGGTATTCACGTTCCAAGCCGATCGCGGCAGCGAACGCGAGCCCGAACCCCGGGTGCGGATTGAATCCCAGGCCCTGGGCCATCTGCTCGAGGTCCGCGGGAATCCCACCCGCCACCACCGCGTCGAGTTTCAGCTCCGGCGCGTAACTCGGTGCCAGCGCCGCGGCCCACGCGCTGGCCATTCCCCCACCCGAATATCCGGCCAGCGCCACCGGGCTGTGCGACAACCCCAGTTCGGCCACCCGCTGCACCGCCCGGACGCTGTCGAGGGTGATCATTCCCCCGAGCTTCGCGGCACCGTAGGCGCCGGTCGGGCCGAGATGATCGGGCACCGAGACCGCCCAGCCGCGTTGCAGACCCAGATACAGGCCCGGCGACTCCTGCAGTTCCAGATTGAACAACGAGTGTGACGGGGCACATTTGGTTCCGAGCGAATTCACGATCGCCTGATACGACACGAGCGGAGGATTCGCGACACCGCGGGGAAGCAGAACCGTCGTGACGGCCAGGATCGGATGCCCCGTCGAGTTCGTCGACCGGAACGCGATCTGCCACCCGTCCGAATTCGCGTACATCCAGGTGTCGATCCGCCGCGTCCGCACGACGTCGCCGGGACGAAGGACCCCGAGGTCGGCCGGAGCGAGATAGAAGGAGTCGGGATCCGGCCAGGGATACAGCGGGTCGGCCTGCGCCGGGGCGGGAATCGTCGCCCCCAGGAAAAGGGCACCGAGGATCAACGCTATCCATGCACCGGGTCGTCTCAACATGTGCCTGCCCCTCCGGGCCGCGCCGTCAGAACGCTGTGAATTTTATACACGGACGGGTGCCCGCCGACGTGGTTTGCCCCGTTCCCGTCGGGGATCCGTCGCCAGTTCAGGTTAGGAAAATGACATCAAAATGGTCCCGAAATTAGGTTGACTTTAGTTTGGGAACGCTTCCCAAAATTAGGTTGAACTTGGATGACACCCGCTCTGACCAGCGATATTATCCATTTCATGACTTCCACTGACGCGCACAAGACGAAATTCCACGCTCTGCTTCACGACCAGATTCGCAACGAATTCAACGCGTCACACCAGTACATCGCGACTGCCGTCTATTTCGACAATGCGGACCTGCCGCAGTTGGCCAAGCATTTCTACAAGCAGGCCGTCGAAGAGCGCAACCACGCCATGATGATCGTCCAGTACTTCCTCGATCGCGACATCTCCGTGGAATTGTCGGGTGTCGACGCGGCGAAGGGCCAGTTCGACAACGCACGCGAGCCGATCGCACTCGCCCTGACTCAGGAGCAGTCGGTCACCGAGCAGATCGTGCAGCTGGCGAGCACCGCCCGCGAGGAGGGCGACTACCTCGGCGAGCAGTTCATGCAGTGGTTCCTCAAGGAGCAGGTCGAGGAGGTCGCGAGCATGACGACGCTGCTGACCATCGCCGACCGCGCGGGCAGCAACCTGTTCGATCTCGAGGAGTTCGTCGCACGCGAGATGAGCGGCGTCGCAGACACGTCCGGGGCACCGCACGCAGCCGGCGGCTCCATTTAGGCGGCTCCGCCGCCCGTGCGCCTTTCTGGTTGTGGTAGCTACCAGAAAGGCGCACGGGCGCGAAGGGCCCTATCGCAGGGTGACCTGGCGGCCACGCAGTCCGTCGCGGGCGCGTCGCTCCTCGGTGGTGAGCGGCGCGTCGACGGCGAGCGCCTCGGCCAGACGCTGACCGAGTTCGACGGTGGCGGCGGCCCACTCGTTCGCATGCTTTTCGCGGTCCAGGTCGAACACCGGGACCAGCAGACCGTGTGTCCGGAACGACCCGGCGTAGCGGGAACCCTCACCGAGGTGCAGGCCGCCGGTCGCGTGCACGCGTGCCAGGGCCAGCATCAGATCGTCCTCGTTTTCCGGGCGCACCCAGCGGATGTGCGCCTTCTGGCCCGCATCGACCCACCACGCCGCGACGACACCCTCGGCCTCGACTCGTGCGGATGGCATGATCGCCGCATTCGCGTGCTGCACGGTGGTCGCGACCTCGGGGGCCGGCTCGACGCCTTCGGGAATCCACCAGTTGAAATCCTGGTGCACGGTGATGTCGAGCGGTGCGTCCGCGTCGATCACGTCGGCCAGTGCCGGGGTCTCGGATCCGGGGTTGGCTGAGGCCAGCGATTCGCCGGCCGCGGCGTCACGGACCCAGTCGACGGACGCGGCCAGATCGGCGCCGAGATCCGCGGAATGCGCCTGGACCTGCACACCGACGAACCCGGTGGCACTTTCACCCTCGTCGCGGACCAGCGCCGCGACGGCACCGGGCAGCACGGTCGCGAGCGTCACCGGACGGGACGAATCCTTGACGGGAAGCGGGGCGGTCGCCGACGGGACGAACTCGCGCAGCGCCACCAGATCGCATTCGGCGGCGAGGCCTTCGAACGGCCGGGTCACGGCCGCTGCGGCGCTCTCCCGTTCCGCCTGCCGCTGCGCGAGCTTCTCGGCGCGGGCACTGTCGGGCTTCGGACCACTGTTTCTCTTGCTCTTCTTTGCCACGACGCCAAAACCTACACGCCGACGCCGGTCCGGTCAGGACGCCAGCCACTTCTTGGTGCGGCCGGGGTGGTTGGTGGCCACCCAGCTGACCCCGAGTTCGCGGCACAGTTCGACGTCGCTGCGGTTGTCGACGGTCCAGCAGTACGTGGCGCGCCCTGCGGCGGCGGCCTTGTCGACGATGTCCGGGTGTTCGTGCAGCGTCTTCACCGAGGGACCGACCGCGGTGGCGCCGACGGTGGTCGCGGCGCCCCCGCCGAGGTACCGGGCGGATTCGCCGAGCAGCACGGTCGGGAGCATCGGCGCCGACCGGCGGATCCGCCACACCGCTCCGGCGGAGAACGACATCACGACGGCGCGGGAGTGGTCGGCGGACGGGGGTGCGGCGATGCCGAAGCGTTGCAGTTCGGCGAGCACCTTGCTCTCGACGAGACCGCCGAAACGCACGGGATGCTTGGTTTCGATGAAGAGCTTCACCGGGCGCGCCGTCCAGTCCAGGGTGAGTGCGATCAGCGCGCTCAGCTCGAGGAGTTCGGCCGGCTCGTCTTCCGTGCCGTAATTGAACTCCGCCAGCTCCTCGAGGGTCATCTCGCTGACGACGCCCGTCCCGGTGGACGTCCGGTCGACAGTGCGGTCGTGGACGCACACGAGGTGGCCGTCGCGGGTGAGCCGCACGTCGCATTCGAGCCCGTCCGCGCCCTCTTCCAGCGCCAGCTCGTACGCGGCGAGCGTGTGTTCCGGCATCGCTGCGGATGCGCCGCGGTGCGCCACTACCAGGGGTCCGCGCCGGTCGGGGCTCACGACGCGACGGCTTCCCGGTCGCTGATCTCGGGCGTCTTCTCGGCGGACTTCTCCGCAGCCTTCTCGGCGTCCTTCTGCGGCGGCGGCCCGGTGGCGATCACCCAGCGGGTAACGGGCTCCTTCGCCCCCTTGAGCGTCCGGCCCTCGAGCCGCCGGAGCACCATCAGTGCGAGGACGGCGGTCGCGGAGGCGACCAGCGCCGTGAACGCGGCCAGCAGGACACCGTCCGCCATGGCCTGCAGTCCCGGCCTGGACCGCCAGAACCAGTTGAAGACGACGAGCACGGCGCCGAAGACCCACAGGCTCCACCAGGCTCGGACCAGCAGGACCGCGCGGGGATCGCGGCGGATCACCTCGAGCAGGTACACACCCGGCATCACCAGGTTCAGGCCCGGCACCGCGCAACCGACGATCACCTCGGTGGGGGTGCGCGGGTCGGACGTCTTGGCCCGGGCGAACGTGCGCCGACGCATCCGCAGCAGCCAGCACACTCCGCCGATCCCCGACAGCAGCGCGAGGAGCATCCCGCCGGCCTGGCCGAGGAACACCGCGATGTCGGACACGGCGAGCAGGGTGGGGTCGATCAGCCGGGTCCGGTTGCGGAGGAGGACGGCGTACCGGCCCAGTTCGGCGATCACGGCGAACGCGTACAGGCCTGCGGTGAGGGTGAGGAAGAAGGCCGCCTTGCCGGCGAGCAGTTCCGGCCAGTCGCGTCGCGTGGAGGGTGATTCGACGTGATCGTGGAGTCCCCAGCGGGGGATCTCGGTGTAGTGCGGGGTGGGGCTCGTCGTCGGCGGCTCGGCCGCGAGACCGCTACGTCGCAGCGGGGATCGCGCGATCCAGCGGAACCCCCGACTCGCGGGTGGCTGGTGCTGGTCGGTGCGGACGGGGGCGAGCAGCACACCGTGGCAACGGGGACACCACTGCGCCGGGGAGCCGAGGACCGGCCACCGAGCCGCGCATCGCGCGCACACCTGAACGACGACGCTCATGCCCTCCGCACCCACTTCACATTGCCGATTCTGTCACGACCCGCGAATGCGGGCAGCCCACGACCGAATCGTCCTTTTTGGGGAGAATGTGTGAGCTGCACCACGTGAAATGCGGAGTTATCCACAGTTTCCACAGGTTCATACACAGTTATGGACAGTGCGAGTAGTCCCTATACACAGGTCAGAGCGCATGCGAATCCGTGTTTGTTGACAGCCTCGGATGAACGGTCCACAACGGTGGATGAATTTGACATCGCAGCTCGGTGAACAATCGGACTCGGTGACCGACGGCTCGGCCCGGAATTACCCCTCCAGTTCGGATCGCCCGCGAAGCGACCCGAGAACTCCGGACCGGCCGTCGTCTCCCCCACCTGTGCCGGGCGAAAATGCCCCGACACTTGATCTGACGCAGCCCGGCGCGGTTTGGTTCCACCCGATCTGTAATCTCGGAAAACGATGACGGACGACGTCGGATCGCGGTGGCACCTCGGGCCCGCCCGTGTCCTCCAGGTGGCGGCAGCCCTCGTCGTGGTGCAACTTCTCGTGCGGACGTGGGTAGCCGCCAACAGCGATTTCTACTGGGACGATCTGATCCTCGCCGGACGCGGCGGAAGCCTCCCGCTGCTCTCGGCCGACCTGCTGCTCTACGACCACGACGGTCACCTGATGCCGGGAGCTTTCCTGGTGGCGGGTATCGCGACGCGCGTCGCGCCGTATGAGTGGATCCTGCCGATGCTGACGATGATCGCGCTGCAGGCGGTGGCGTCGTATGCGGTCTTCCGGTTACTTCGCACGATCCTCGGTCCACGACCCGTCCTGTTGGTTCCGCTGGCGATCTATCTGTTCTCTCCGCTGACTGTGCCGGCGTTCGCCTGGTGGGCGGCGGCGCTCAACGCACTGCCCCTGCAGATCGCGCTGGCGTGGGTGGCGCGCGACGCCCTCGAGGTGTGCCGCACCGGACGGCGGCGGTACGCGGTCTCGGGCACGCTGGTGCTGATCGCGTCGCTGCTGTTCTTCGAGAAGTCCGTCGTGGTCCCGTTCGCCGCGTTCGCGACCGTGGCCCTGCTCGCGCACGTCGGCGGGCGGGAGCGGCCTGTGCGGTCGACGCTGCGGCGAGGCGCGGCCCTCTGGATCCCGTCGGCGGCGGTGCTCGCGGTGTGGGCGGCGTTCTACTTCTCCACCGTCGCGTCGCAGTGGGAGTGGGCGGGTGCGTCGCGCGCGTTCGAACTGTTCCACCACGGTACGTCGCTCGGGCTGCTGCCCACGTTCGTGGGTGGTCCGTGGACGTGGGAACGGTGGATTCCGAGTCCCCCGTGGGCCTCCCCGTCGACGGCGCTGGAGGTGGTCGGCTGGGTGGTCCTCATGGCGGCGGTCGTCACGACGGTCCGGCTGAAGCGCCGCATCGGCTGGGTGTGGATCCTCACGGCCGGGTACTTCCTGCTGTCGGTGACCGCGATGGTCGTCACCCGATGGGGCGCGGACACCACCTACGAACTCGCGCAGACCCTGCGCTACTTCACGGACACCGCGGTGATTCTCGCGATCGCCGTCGCGGTGATCGCCCGGGCACCCCGCCGACGCGCCGACCCGGTTCGGGTGCGGCCGCTGGTGGCCGTGACCGCCGTCGTCGCGTTCGTCGCGAGCAGCCTGTGGTCGACGTACACGTTCACCCGCAGCTGGGAGGAGAACCCGACTACCGCCTACCTCGCGACCGCGCGTGCGTCGCTCGCCGAGCGGGATGACGCGCCGATCCTCCAGCAGCCCGCGTCCATCTGGGTGCTGTTGCCGGTCGCGTACCCGAACAACCTGGTGAGCCGGGTCCTCGCCCCGCTGCGGGACCGCCCCGAGTTCTCCGACAGCACCCCCGACCTCCGGATGATCGACGACGCGGGTTCGGTGGTCGACGCCCAGGTCACGTGGGTGCGCGCGATCGAGCCCGGACCCGTCCCGGACTGCGGGAACCTGGTGGAGCAGCGCAGTTTCGTCCCGCTTCCCCTCGACGGACCGCTGACCGGCTGGGAGTGGACTGCGCAGCTCAACTACATGGCCACTGCGGACGGGGAGATCGCCGTCGCGATGGAGGTCGGCAGCCCGGTGCGGGTGCCGGTGCAACGCGGCCCGAATTCGGTGTTCGTGCGGCTCACCGGCAGCGGTCGGAGCGTGCGGGTGAGCGCCCTGACCCCGGACCTGTCGCTGTGCATCGGCGCGGGCCCGGTCGGGGTCGTCGTGCCGAAGTAGTTACCGCCCGTACCGCGACCACGCGACGCGGGCACTGGCCGCACCGACGATCGCGGCGGCCACCTCGTCCCAGCTCGCAGCGGGCAGCCCGAGCTTCGCGAAGAGGGAGCGGCGCGGTCCGGTCATCTCGAGGGTGGCGTCGGGGAACCGCTTCTCCACCACCTCGCGCAGTGTGCCGATCCCGTCGATGATGCCGAGCTCGACGGCGCGGCGCCCCAGCCAGACGTCGCCGTTGAACAGCTCGGTCCCGTCCGCCTTCAGCTTGTCCCCTCGGCGACCCACCACCCAGTCGCGGAACTCGTCGTGGATGCCTTCCTGGATCTGTTCGAGCCACTGCACGTCCTCGGACTTCTCCGCGAAGAACGGGTCGAGGCGGGCCTTCGCCTCGCCGGCCGAGTGCAGCCGCCGTTCGATGCCCAGCCGGTCGATCAGTTCGGAGAACCCGAAGCCCGCCGAGATGACGCCGACGGAGCCGACCACCGACGTGGCGGTCGCGTAGATCTCGTCGGCCGCGCAGGCCAGCCAGTAGCCGCCGGACGCGACGACGTCCTCGCAGAACGCGAGCACGGGCAGTTCGTGTTCGGTGGCGAGCTGCCGGATGCGGGCGGCGATGTATTCACTCTGCGTCGGCGACCCGCCGGGACTGTTGATCAGCAGCGCCACCGCTTTCGCACCGTGGGTGGTGAACGCGCGTCGCAACGGTTCCTCGACGGATTCCGCGCTCAGCGCCCGCCCGAAACCCGCGCCGCCGGATGCGATCATCCCCTGCAGCCGCACCACCGGCACCACGCCGGCGCTGGAGCCTCCGAACGCGTCGGGCAGCTTGTCGGCCAGCGGTTTCGGCAGGTTCAGTGGGATCTTGGCCATGAAATCAGCGTACCGATCACGGATCGGGCAGAGTGGTTCACATGGAGTTGCGAATCTTTACCGAACCCCAGCAGGGTGCCACCTACGACGATCTTCTGGCGGTGGCGCAGGCCGCCGAACGTTTCGGGTACGGCGCGTTCTTCCGGTCGGATCACTACCTCGCCATGAACACCGAGGGTCTTCCCGGACCGACCGATGCGTGGATCACGCTGGCGGGTCTCGCCCGGGAGACGTCCACGATCCGGCTCGGCACCCTCGTCACGTCCGCGACGTTCCGGTATCCCGGACCGCTGGCGATCTCGGTGGCGCAGGTCGATCAGATGAGCGGCGGCCGCGTCGACCTCGGCATCGGCGCCGGCTGGTACGAGGGGGAGCACCAGGCGTACGGCATCCCGTTTCCGCCGCTGAAGGAGCGGTTCGAGCGGCTCGAGGAATCCCTCGCGGTGATCACGGGGCTGTGGCGCACTCCGCTCGGTGAGACCTTCTCCTACGACGGGACGCACCTGACGGTCAAGGATTCGCCCGCACTCCCGAAGCCGCGGCAGCCGCAGGGTCCGCCCGTCCTGATCGGCGGCACCGGCAAGAAGAAGACCCCTGCGCTGGCCGCGAAGTACGCGGACGAGTTCAACGTCCCGTTCCAGTCCGTCGACGAGACGCGGGACGTGATCGAACGGGTCCGGCTCGCGTGCAAGGCGATCGATCGCGACCCCACCGAGTTGGTGTATTCCAACGCGCTCGTCCTGTGCTGCGGGCGCACCGAGGAGGAGATCGCGAAACGCGCCACGAGCATCGGACGCGAGGTGAGCGAGCTGCGGGAGAACGGCCTCGCCGGGTCGCCCGCCGAGCTCGTCGACAAGATCGGCCGCTACGCCGAGGCCGGATCGCAGCGGATCTACCTGCAGACCCTCGATCTCGGCGACCTCGACCACCTTGAACTGGTCGCGAGCGAAGTCGTTCCGCAACTGAGCTAGGCAAGCTCGAGTTCGGCGGCCACGACGACCGGAAGATTCAGGGGCAGCGCGGCCACCCCGATCGCCGTCCGGGCGTGGTCGCCGATTTCCGGGCCGAACACGTCGAGTACCACCTCGGAGAATCCGTTGAGCACCGCTGTCGTCTGGTCGTAGCCCGGCTCGGCGTTGACGAACCCCGTGACGGTGAGCCACGCACCGATGCGGTCGAGATCGCCCACCGCGCGACGGACTCTCGGGGCAGCACCAGGCCCAGTTCACGTAGTCGGGACTCCGCGCCCATCACACCTCCACTCGACGACGGCTCGGGTCTTTCGGCGCGCTCAGCAACATTCCGTTCCCTTTCCGCCGGTGGAATGCTCGAAGTACGACCGGAACGGCCGTGTGGACTCTCGAGTACGCCGGAGGTTGTCATGGGTTCTGCGGAAGAGGCGGTAGTGCGTCGATTCTACGAGGAGATGAACAACGATCGAAAGAACGAGATAGCGGAGGAGCTGTTCAGCAGCGACCACGAGATGCACGATCCCCAGGTCCCGGGTGGGCCGGGTCCCGCGGGAATGGTGGCGGCGATCTCGGCCTACCAGGACGGGGTGGACGGGCACTGGACCATCGAGGAGATGTTCTCGGCCGGTGACCGCGTCGTCGTGCGCTGGACGGGCACGGGAACGCACGTCGGTGAGATGAACGGGATTGCGCCGACCGGCAACAAGATCCGAGTGGACGCGATCTCGATCCATCGGCTGGCCGACGGCAAGATCGCCGAGACCTGGCAGGTGTGGGACACGCTCGGATTCCTTCAGCAGCTCGGCGCGGTCCCCGCGAGCTGATCCCGGCACACCCTCGGGAGGGTGCGATGAAGTACGTGATTACCTGGACGCTGCGTAATGGTGGGTCCGCCGCCGAGAACGAGGAAGCTGCGCGGCGGAGCCTCGAAGTGTTCGCGAGATGGACGCCGGCGGAAGGGGCGAACTTCCATCATTTCCTCGGTCGCCTGGACGGAACCGGGGGATTCGCCTTCGTCGAGGCGGACGACCCGAACGACGTCTTGGACGGCCCGACGAAATTCGGACCTTTCTTCGAGTTCCACGTCTACCCTGTCGCCGACATCGCCGTCACCACGCAGGCTGCGCAGCAGGCGGTCGAATTCAGGGGCTCGATCAGCTGAGCAGGCTCAGTGCCTGGTGGTCGAATCCAGGAACTGGCGGAGGTCGCGGTCCCACTGCGCGTCGCGGGCGCGGTTCAGGGAGGCGCGGCAGATGAGGAAGCCGGACAGCGCGATCATCATCACCGCGAACCAGGTGAACAGCCCGGCGATCACGCCGGCCACTCGTGCCGCGGACGGCGACATCGGTTCGGTGGTGAGGTTGCCGTCGGCGTTGACCCAGATGTCTTCCTTCGTTCCCGACGGCGTGGCGGGGTCGACGGTGATGTCGGCGTGGCGGGTTTCGTTACCCCACGTCCACTTGGCGGGGGCGGTGTCGACGCCCGACGGTGCGACGTCGGAGGTGACGGACACGCCGGTGGAGTCGGCGAGCGTGGTGGCGGAGACGGTGCGGTAGTCCGCGACCTGCTTCTCCGCCAGCGTCAGCTGACTGTCGATGGTCCGGGCGCCCACGAGGATGGCCAGGGGCAGCATCGCGAACGCGAGCACCACGACCGCGAGGGTGAGCATGTTCTCGATCCGGTCCGAGCGCCGGAGTAGCGGGTTGTGCCGCTGACGGGCCGACCGCTTACGCAGCCCCCGCGCTTGAGAGTTGTTCCACATTCCGGATCCGGTCCTCTCGCCGACAATTCCCTACCATCCAGGGTCGTACGCAAGGCAAACAAGATCAAGTTAATCCGGTGTGTCTTTGGGCACTGTGCCGTAATACACTCATCTGCTCCCCGCCATCTCACGATGCTCCTTGGGGCTCACTCCGCGCACGCGTTTGAACGCCGCACTCAGCGCGAATCCGCTCCCGTACCCCACTCGCTGGGCCACCGACGCGACCGTGGCGTCGGGTTCGCGGAGCAGATCCGCGGCCAGGGAGAGCCGCCAGCCGGCGAGGAACGTCATGGGCGGTTCGCCGACGAGGTCCGTGAACCGCCGTGCGAGGGCAGCCCGCGACATACCGGTTTCCGCGGCGAGCGACTCCACGGTCCACCGGCGGGACGGGTTGTTCTGCAGGATGCGCATTGCCTTGCCCACCACCGGGTCGCTCTGCGCCCGTACCCACGACGGCGCCTCGGCCGCCGGCCGCGCGAACCAGGCGCGCAGCACCGCGATCAGCAGCAGGTCGAGCAGGCGGTCGAGCACCGCTTCCTGTCCGGGTTCGTCGCGCACCACTTCGTCGTGCATGAGGGTGACCAGCCGCGAGTCCCAGTCGGCGCGGCGCTGCACGACGAGTTCCGGGAGCGCGGTCAGCAGTCGCATGCTGATCTCGCCCGGGGTCTGGTACGTCCCGGTCAGCATGACCGTGCGGCCGTCCGCACTGTTTCCCCAGGTTCGCACCCCGAGGTCCATCGCCTCGGCGAGCGGCTCCCCACGGAGCGTTGTGCAGCTCTGGTCGGGGTTGATGATCACGTGCGGCGGGGTGTCCGGATGGTCGGCGACGACGTACCGCTCGGGTCCGCGGACGATCGCGACGTCACCCTCGGTGAGCTGAACCGGGTCGCCGGTGTGCGGAAGGACCCACGCTTCGCCCCGGCCCATCGCGACGAGGCTGAGCGGTGCGTGGTCGTCGATCTGCAGCGACCATGGCGGTTCCATGATCGAGCGGAGCACGAACGCTCCTGCGGCACGGGGACCACTGATGAGACCGGCGAGGGGATCCACAAGTCCAGCGTAGACGCTCGCGTATGTATCAGCGCGTTTCAACCATGGAAAGTCTCGACGACGCCGTCTTGACTGAAGACATGACAACGACACCGCACACACTCGTCCTCACCGGCACCGGCAAGGTCGGCAGCCGCGTCCTCGCCCGGCTCGCCGCCGCAGACGTGCCCGCTCGGGGCGGCTCCCGCTCCGGCCGTCCCCCGTTCGACTGGGAGAACAGGGACACGTGGCGGCCGGCGCTCGAAGGAATCACCTCGGTGTACATCGCCTACTACCCGGATCTCGCGGTACCGGGAGCGGCGGAGGTCGTCGAGGAGTTCGCGGGCCTGGCCGTCGCGAACGGGGCCCGGCGACTCGTCCTGCTCTCCGGTCGCGGTGAAACCGAGGCCGAGCGCAGCGAACTCGCCGTCCGCAAGGCGGGAGCCGAGTGGACGATCCTCCGGTCGAGTTGGTTCAGCCAGAATTTCAGCGAGAGCTTCATGCTCGACTCACTGCTCGCAGGCGACCTCGCGCTACCCGTCGACGGACGCGTGCTCGAACCCTTCGTCGACGCGGACGATCTCGCGGAGATCGCCGTCGCCGCACTGACCGGGGACGGCCACGCCGGCGAACTGTACGAGCTGACCGGGCCGCGGTTGTTGTCGTTCGGTGACGCCGTCGCCGCGATCTCGGAGGCAACGGGTCGCGAAATCCGGTACACACCAGTCACTTCGGAAGAGTATTCGACGGCCCTGGGCGGGCAGGGGGTACCGTCCGACGCGATCGGCCTGCTCACCTACCTGTTCGACGAAGTGCTGGACGGGCGCAACGCATCGCTCACCGACGGGGTCGAACGCGCACTCGGGCGCGCGCCCCGCGACTTCACCGACTACGTCCGCGCCGCAGCAGCGGCCGGTGTCTGGAGGGTCTGACCATGGAGCGTTATCTGACGATCGTCACGGCGGTGGGCGCCGGCGTGGTGGGCGGCGTGATGTTCGCGTTCTCCACGTTCATCATGACCGGGCTCGGTCGCCTGGAACCGGCTCAGGGCATCTCGGCAATGCAGGCGATCAACCGCGAGGCGCCGAACTTCTGGTTCATGACGGCGGTGTTCGGCACCGCATTGACGTCGATCGTGCTCGCGGTCGTCAGCATAGTGCGGCACGACAGTTCGGCCGTCTACGCGGTGATCGCCTGCGCGCTGTATCTCGTGGGGATCGTCCTGACCATCGTCTACCACGTGCCGCACAACAACGCGCTGGACGCGATCGATCCCACCGCCGCCGACTCGGCGGTGTACTGGCGCGACTACGTGTCGGGCTGGACCGGGTGGAACCACGTGCGCACCGTCAGCGCCATCGCGGCGTCCGCTGTGCTCACGTGGTCCGCGACCCGCGGTTGAGACCGGAGGCTACGAGGGCGGCAGGATGTCGGTCTGCGCCGGGACCTCGTCCTGCTTCAGCAGACCGACGGGGCAGCTGATGCCGGTGGCGTGCACGGGGCAGTAACCGCCCGGGTTCTTCGCGAGGTACTGCTGGTGGTAGTCCTCGGCGTAGTAGAACTGCGTGAGCGGGGCGATCTCCGTGGTGATCGCCCCGTATCCGGCGTCGGCGAGCCTCTTCTCGAAGGCCTCACCGGTGGCTTCGGCGATCTCCACCTGCTGTTCGTCGATCGTGTAGATCGCCGAACGGTACTGCGTTCCCTGGTCGTTGCCCTGCCGCATGCCCTGCGTGGGGTCGTGGTTCTCCCAGAATTCCTTGAGGATCTCGGCGTACGAGATCACCTTGGGATCGAAGACCACGAGCACCGCCTCGGTGTGCCCGGTGCGACCGGAGCAGGTCTCCTCGTAGGTGGGGTTGGGCGTGTAGCCGCCGGCATATCCCACCGCGGTGCTGTAGACGCCGTCCAGTTGCCAGAACTCCTTCTCGGCGCCCCAGAAACATCCCATGCCCAGCACCGCGGTCTGCATGCCCTCGGGGAACGGGGGTTGCAGGGGGTGACCGTTGACGAAGTGCGTCGCCGGAACGGGAATCGGCTGGCTGCGTCCGGGGAGGGCATCCTCGGCGGTGACCATTACGGACTTAGCGGCTGCTCGACCCAGAAGCTCGTCGTACCAAGACATGATTCGATGCTACGCGCGGTGCCGGAGTGGCCTCCTGCGCGAGCGCCGCCTGTGCGCGCATCCGCTCGACGCGAGCGGTGACCCACGCCGTCGCGGGGACCTCCACCCACCGGAACAGCGCCTCCGACACGAGTGCCGTCACCACGAGGAATGCGACCACCGCTCCGGTCTCGCCGAACGAGCCGACCGTGTGCTCGTACACGCGGTAGAGAATCAAAGTGTGGACGAGGTAGATCGCGAAACTGCGCGTCGCGGTCCACCGCACGACGGCCCAGTGCGCCGCGGGCCCGTCGTATCGGCCCACCAGCACGACGCACGCGGTGACGACGGCGAACGTCCAGAGGTAATGATCGCCCGCCCAGTACACGCGGAAGTCGGTGGCGAGGCGGATGACCTCGACCTGGGCCAGCCCGGCGACGACGATCCACCGGCAGTCCGCGAGCCGCGCCCAGCCGAGGTAGATGATCTGCCCGAGGAACACGGCCGGCAGCGTCGCGGCGATCTTGGACAGCATCGGAACCGTGTACGGCTGCGGCGCGTACAGGTTGTAGAGCAGGATCAGCGCGCAGAGCGCGGCACCGGCCATCGGCATCGCGATGGGCAGGGTGCGCAGAACGGGGCGCGCGGCCACGCAGGCGAGGTAGAAGACGATCTGCACGGCGAGGGTCCAGGTGACTCCGAGAACCGCCACCTCGGGTTTGAGGAAGAAT
Source organism: Rhodococcus sp. NPDC059968 (assembly GCF_042738615.1). Classification (NCBI taxonomy): domain Bacteria; kingdom Bacillati; phylum Actinomycetota; class Actinomycetes; order Mycobacteriales; family Nocardiaceae; genus Rhodococcus; species Rhodococcus sp. NPDC059968. The sequence goes on from NZ_JBHWUE010000002.1 coordinate 321,675, forward strand.
CCGCCGAGCACGAAACTCAGGGCCGCGTCGATATTCGACACCCCGTCCTGGCCGCTGAACATGCCGTTGATGCCGAGGCGGACCAGCACGATCGCGGCGAGAACGGCCACCCAGAATGCGGGCAGGATTCGTCCGAGCCGGTTGAACAGAAATTGCCCGGGCTCGTGACGAATAGCCGAACGGGTGATCAGCACCCCGGTCAGCATCATGAAGACGGCGACCCCGAGGAAGGACAGATGCTGGTTGAGACCGCCTCGCTCGATGAAGATTTGGTAGACGACGTCGATGAACCACCATCCGGTTCCGAGGTCGTCGATCAGATAGAACGAGATGTGCGAGTAAATCACGGCCAGAACTGCGAAGAAGCGGAGCAGGTTCGCGCCCGTGAGCTCCACACGCGGCGCGGCCGCATGCGAATCTGCAACAGGTATCAGCGAAGGCATCGCGTCAGCTTAAGGTTCCGTTCACCGGTCGGACGAATTCTCACGACATCCAGTGTCGCCGCGCCAGCCTTTTTTCGGGTGCCCGAACTTTCCTTTCCGGGAATCGCTCCGTGACCCCAACTGTTGCGCAGGGTGTACCAATGAGATTGGGTATATACCCGAGAACGATTCGCCAAAGGCGGGTGTCAGACGCGTGCCCACGTGTCGTCGGCACCCGGAAACACTAGGGCTCACACGCCCATAGATGAAGGGACCCTCGTGTCTGTTTACACGCTGCCGGAACTCCCGTACGACTACGCAGCTCTCGAGCCGCACATCTCCGGCAAGATCATGGAACTGCACCACGACAAGCATCACGCCGCGTACGTGACCGGTGCCAACACGGCCCTCGACAAGCTGGCCGAACTCCGCGAGTCGGACACCCTGCCCGCCGTGGTCAACCTGCACGAGAAGAACCTCGCCTTCCACTTGGGCGGCCACACCAACCACACCGTCTTCTGGAACAACCTCTCGCCCGACGGTGGCGACAAGCCGACCGGTGAGCTCGCTGCCGCGATCGACGACCAGTTCGGCGGCTTCGACGCGTTCCGCAACCATTTCTCGGCCAACGCCAACGCCATCCAGGGCTCCGGCTGGTCCATCCTGGCCTGGGACTCCATCGGCCAGCGCCTGCTCATCGTCCAGCTGTACGACCAGCAGGGCAACATCCCGATCGGCCTCACGCCGCTGCTGCTGCTCGACATGTGGGAGCACGCCTTCTACCTCGACTACCAGAACGTCAAGGGCGACTACGTCAAGGCCTTCTGGAACATCGTGAACTGGGCGGACGTCGCCGCTCGTTTCGAGAAGGCACGCACGCAGACCGCGGGCCTGATCGTCTAGTTTCCTCTTCGCGGCCACGGGCGCACGGACCACTCTCGGGTGTGTCCGTGCGCCCGTGCTCGTTTCGCGACCGGAATTCCATCCCTGCAGGCCGAGCGTCCAATAGGCTTCGGAAGTGACCGAGTTCAGCAACCCCGCCCGTGACGACACCGTCGTCCACGCATTCCGCGAAGACGCGCTCGGCGACCTCGACGCCACCGGCCTCGCGGCACGGATCGCCTCCGGCGAGGTGTCGATCCGCGAGGTGACGGAGGCGGCGATCGCGCGCGCCGAATCCGTCGGACCCGCCCTGAACGCCCTGGCGTTGGCCGACTTCGACCGTGCGCTGACGGAGGCGGACCGCCCGCACGAGGGTCTCTTCGCGGGAGTGCCCACCGTCGTCAAGGACAACGTCGACGTCGCGGGCCTGCCCACGCAGCACGGCAGCGTCGCTTTCGCCGCGCAGCCCGCCCGGGCCGACAGCGACTTCGTCACGCAGTACCTGTCGACGGGTGTGCTGTCTCTGGGGAAGAGCAGGCTGCCCGAGTTCGGCTTCAGCGCGTCCACCGAGTTCATGGACGCCGAGGCCGTGCACAATCCGTGGAATCCCGCGTTCTCGCCGGGAGCGTCGTCCGGCGGATCGGCCGCACTCGTCGCTTCGGGGGTCGTGCCGATCGCGCACGCCAACGACGGTGGCGGATCCATCCGCATTCCCGCGGCCGCGTGTGGGCTCGTCGGCCTGAAGCCGTCCCGCGGTCGGACGGTCCCCGACGCCATGGACAAGACGTTGCCGATCCGGATCATCGCGCAGGGCGCCGTCACCCGCTCGGTGCGGGACACCGCACGGTGGATGGCGGCCGCCGAACGGTACTACCGCAATCCGGCGCTGCCACCCATCCGGTTGGTCGAGGGGCCGAGCAGCACCCGGCTGAAGGTCGGGGTGGTGGTCGATTCGGTCACCGTGTCCCGCACGGACGACGAGACCCGCAAGTCGGTCCACGCGACCGCCGATCTGCTGGCGGACCTCGGTCACCACGTCGAGGAGTGCCCGATGCCGGTGAACTCCTCGTTCGTCGAGGACTTCTGCATCTACTGGGGATTTCTGTCGTTCGTCATCTCCAGCAACGGCAAGCGGATGCTCGGACCGGACTTCGACCGCGACGCCACGGACAACCTGACGCGCGGACTCGCCGCGATGTACCGCAAGAAGATCGCGAAGACTCCGCGGGTGCTCTACCGGTTGCGGCGCACATACAGTGAGTACGCGCAGATCTTCCAGAAGTACGACGTGATCCTGTCGCCCACCCTCGCCCACACGACTCCGGAGCTCGGATACCTCTCGCCGACACAGAGTTTCGAGGAGCTCTTCGACAAGCTGATCGCCTACACGGCGTTCACGCCGCTCAACAACGCGTCGGGCGGACCGGCCATCTCGCTGCCGATGCACGAGACGTCCCGCGGCCTGCCGCTGGCGTCGCACTTCTCCGCCGACCACGGCGACGAGCGGACGCTGCTCGAGTTGGCGTTCGAGCTCGAGCAGGCCACGCCGTGGCGTCGTATCCAGGACGCCCGCTGACGATCAGGCTTTGCGCCGCAGACCCATCCACACGACGGCCCCCGCCAGCAGCACGGTGGTGATCCCGAAGCCGACGGCGAGGTGCTCGGCGGTGAGGATCGGTGACGGCGCGGAGAGGGTGCGGGTCACCGCGACCGGTTCGGCGAGCACCGTCGCCAACTGGTTCTGCTGAGCCGCCGTGCGCACCGGCATCGCCGCGACACCGTTGTTGAGGTCGGTGGACAGCTGCCCGGACAACGTCTTCAGTTTCGCGAACCCGTCGACGATCTGTGAGGTGGCGCCTTCGAGCATCTCCGGTGCCTGATCGGCGATCGGGACGATGCCGTCGTTCAGTTGCCGTGCCCCGCTGCTCAGCTGATTGCTGGCGTCGGTGAGCTGACCCATCGCGACACGCACGAGTTCGCCCAGGTCCGTGTCGGGGCCGACCCCTCCGCCCAGCAGACCGGGCACCGAACCCAGCTGCGAGGAGAGCAGATCGAGGTCGGCACGAACCTGACGGAGCGACGGGACCACGTCCGATGCAACGGGTGTGGCGTCGAGAACGCGGATCGCGTCGTCGATCCTGGTGCGCATCTGGGTGGCGCTGTCGTTCGCCTCGCCCAGCGTCAGGCCCAGCGCACTCAACCGGTCCGCGAGGTCGTCGGCCGTTCCCGACGTCTCACCGACCACACCCGCCACCTGGTCGGCGACGCCCAGCAATTGCACCGAGCCGGAACGTGCCGTCTCGAGATACGGGAGCAGAGTGTCGGCGCCCTCCGTCAGCTGTTGCGCCGCATCGTCGGCCGCGGCCGTGCCGGCTGCGAGGAACCCGGCCGTCATGCCCGCCTGCTGGAAACGTGTCCGCGACGAGGACATGTTCGCCAGCAGATCCGTGATGCCGTCCGCGCCGATCTGGGAGGACACCACTCCGGAGAGTTCCTCGGACGCACCGGGGTCGGCACCCGCGACGTCGAGGTCGAGGGTCGCCTGCCGCGGCTTCGCGCCCCACACCGAGGACACCGCCTCGCTGAAGTCCTCGGGCACGGTCACGGTGGCGAACCAGTCGCCGCCCGCCGCCGCGTCCGCGTCGACCACCTGCCAGTCGAAGGCCTCGTTCGCCTCGAGCTTGTCGATCAGGGTGTCGCTCGCACGCACCGGTTTTCCGTCCACGGTCGCGCCGGCGTCGGTGTTGACGATTGCCACGGTCCGGCTGTCTGCCGCGCCGTCACCGAGGAACACGTACCCGAGTCCCCCCGCGGACGCCAGGATCAGGCCGGCCATGGTGGCCGCGGCGACGGGCCGCGACGTGAGGACCTTTCGCGTCGACTCGGGTCGGGCGTGATTCGCAGAGTTCCGTGCGCGCTCAGAGGTCATTCCGGCGAGGATAGGCGGCTTTCGTAGCGGCAGATTGTGATGATTCTGAGGATTCTCTGTGACGTCTACCCGGCGACGATCACCTCGTTCGCGGCCAGCGCGTCCGTGCGGGCCTGCAACCGCGCACGCAGGGTCTCGACTTCCGATGTGAGTTTCTCGGCGCCGAGTCCGTCGGATGCCGGTACGGTCTGCGCGATCTCGTCGAGGATCTCGATGGCCCGGCCACTGCCGAACAAGTGCCGGTAGAGCTCGCGGTACGCGTCCTCGTACACGCTCGCGAGAGCCTCCGAGGCGAGGAACCGCTCCTTCAGCGCGTTCCCGCCACCTCCGCCGCCGGGCATGCCACCACCCGGCGCGGCGCCACCGCCCATCCCGATCGAGTCGTGCGGGCCCGCATCGGTGTTGCCGCTCAGCGCGAGGTTGAGATCCCAGGACACGACGGAGATCTTCTTCGTGCCGAGGTCGTACGGTCAAGTCCATGGGAGTGGTGTACGAGGGCCGTCGCGTGGCTCCTCGTTGGTGAGTCAGGCAGTCAAGGCCGGTGTCACCTCCTCGGTGGACGC